>VGHA01000004.1 GCA_016868375.1 Betaproteobacteria bacterium | reverse complement strand
CGCTGGCCGATGGCAGTACCGCTGAAGCCGACATCCTTACCATCGGCGGCGCGAACCTGCATCTGTTTGCGGGCATCAACGGCCCGTATCGCAGCGATACCAATGACGATGGTCTGATCAACCTCGACGATGAAGTGAACCCGGATGCGCTGGGCGTCTCGGCGGTGGGCGGCGAGTTTGGCCTGGTGCTGGGCTTTGAGCGCACGCTGGGCGAGGCCGGTGCGTCGGGCAGCGTGAATCTGAACGCGGGCCGCACCTGGGTGGCGCTTGAGGCGCGCGTGGCAGAAGCCGCGCTGGTCGGTGTGCCCACCATCACGGCCACGGGCCGCGACCTGGAAGTGGCGGTGAACCTGGTTCGCAACATCACACCGGGAACGCTTGCCAATCAGCAGGTGGTCGATTTCTCGGCGTCGCCGTTTACGGTGGCAACCGGCTATCGAAGCACCACGCAGCTGTCGCTGGACGGCGCACGCGGCGAGTCGTTGCGCGCATCGGGCGACTTTGAACTGGAGGTGGGTGGCTTCGTGCAGGCACGCGGCACGCTCGCGCTCGAAAAATATTCCACCAATGTGCAGCTTGCCGACGGCACGCGCATGACCGCCGACACGCTGTCGGTGGGTGGCAGCAGGTTGAATGCGTTTGCAGGCATTGGTGGCGGCTACTTCACCGACAGCAATGGCGATGGCGTCATCGATGGCCTGGATTCGCCGAATGCTGATGCACGCGGCTTTGTGCTGCAGGATGCAGAGTTCGCGCTCGCCCTGATGGCGCCCTCGAAGGACGCTGACACGCTCTTTACCGCCGAAGCGGGCGCGATCGGCGTGTATGACTTTGTGCCGGGCGATGATGTGCTGGCCAACCGCATCGCAGACGGCCCGTCGCTTACCCGCGTGGCGAGCGCGGTCGGCACGCTGATCGCGTCGCCGGGCACGTCGCCCGCGAACGAGCGGGTCGCCAATCTTGCTGATGGCAACACCGCCACCAAGTATCTGAATCAGACCGGTCCAGGTTCGGGCTTCATCCTTGCGCTTGCCGAGCCGCAGGCGCTCGATTCGCTTGCGCTCACCACCCGCACCAACGACGACATCTGGCAGTGGGATCCCAAGACCTGGGAGGTCTGGGGCACCAATGTGGCAACCGGCTGGGCGAATGCCACCAGCTGGACGAGGCTGGGTCGCGGCGAGACGGGCCTCGGCAACGAGCGAGGCGCCACCAGCGTGGTGGGCTTTGACAACAGCACGTCGTATCAGTACTACAAGGTGGTGTTCCCGACCACCAAGGGTGTGTCGGGCGGCAAAAAATATCTGCATCTGTCCGAAGCGCGGCTCTTCAGCGCGCTCGAGCAGCATGCGGCGCTCACCG
Organism: Betaproteobacteria bacterium; assembly: GCA_016868375.1. GTDB lineage: Bacteria > Pseudomonadota > Gammaproteobacteria > Burkholderiales > Burkholderiaceae_E > SYIM01. The sequence goes on along the minus strand of VGHA01000004.1, from coordinate 72,841 downwards.
ATGATGTGGGTGTACGCGCGGGCGGGGTCATCACCACCGCCGCAGGCCCAGGCAACTACCTGATGCTGGACCGTGGCTCGAATGCTGAGCCGCTCGCCGACTACACGGTGATGTTCGATATTCAGTCGCCCGAGGACAGCCGGGCGCTGTGGCGCAGCCTGCTGCAGACAAGCGGCACCAACGCCGACGACGGCGAGCTCTTCATTCATCGCGACTCCGATCTGCTGGGCAATGGATCGGGCGGTGACGGCCTGGGCTATCTCGGCACAGCCATCGACGAAACCCGCTGGCAGCGCGTGGTGTTCGTGAGCGAAGCCGGTGCCAAGCGCCTCTACATCGATGGCGAACTGGTGGCGAGCGCCACCAGCACCGCAGCCCGCTACACGCTGGGCTCGAAGGTGCTGTTCTTTGCCGATGACAACTTCGGCAATGCGCCGCTCAATGTTGGCAAGCTCGCGCTCTGGGAGCGTCCGCTGTCGGGTGCGGAAGTGGCCACGCTGGGCACGGCCGAGCGGCTGGGCATGGACGCCTATGCCGACACGCGCTGGAGCGCGCTCGAAGTATCGGCCGCCAAGGTGGTGTTTGTGGGCGGTGATCAGGTCTCGATTGCGGCCAACAACCTGCTGGTCGAAGTCAATCAGGTGAGCGGCCTGCCCGAGGGCATGGACAGCCGCACCCGCGTGCTCGATCTGAAGGCCAAACCCGTCTCGGTGGTGACAGGGACCGGAACCAGCCGCGTGCTGGATATTGATTCCGATCGGGGCGAGCTGCTTCGCGCAAGCGGTGAGGTTCAGCTGCGCGTGGGCGGCTTCTTCGCCACCGAAGGCTCGCTTGCCTTCGAAAAATCCACCCGCATGCTCACGCTCGAGGATGGCTCGCGGCGCGCCCATGATGTCCTCACGGTAGGCGCAAGCGACCTGTCGGCATTCGCCGGCATAAACGGCGGCGGCGGCGTTGTGCCCGGGCCCGATGCCACGGGCTTTGTGCTCTCCGATCTCGAACTTGCACTGGTGATCGCCACCGAGCGCGAGGCCGTTCAGCAGGTGTTGTCCGGCCCGATTGCCTGGACCGATGTGGCGATTTCGGGCACCAGCAAAGTTGGCGCGCAAACCCTGCCCGCGATTCAGGTCGCGGTGGCGGGTGGTGCTGCGGGTCGCGTCTATCTGTCGGATGACCAGGGATTGAGCTGGCGCGATGCCGGTGCGCCGCGCGGCGATTACCGCGCGGTCTCGATCTCGTCGGACGGCAACATGATTGCCGCGGTGATGGCGAACGGCTTTGTCGTCACCTCCACCGATCGTGGCGAAAGCTGGGGTCTCACCAGCGCAGCCGCCGCGCCCTACACCGATGTTGCAATGCTGTCGCGCGACCGCATCGCGGTCACCGACACCTTCGAGGCGGTGCAGTTTGATGTGCTGGAGATCTCGGGCCGCTTTGTGCCGGGCGATGTGATCGGGCTTCGCGTGATGGGCGCATCGCTCGAGACCTTCCGGGTGACCGTGCCGCAGCGCTCGGCAAGCAGCGCACCGCCTTCGCAGTCGCAGCTGAATGCGTCCCTTGCCGCATCGCTTCGCGCACAGATCAATGCGCAGTCCACCAGCGTTCGGGCGCTGGGCTCGGGTGCTCAGATCATTCTGGAAGCCCGCGATGGCGCAGCCGGCTGGGCTGCGATCGATCCGTGGACCTTGCAGGGTCCGGTCGATCCGGTCAGCCAGCCAGGCTTGTTTGGCTGGAAGGTGGTGAACCAGCCGCGCACCAACTTTGGCGATTTTGATCGCGCGGCGCTCGGCAACACCGAGTTTGCGCTCCTTACCGGCCGATTTGCGATCGGCGACGTGTTGATGGTGACGGGCTTCTCAGAGGAGCCCGTGGCTTACACCGTCACGGCGGCCGATCTGATTGTGGGTAACGGCAAGGGCGGCTTCCAGATCGGTACGCCCGAGCAGATTCGCGTCAATATCGCAGCAGGCCTCGCACGCATGCTGGGTGCGCAGACCACCGCCAGCGCCGTGGTGTCGCAGAGTGGGCCCATGCTCAGCTTCACCGGCGAAACCGGCCGGCCCGCGATCCGAATCACCGTGGTGGCCGACATTGATTCCCGCGGCAATCCGCTGGGCTCGGGTGGTGTTGAGCAGGCCAATACCGCCACCTATCGCGACGCGATGGGCACCGTTTCGATTGGTGACGCATCCACGCAGGCGGGCTTTGCCGATGCGCTTGCCCCGCGCAGCGATGCGCGCTTTACCGCCATCGATACCTTCGGTGCGGGCTCGTCGATGTTTGCCGCAGCCGGCAACCCGGTCTCGGGCGTCTGGCAAAGCGGCGACCCGGGCCTCTTTATCGGCCAGCTTGAGGCGGCGCGCTCGTCGCCCGCGGTGGTGCAGGCCATCTCGCCGATCAAGGGCAGCTCGCCCCCGGGTGAGGGCGTGGACAGTCTGCTCGATGGCAATTCTGCAACCAAGTATCTGAATCTCGCCGGTCCAGGCAGCGGCTTTGTCATCACGCTCGACCAGCCAGACGCGTTCAATTCGCTCACGATGGTGTCGCGCACCAACGACGACAACTGGCAGTGGGATCCGAAAACCTTCAAGGTGTTCGCCTCCAATGATTCAGGCGACAACAGCGGCGTCTGGCCGCTGGGCACCTGGACCGAAGTGGCCGCTGGCGCCACGGGGCTTGGCAATGCACGCGGCTCGGTAAGCCAGGTTGGCTTTGCGAACGACACGGCCTACAAGCATTACGCGGTGGTCTTCACCGACACCAAGGGCGCGGTGGGCGGCAAGCGCTATATGCATCTGTCTGAAGCGCGACTGGGCCGCACCGCACCGGTGGTGGTGCCCGAGGCGCTTGGCATGACCACGGCCGCCTCGCCTGGCGCCTCGCCTGCCAATCAGGGCATTGGCAACGTCAACGATCGCAATCCTGCGACCAAGTATCTGAACCAGGCGGGTGCTGACAGCGGTTTCACGCTGTCGTTTGACACCCCCGAGGCGTTCAACGCGCTGCGTCTGGTCGCCGCCAAGGATGGCCCCGCACAGTGGGATCCCAAGACCTGGCGCGTGCTGGGCTCCAACGTGAGCGCAAGCTGGAGCGATGCGGTGTGGACCGAGCTGGGCTCGGGTGACACGCTGCTGGCCGACGCGCGCGGCTCGTCCAGCGTGGTGATGTTCGACAACACCACCCCCTACAAGCACTACGCCATCGTATTCCCCGAGGTGAAGGGCGTCTCGGGCGGCAAAGCTTACCTGCAGATTGCCGAGGCGCAGCTGTTCCGCGCGCCGTTCAGTTCGCCGGGCGGCTCGCCCGTGGATCAGGCGGTCGACAAGGCCACTGATGGCAACCTGGGTACCAACTATCTCAACTTTGAGGCAAATGGCTCGGGCTATGCGGTCACGCTCGCCGAACCCGAGGCGCTCGACACGCTGCTGCTCGTGTCGCGGCTCTCCAACCCGCTCTGGTCCTGGGATCCGACCACCTGGGAGGTGTATGGCTCGGATTCGGCGCAGGCGTTCACCGACGAAGGCTGGGAGCTGCTCGGTTCCGGTGACACCGGTCTGGGTGACACACAGGGTTCTTCGCGCTTCCTGAGCTTTGCCAACGATGTGGCCTGGCGCAGCTACAAGGTGGTGTTCCCCACCGTGAAGGGCGGCATGCCAGGGCTTGAGGCGATGCAGATCGCCGAGGCGCAGCTGCTGCGTTCTGCGGTGCCCGCGTCGCTCTCGCCGATGGCGGGCGATCAGGTGGCCTGGACCGATGTCACCCGCAATGCGCCGGCGGATACGGCCTGGGCGGCGGTGGCGGCAAGCGAAAGCGGCACCACGCTGGTGGCGGCCGCAGTCGACGGCCAGATCTGGGTCGCCAACACCTCGAGCCCCGACTGGCAGTGGGTGGCCACGCAGTCGCCGCGCGCCTGGACCTCAGTAGCGCTGTCGGCCAACGGGCGAGTGATTGCTGCTGCGGCACAAGGCAAGACCGGCGGTATCTGGGTGAGCGAGGACAGCGGTGCAAGCTGGCGGATGGTGCTGGAGACCGGCACGCGCGCCTGGCGCTCGGTGGCGCTGTCGGCCGATGGCAGCCAGCTGATTGCAGCGGCCGACGGCGAGGGCGTGTTCAGTGCACGACTCGCCGTGGCGGGCGCATCGCTTGCCACACGGGTTGCGGTCGAAGCCGAAGCGGGCAGTGTGGCGGTGGTGGGTGTCAACGGCCTCACGCTCGAGGTGCGCGATGCCACGGTGAAGGTCAATCTCGCTGACAAATCCACGGGTCGGGTCATCGATTTCGCGGCCGGCGATGTCAACGTCACCACGGGCACCGATCGCAGTCGCACCATGACGATCGATGGCGCCGACCAGGAGATGCTGTCGGTGACCGCGGGCTTTACGATCGCGATCGGTGACTATGTTTATCTGGACGGCAGCGCGGGCTTCGAGAAGCGCACCAGCACCGTCACGATCGACGATGGCACGCAGGTCAAGGTCGATTCGCTTGCGATCGGCGCAGCCGATATCAACGCCTTCGCGGGCCTGAACGGACCGTATCGAATCGATGCCGACACGGTCAATGCCGAGGCGGTGGGCGTATCGATGACCGAGGTGAACGTCGGTCTGGGTCTGTTCAGCGCGCAGCCGGGTCAGAAAGACTCGGCGGGCAATTCGCTGAACGGTGTTCGCTGGACGGCGCTGACCGCGCAGGCGGGCGCAGTCGAGCTGGTGGGCATCCCCGATGTCACGCTGGCCGCGCGCAGCTTCCAGGTGGAAATCAATCGTGTCAGCGGACTGCCGGCAGGCGTGGACGCTGACCAGCGCGTGATCAACTTTGCCGGCAGCAAAGCCTATCCGATCCGCACCGGCACTGGCAGCACGATCGATCTCGCGATGTCATCGGAACTTGGCCAGCTGCTGCGTGTCAGCGGCGATGTTGATGTGTCGGTAGCCGGCATGCTCAGCCTCTCCGGCGGCATTCAGCTCGAGCAGTACCAGCGGATGGTCACGCTCACCGATGCCACCGATGAGCAGCAGGTTGTCGAGGTGATGACCGGCGCTGCATCGGGTGCCAACTGGTACCGCATGGTGATCGAGATCGATGGTGCGCGGTATCTGACGCGCGACATCCACGTCACCGAAACCGCACAGCAGATTGAAAACGCGATCAACGCAGCGATCGACACCGTGCCCGGCGCGCAGGTCAGCGTTGCGACCGAAGCCGACGGCGATCGCCCGGTGGTTCGCTTTGGCGGCAGCCTCGCGGGCACCGACATCAAGCCCATCAAGCTGGTGGTGCCAAGCTATGGCGCAGCCTGGGCGGCAGCCGGTACCGTCACCACGCTGGTCGAGGGCGGCGAGACCCAGGAGGTGCTGGCCCGGATGCTGGTGCTCGCAGGCGCCGACATCAATGCGCGCATTGCAACCGGTTCGGGCGACGAGGCGGTGGGTCTTGAACTGACCGATCTCGACTTCGCGCTGGCCTTTGCAGACTCGGTCGACGATGACCGAAGCTTCCTTGCGCTAAAGGGCAGCGCCGCCTCGCTCGGCGTGGTGGGTCTTGAGCGCTATGGCCTTGCCCTGATGGGCAGCAACCTCGCGGTAAATCTGAACCTCGGCTTTGGCGACGATCCGCAGGGCGGCCGCAACACCAACACCATCAACTGGGAAGCCGCGCCGCTCACACTCAAACCCGGTACCGGTACGCCGATCACGCTCGACTTCACTGAGGAAGTCCTTGAGGTGGGCGGCTCCATGCTGGTTCGCGTGGGTAACTTCCTGCGCGTCGAAGGCTCGGTGGTCGTATCGCGCAAAACGCTTGATGTCACGGTTGCCGGCCGCACCGAATTTGTTCAGGCCTTCCTGATTGGCGCCTCCGATGTCTCGGCGCAGGTGCAGGGCATTGCGGTGGAAGGGCTGAACCTTGCCGCGGCGCTGATGCGGCCGCTCGATGGGCCCGATTTCGACAAACGCGCCTGGCTTGCGGTGCGCGCCGAGGTCGACGCGGTGTCGGTAAGCGCTGAGATGCTGGGGTTGCCGGCCGAGCTCTTCACGCTCGAGGCGAACTCGCTCCTGTTTGAAACCAACCGCGCCATCGGCAGCCGCGCGGGTGTGGCCAACGACGCGGTGGTTGATTTCTCGGTGACCGAGGTGGATGGCGAGACCATCGACCGCTCGATTGCGGTAAAGACCAACCTTGCCACCGATGCCACGGTGTCGCTGGATTACAGCGTGGACGCGGGACAGTTCACTACGCTTACGCTTGATGCAGCCTTAAGCATTGCCGACTATGTGACCGCAAGCGGCAGCTTCGCGCTGTCGATGCTGGGTGGCCGCACCGTCACGCTGAGCGACGGCCAGCGTCGCTCGATGCGCACCACGCTCATTGCCGCTCGCAACGTCGATGTCCGCTTGGGCGTCAATGCCGGATCGGAAGAAGATTTCATCGGCGTATCGCTGACAGGCGGATCGCTTGGGCTTGCGCTCCTGTCGGATGTTCGCGGTGGCGGCAGCTTCGTGGGCCTCCATGCGGGCGCACAGAATGTTGCGCTCCAGGGCGTTCCGGGCCTCACGCTGGGCGCGGGCGGTCTTGATCTGTCGCTCAACCTTGGGCCCACCACGGGCGAGCTGGCCGGGCTCACGGCTGACTTCACGCAGGGCGACATCGATGGCGACGGCCTCTCAGGCTCGACCGCGCTTCGCATGCGCGGCGAGATCGTCGATTCGCTCGACTCCCGCCTGCGCACGCTTGCCGCTGCCGGTTCGGTGGCGCTTCAGGTGCGCGCGCCCGATGCGGCCGCCGACTCGGCCCCCATCGTGTCGGCCCGCGCGGACCTGTCGCTGGAAGTGGTTCCGGGCGGCGCGCTTCTGATTGGCGCAAGCGGGCTCGAGGCCACGGTATCGCTTGCCGGCCAGACCGCCGGCATCATCGACGGACGTCTGGGCGTGGTGGTGCCGCTTGCGGCACCCGCGCTCACCGCCTCGCCGGGCGAATCGCCCGCGGGCGAAGGCGTGTCGGGCATCAACGATGCCAAACCCGCCACCAAGTATCTGAATAAAGCCGGCCCGACCTCGGGCTTCACCGTGGCGCTGCCGCAGGCGAAGCCCATGAACGCGATGCTGCTGGTCTCGCGCACCAACGACGATATCTGGCAGTGGGATCCCAAGACCTGGGAGGTCTGGGGATCGAACAACAGCGTGGATTGGGGTGACACCGACTGGGTGAAACTGGGCGAGGGCAACACGGGTCTTGCGAATGCGCGCGGGTCTTCCAGCGTGGTGAGCTTTGCCAATGACACGCCGTATCGCTTCTACAAGGTGGTGTTCCCCACCATCAAGGACTTCTATCAGGGCAAGGCCTATCTGCATCTGGCCGAGGCGCGTCTGTTTGAAATGCAGTCGGGCGGGCTTACCAGCACACCGGGCCAATCGCCCGCCAATGAAATGGTGGAGAACGCGCTCGATGGCGATCCCGCCACCAAGTATCTGAACCAGACCGGGCCTGGCTCGGGCTACACGCTCTCGCTCGATGCGCCCCAGGTGTTTGACTCGCTTGCGCTTACCACGCGCACCAACGACGACATCTGGCAGTGGGATCCCAAGACCTGGGAGGTGTTCGGTTCGAATGCGACCGACCCCTGGACCAGCAACACCTGGACGAAGCTGGGTTCAGGCAATACGGGGCTTGCTAACGGCCGCGGCGCCGCGAATGTCGTCACCTTTGCCAACACCACGGCCTACACGCACTACAAGGTGGTGTTCCCGACGGTGAAGGGGGTGTTCCAGAGCAAGTCATACATGCATATTGCGGATGCGCGGCTGTTTGCGCAGCCGCCCGCGGCCGCCACCGGAACGCTGCCTGGCGAAGGCTTTGCCTTCGTGCTCGATGCCACGGCCAAGGTACCGATTCCGTTCATCAATGAGTCGCTGTTTGGCGAAGTGTCGGTGGGGGCCAACTTCACTGGCGCGCCGATTGAGCGCAGCGTGACGGTGGCCGGCAACACCATCGACGTGTCCTTTGCAGCCGATGGCGACACGCGCTTTGCGCTCGATAACCTCGATGGTTCGCTGGACGGGCGGATCGGCGGGGCGCTTCGCACCGTGGCGGGTCAGATGAGCAGCGTGCGTGCGCAGCTTATCAACGCCGCGCCGCTTCCGATCATCAACCAGACGCTGGATCAGATCCTCAAGCTCTCGCCCTATCTGCGGGTTGGCGATCTGGTGCTCGACTACCTCAACCAGCCGGTCGAGTTCTTCGGTGTGAAGGGCGTGCCCACCGTGCGCGGCCTGCAGGCCTATCTGGAATGGGCCAATGCCGACCGCTCGGGCCCCACGGTCACGGCGGTCACCGCCTCGTCGACCCGCTCGCCGGTCAATGAAGGCGCGGCTGCAGCGATCGATGGTTCGCCATCATCCAAGTATCTGAACTTCGACAAGGAAGGCTCGGGCCTGGTCTTTACCCTGTCGGATGCGGCCGTGGTGGATTCGCTTGCGCTTACCACCGGCAACGACTCGCCCGAACGCGATCCCGTCGAAATTGCGATCTATGGCGCAGCCAGCGATACCGCGCCCGCCTGGGGCGCAACGACCGGCTGGGTGCCGATCGCCACGGGCGTTGAAACCGGTCTGACGATGGCGCGTAACGCGAGCCGTGCCGTGAGCTTTGCCAACACCGACAGCTATCGCCACTACAAGCTGGTGTTCACCAAGCTGCGCGACGCGGCTACGGCCAACAGCGCGCAGGTCACCGAGGTCAATCTGTTCCCTGGCAAAGGTCTGGTGTTCGATTTGAGCCAGGACGGACTCGAGCTGGGCCTGAAGGCCGCGATCAGCGCCCGGGTTGAAGACCTCAAGCTTGATATCGGTTCGAAACTGGGCGGCATCGGTCTGGAGATCGAAGGCGATCTGCTGTTTGATGCGAATTTCTCGGCTGCACTCGATTTCGATCTGTCGCTTGGCTGGAAAGACGGCTTCAGCGCCAGGTTCAATCTGAACGACCTCAGCTTCTCGGGCGCGCTCACTGCCAGCGACATCGTGCTGAAGGCGACGCTGGGACCGATCGCACTCAGCATCGGCCGGGCGGGCGATGCCGAGCCCGCGAAGCTTGATGACACGGGCAAGATCATCACGCCCGCGGTGCCCTGGGCGCGTGGCGTCCTCGATGCGGCGCTGGGCGGCCGCATGGCGCTGCAAAACGGCGTGTTCACGCTTACCCCCACCGCCAGCCGCTTCAATCTGGAGCTGCCGCTCTACGCATCGGTTGCGGGCTTTGATCTGATTGCCACTGGCAGCACGGTGCCGAAGGCCAAGCTCACCGGCGATCCGCTCGCCGGCAAGTTCGAGCTGAAAACGGAGAACTTCGATCAGCTGACCAACATCAGCAAGATGACGATCACCGACCTCCTGCTCGCGCTGCCGGGCATCCTGTCGTACCTGGAGAGCGTCAGCGCCGAAAGCCTGGGGCTCGATGATCTGCCGTTCATCTCGCAGGGCGTGGATGGTCTGCTCGATCTCGCAGGCGTGTTCAAGCGCGAGATCGTCGACAAGGTCGACATCTACCGGCCGATCAAGCTGTGGAAGGCAGCGGTCGGCGAGACGGCGGCGGTCAGCGGCACGGCGCAGATTCCGAATGCCAACCGCTCGACGCTGGTTGGCGCGCCGGGTCAGTTCGCCAAATCGATGGCCGGCTACTGGATCACCTTGTCGGGCGATGAAAGCGGCTGGCTTGCGCCCACGCAGATCGTGTCGGTGTCGGCAGATGGGTCGACGCTCACGCTGCGTGACGCCTATTCAAGCGGTCGCACGGGCGTGCAATACCGGGTGCATGAGCGGCGCGAAAACATTCGGACCATCGATGAGTTCGTGGCCGCCTTCAACGAGGCCTTCAAGGACTCGCCGGTGCTGGGCACGATCAGCTATAGCGCCGCAACCGGCGATCTGCGCATTCCGCTGCGGCTGCGCGAACGCCTGCTTGGCCTTGATACACCGATCGATCTGGGCTTCGGTGAGGATCAGCCGATCAGCCTGTCAACCAGCGCTCAGGGCAAGCTCGATGTTGATGTCGATGCGGGATTCGATCTGATCCTGTCGCTGGGCGGTGAACGCTTCCAGGTGGCCCTGGATTCGCTGCGTGCGCGCGCAGATGTTGATCTGAAGGTCACCGATCTCTCGGTGGCCGCCAAGCTCGGATTCATGGGGCTGACCGCGGGCGGCGCAGGCTCCAACTCGGGTGTGTCGCTCGATGCGTCGGTGCAGTTCGCGCTCGATCGCGACCCGACCCAGCAGACCGCTGGCGACTCGCGCTTTACGCTCGCGCAGCTGGCCTCGACCGAGGGGCTGAATGCGGTTCGCTTCGATGTTCAGGGCAGCGCCGAGGCAAGCCTGCGCGGCTTGAAACTGGTGGGGGGCCAGGGCGCAAGCTTCTCGATTGCGCCCGACCTTGAGCTGGCGCTGATCGTGCCCGATCTCACCCGCTTCAGCACCGTCACGGTGCTTGAATCCACCCCCACCCTGATCTCGCGCCTGGATGACACCAGGCGGCTGGAGAGAAAGCAGGTCACCGACCTGCCGCTCACGGGTGCGTTCAAGGCCGGCGATGTGCTGCGTCTGGGCGGTATCTCTGCGGTGGATCTCACTTACACCGTCACGGCAGCCGATATCGCAGCGGCAAACGTCACCACGCCGCTTGCATCGGTACTGGCCGGCCGTCTGGCAACGCTTGTTACCGCGGCGCAGGGTGCGCGCGTGACCGCGGTGGCCGATGGCGGAACGCTCAAGCTCACGGCAGCGGTTGCGGGCGATGCGGGTGCGTTCAATGTGACGCCTGCGGTGGTTCGTGTTGCTGACAGCAGTGGTGCGATCGGTGAACGTAATCTGGGCTTTGACCGCTCGGCAGCGCTCGCAGGCGGCCTCGTGGGTGCCTCCGATGTCACGGTCGTGCTGCCCGATGTGGGTTCGCTCTTCGATCTGAGCAAGCTGAGCTTCGGTGACATCGTTGAGGGCCTGCGCTTTGCGCTCGCCACGATCGATGAGGTGGTGGGCAATCAGCCCTTCTACAACCAGGCGCTGCCGGTGCTCGACAAATCGCTGGGCGAGCTCCTTGATCTGGGCGATGCATTCCTCGATCGCATCGTGGCGGCGGGCAACACCCCCGCGGCCGCGCTCGACCAGGTCGAGGCGATCATCGAAGAGGCGCTGGGCATCAGCCCCAACCTGTTCGATCTGTCCTTGGGTGCCACGCAGCTTCTCATCGACGTGAATCTCGAGGCGGCGTATGCGGGCGACTTCGGCCTTAACCTGAAGCTCGCTGATCTGATCGCGATGGCGGCGCCCAATGTCGAGGTGCCTGAGGCGCTCTTTGATCTGGTGGACACGTCGGGTGAGGCGCGAATCGGTCTTGAGATTGGCGCAGCGCTTGATTTCCGGATTGGCATCGGACTTCCGGGCACGGGTGCGCCACCCGTACAGCTGGTGGATTACGACGCCGCGACTGGCAAGGGCACGCGAGTGAAGCTCGATGCGAGGCTGGTGGCCGACGATATCGATCTCAGGCTGAAGGCCGGCCCCTTCGACATCGGGATCGATAGCGGCACGGTGGTGTTCGATGCCGACGGCAAGCTGGCCGTAGCGGATACAGCCGGCACCATGGGTGCTGCCGAGGAGGGCGCCGCCCAGGCGGGCGCCACCGCGATGGCAGCTGATGAGGACGCTCCGGCCGTCGATGCACCCGCGTCGCTGACGGTCACGCTCACGAATGGCGCGCCCGCGATCGCGGCCGAGGGCGGCTTCTCGGTGAATCTGCCGCTGACCTTCGTGGTGGGTAAGCGCACCATCAAGCTGGGCGATCTGGGTCTGGCCACCAATCCGCTGTACGGCACACGCGGGCTTGAGGCGTTTGTTCGCGAGCTTGCCAACGATCCGGCTTTCCCGCGGCTCACCGTCGACGGCGTGGCGCAGCCCGCACTCACCGTGACGCTGCCCGACTTCGATGTGTTCAACGCCAAGCCGCCGTCACTGCTCGAGGTTCTCTACGACCCGACGCCGGTGCTCGATGGGGTCGATTTCGCGCTGGGCTCGGTGCAGGATGTTTTCGAGAATGCGCTGGTGGCCGATCTGCCGCTGGTGGGCAACAAGCTCGCCCAGGTGGGCGGCATGATTGCCCAGGTACGGAACGGTCTTCTGTCGGATCTGCGGGCGCGGTTGAACGAGCCTGGCAAGACTGTCGAGATCATGCGCGATGCGCTCTATGCGGTCTTCAACGACAGGTTGGGCATCCTGAAGGATGCCAACGGCGACAAGCTTGTCACGCTCGGCGACATCACGATTGATTTCTATGATGTTGCGGGCACGCGCATCGCGGCCTGGACGCCTGGCGCTGAGATGCCTCGCGAGGCCGATTCGGTGCGGGTCGACATGGACCTGGGCGGCCGCGTGCTGGGCACCGGCATCGACATTCCGCTGGATCTCAGCCTGCCGGGCTTCAACCTGTCGGTCGATGGCGGCTTTGCGCTCGAAGTGCTCTGGAACTATGACTTCGGTTTCGGCCTGTCGGTCAATGACGGCTTCTTCCTCAGCACCAACGCGGACGCCACCCCCGAGCTGCGGCTCGATGTGCTCGCCTACCTGGATGGCTCGCCCAAGGATCCGACGGTGATCACGCCGTTCTCGGGTTCGGGCAAGCTGCTGTTCTTCAACGCGGGTGTCACCGATACAGATCTTGATCCTGACACCGCAGGCTTCCAGCCAAGCGGCCTGCGCGGCCAACTCGGCATCGATATCAAGGGCGACGCCACCAAGCACCGGCTCACGCTCACCGACCTGCTGTCCAATCCCAGCTCGCGCCTGGGCCTTGACTTCAAGGCCGCGGCCGACCTGCGGCTGGGGCTGTCGCTGTCGGCGCTGGGGCTGCCCGCGCTCAAGGCCGATCTGGTCATGGGCTGGGACTGGAGCCTTGCGGACAAGTCCGTGCGCTTCCCCAAGATCTCGATCGAAAACCTGCGGCTTGATTTCCGTTCGGCGGTGGCCGATTTCCTGATGCCGATTGCGGACAAGATCGCCAACATTGTCTCGCCGTTCCGCGACATCGTCTATGCGCTTACCGAGCCGGTGCCGGGCCTTGAACTCTTTACCGATGCGCCCCGGAAACTGCTCGGGCTCAATCCCGATCCAACCCTGCGCGGGCTCCTGGATGTCATCTACGAGCTGGTGAGAAAGGCAAAGCCCTCGCTCAACCTGCCGAAGATGGACTGGTCGTTCCTGGATGCGGTCAAGTTCGCGCTCGACATGCCCGATCAGCTGCGTTCACTGATCGCGCTGGGATCAGGCATGCCGCTTGGCAGCATCTACGGCCTGGGCACCTCCGATGTGCGGTTCGTCAGCAACTTCGCAATGCCCGAGCCCGACAGCAAGGACAACGCGGTCTTCAACGCGATTGCCTCGCTCACCAGTCTCGCCTCTGGCGGCAAGACCCAGAACGTCAATCGCTCGGGTCTGCAGTTCATGCCGTATCTGCTCGATATCGGTAACTGGGCGAAGATCTTCTCGGGTGGCAATGCCACGCTCTTCACCTATGAGCTGCCGCTGCTCGAATTCGAATTCGTGTTCCAGGAAATTCTGGCCACCGTGCCAATTCCGTTCCCGCCGCTGTCGTGGATCTCGCTTAATGTCGGTGCGGTCGGCCGCGCCCGGGCCTATGTCGATCTGTCCTTTGGCGTCGACACCTTCGGCGTTCAGAAAGCGATGCAGAGCGGCAACCTCTTCGATGTGGCCGACAGCTTCTACGTCAACGACTGGACGCTGCCCACGATTCGAAACGGCAAGGCGGTGCCCGGCACCGGCGGCAAAGAAAAGCCCGAATTCGGCCTTGAGGTGGAAATCGGTCTGCTGGGTGGTGTGGGCATCACCGGTGTGATGTCCGGTGGCATCGGCGGCTCGATTTCGATGAAGGTCGATGCCGATCTGAACGACATCAAGCGGGGCACGATCGTTCGTGACGACAACGGCCAGATCTCGAGCGTGAGCTATCAGGGCGACGGCCGGATCCGTCTGTCTGAAGTCACCACCATGATGCGCTATCCGGGCGTCATTCCGTTCACCAACATCAGCACCGGCATTCCGGGCGGACCGTTCAACCTGTTTGATCTCACCTTCAAGGGCGGGATCAGTCCGTATATCTGGGTGAACACGCTGCTTACCGGCACCATGGCCTTCAAGCTGTTTACGGTGTCGCTGCCAGCCATCACCCTCGAGGCGCCCACCGTCAAGCCCACGCTGGGCAGCATGAACAATGGTGTGCTCACGCTCAACGCCGGCTCACGCGCGGCTGACCGGCTATGGCTCAACACGGCCGATGGCGGCGAAAGCCTGATCCTGAGTGGCATGGGCAATGGTGTGGTCGACGTTGAGTTCGACAGCTTCGTGACCCGCTATACCGGCGTCAAAAAGGTGGTGGTCGATCTGGGCGACGGCAACGATCTGTTCGATGCCACCCGTCTCTTTGACAACACGATCAGCTTTGATGTGCGTGGCGGCGACGGCGACGACACGATTCTGCTGGGCACCGGCGGCGGCGCCGTGGTCGACCTGAACGGCAAGAACACGATCGACGCAAGCCGCAGCCAGGTGCCCGTCACGCTGGTGGGCGGTGCGGGCGATGACACGCTGATCGGTGGTGCGGCCGATGATGTGCTGCTGGGCGGCATGGGTACCAATACGCTTCTGGGCGGCGAGGGCGCCGACTGGATGTATGCGGTGGCGGGCGTCAACCGTCTCACCGGTGGGCGCGGGCTGGACCGCTATGTGTTCGTGGGGGCAGTGGGGTCGAACCGCATCCTTGGCGAGTCCGATGCCGAGCTCTCTGATCTTGACTTCTCAGGCCGCGTGCCCGCGGCGCTCCTTGCGCTCACCGGGCCCACGGCGAACCTGCCGACCGTGTCCATTCCGACCGAGTTCGGCGCACTGCGCCCGGTGGGTGACACCCGCTTTGTGTCGAACCTGCTGTTCTACGGCAAGCCTTTCGGCGGGCCAACCGGCCAGGATCTGAGCGTGACGCTGCGAGTCGGCAGCGGCGAGATCGTTGCCCAGTCGGGCGATGGTGTGGTCGTAAGCGGCAGCGAAACCGAACGCGTGTTCACGGGTCGCCTGGATACGCTCAATGCGTTCTTCACCAAGCCCGGCAAGGTGCGCTACGCGTTCGCGGGCGAGGCCACCGAGGAGCGGTTGTCGGTTGAGATCCGCGCTGATTCTGCGCTCAACACGGTTCGCAGCACGATTCGGGTGGGCGCGGCGAGCGCTGAGGTAATGGGCTGGACTGACATCGCCGTGTCGCCTGTGCGGCAGGTGGC
This sequence comes from Betaproteobacteria bacterium, assembly GCA_016868375.1. Taxonomy (GTDB): domain Bacteria; phylum Pseudomonadota; class Gammaproteobacteria; order Burkholderiales; family Burkholderiaceae_E; genus SYIM01. The sequence goes on along the minus strand of VGHA01000004.1, from coordinate 57,519 downwards.
GGTATCGGTTGCATCGGCCGACAGCTCAGGGGCGAGCGGCGGCATCTATCTGTCCGACGATGGCGGCATCAGCTGGATGCTGGCCACCAATGCGCCTACCGGCGTCAACTATTCGTCGGCGGCTATCTCCGAGGACGGCGACACCATCGTTGCCACCGTCGCGGGCGGCGGCGTGGTGAGCTCCAATGACGGCGGCACAACCTGGCAGACCACCCAGACGATTGCGCTCCAGGGCTCGCCCTTCCTGGGCGGCTCGGCCACCGTCGAGCTCTATGAAAACATCGGCGGCAGCCGGGTGTCGGACCTCACCTTCTCGAACAGCGGCTTCTCACTGCCGGCCACGCGACTGGCCGAGATGAGTGGCGCCTTCGATTACAGCGGACGAAGCGACAGCTACGGCGATCGCATCTCGGGCTGGATCACGCCGCCCGAGACCGGTAACTATCAACTCTGGATTGCGGGCGACGACTCCGCTGAGCTGTGGCTCGATGCCTCGGGCACCGGCGAAGGCGCGCTTGCAAGGATTGCATCGGTTGACGCACCGGTGGGCCGTGGCAACTGGACTCAGACGCCCGGCCAGCGGAGCGCCTCGGTGATGCTTGAGAAAGGCAAGCTCTACCGCTTTGAAGTGCTGCACAAAGAGGGCTTTGGCGGCGACTTCGTGCAGGTGGGTTATTCGAAGGCTGGCAGCACCGCGGTGCAGGTGATTCCGGGCAGCTGGCTCGTGGCGGGCCAGACGCCCGATCAGCTCACGGTGACGTTGAGCGTGCCCATGGGCGGCGTGGGCGAGATCTCGGGCGATACGGTTGCAGGGGTGGCTGTCACCGTGGGTGGCACCGCCACGCAGCGCACCTTTACCGGCTCGCTGCCGGCGCTGCACACCTACTTTACGCAGCCCGGCAATATCCGTTTCTCGGGTGAGGCGCGCACCCTCGACGTTCGCGTGGGGGCGGCGAGCGACGCAATCGAGCCGGTCACGCTCGCACCCATGCTGCCCTCGGGCGCGGTCACGGTGGAAACCTGGTCAGGCATTGCCGGCACGACGCTGTCGGCGCTTCGAAACTCGGCGAATTTCCCGAACAATTCGAACTCGGTTCGCGAGATCGCGCTCTCGCCGGTGGATGCCAACGGCAACGGCGGCTTCTCGGTCAATCCAGGCGGCGACAACTACGGTGCCCGGATCCGCGGCTATCTTGCGCCGTCGGAAACCGGGGCAGTGAATCTCTTCCTGACCGGTGATGATTCAGCCGAGCTGTGGGTCGATCTGTCGGGCGATGGCACCGGCGCGCTGACCCGTGTGGCCTCGCTTGATTCAGCCACCGGCGCCAGCGAATGGACCAAGTTCGCCTCGCAGAAATCGGCCAATCTGAACTTCGAGCGGGGCCGACTGTATCGCTTCGAGATCCTGCTGAAAGAAGGCTCAGGCAGTGATTTCGTGCGGGTCGGTTATGCCAAGGCGGGCACCACGGCGGTGTCGGCTGTGCCCTCGCACTGGGTGCTGCCGGATCTGCCGGCCAATCTCACGGTGACGCTCACCGCGCCCGCGGGTGGCGTGGTAGTACTGGGCGGCTCGAATGCCGCGGGCGGTCAGGCCAACTCGCCTTCGAGCGAGGGCCCGCTCAATGTGCTTGACGGTGATTCCTCGAGCAATTACTTCAACCGCGACAAGCTCAACACCGGGCTGGTGTTCGCCTATCCGCAAGCCCAGGTCGTTGACACCTTGCGTCTGGTCAGCGCGAACGATGCCCCTGAGCGCGATCCGATCACCTTCGTACTCTATGGCTCGAACGAGTCGGCTGAGTGGGCGGGCTCGGAATGGGTCGAGATTGCCTCGGGTGGCACCGGGCTTTCCAGCGCGCGCCGCGTTGCAAGCGAGGTTGCGATCGAGTCCGATACCGCCTACCGCTTCTACAAGCTCGTGTTCCCCACGCTTCGCGACGCCGCGCGGGCCTCCGGCATGCAGGTTGCCGAGGTGATGCTGTTTGGCGAGGGCAGTGCGCTGGCGGCCAAACCGTATGGATCGGTATCGACCCAGCCGGCGGCGGACATCACGGTGTCGGGTGATTCGATCAGCCAGTCGCTGACTGGCAATGTGCATGCGCTCCATCGCTACCTGAACACGGTGGGCAATGTTCAGTTCACTGGCGTCGGCACGCAGCTGCAGGTGCGCGTGGCGGGCAGCCAGGCCTTGACCGCGGTGCCGGTGACCACGTCGCTTGCGACCGGCACGGTGACGCTGGAGGTCTGGAACACGCTGAGCGGAACCGCTGTGTCGGCGCTGACCGGCTCGCCGCTCTACCCGAACCGAAGCTCCTCGGTGAGCGAAGTCGCGGTAAGCAGTGACGGACTGCTGATCGACAAGCTCGGCGACAACTACGGTGCGCGCGTATCGGGGTATTTCGCGCCGACCGAAAGCGGCAGCTTCAACCTGTTCATGACCGCCGATGATTCGGCTGAGCTCTGGCTCGACGTGTCGGGCACAGGTGAGGGCAGCCTCACCCGGGTGGCTCAGGTCACCGGTGCGGTGGGCACAAACGAGTGGACCCGGACCCCCGTCCAGAGATCGGCCAACATCAGCCTCGAGAAAGGTAAGCTCTATCGCTTCGAAGCCCTGCTGAAGGAAGGTAGTGGCGGCGACTTTATCCGGATCGGTTATGCGCGCGTCGGCACCACCGCGATTCAGCCTGTGCCCGCCAGCTGGTATGTGGCTGACACACCGTCCCAGGTCACGGTCACGCTGTCGGCACCGGCCGGTGGTGTCGTGGTGTCTGGCGGCTCCAATGCCGCGGGCGCAGTGGCCAATTCGCCTGTCAGCGAGAGCGCGCAAAACGCGGCCGATGGCAGAACCGGCACCAAGTACCTGAACTTCGATGGTCCGGGAAGCGGTCTGGTGTTCAGCGCACCGCAATCGGTATCGGTTGATGAACTGCGGCTGGTCACGCGCACCAACGACGACAACTGGCAGTGGGATCCCAAGGCCTGGCAGTTGTGGGGATCGAATGCGAGCAGCGACTGGAACGCGCAGGGTTGGACCCTGATCGACCAAGGCAGTACCGGCCTTGGCAACGAGCGCGGCGCCTCCAGCACGGTCGCGGTCGAGAACCAGGCCAGCTTCCGCCACTACAAGCTGGTCTTTACCGAGGTCAAGGGTGAAAGCGCTGATGGCAAGCGTTATCTGCACCTGTCCGAGGCCACGCTATTGTCCGCGGGACGGTCAATTGCCGCCATCCCCTACGGTGTGGTGCAGCTGGCGGCATTGCCCGCAGGCATTGCGGCGTCCGGCACTGAGGCGACCCGCGTGCTGACCGGTTCGATCCATGCGCTGCAGGGCTTCCTCGGCACTGCGGGCAACGTGACTGCGCTGACCAATGGTCAACAACTCGATATCCGGGTCAGCGCCGAGGCCCCGGCCCCGCGCACGGTACCCATCGGATCGACGCCGCTTGCGGGTGAGCCGATCGCGGCCGGCGGCTTCCGCGTCGAGCGCTGGCTTGATGTGGGCGGCACACGCGTCTCGGATCTCACCGGCAATGCGCGGTACGCCGGCGCACCCAGCTCGATCGAACGCGTCAGCGGAAATCTCGAGCTCTCGCCTAACCGCGACAACTATGGCGAGCGGCTGTCGGGTTGGATCACACCGCCCGAAAGCGGCAGCTACCGCCTCTGGGTCACCGCCGACGATTCGGCCGAACTGTGGGTCGACACCAGCGGCACCGGGTCGGGTGTGCTCACCCGCGTCGCCTTCCTGGATGGCGCGGCCGGACAGGGTAACTGGACCCGCAATGCATCGCAGCGGTCGGCGGCGATCACCCTGGAACGGGGGCGGTCGTATCGATTTGAACTGCTGCACAAGGAAGGTAGCGGCGGCGACTTCGTCCAGGTGGGCGTCAGCCGCGCGAGTGAGGCAGCACCCCAGGTACTGCCCGCCAATTGGCTGGGCAGCGCACCCGAGCAGCTGTCTGTCAGCTTCGCGGTGGTCGGCTCGGCAGGTGGCTCGGTCATCGCCAATGCGGCTGACGGCATCACGATTGGCGGCACCGATATAGCGCGCACTGTTACGGGCAGCTGGGCGGCGCTTTCTGCGTACCTGGCGCAGGCCGATGCGATCCGCTACTCGGGCGCAGCCACTTCGCTCACGATGACCACCGCGAGCGTGATGAGCGGCCGCGTGCTGGAGACCCGCTCAATCTTCGTGGGTGCGGGCAAGCTTGCGGTGGATCGGGCGTCGGCGGTGCCGCTTGGCGCAGGCCGCCTGGATGTCGACAAGGCCTACACGATCAGCTTTGCGCGGCCCTCGATCGATCTCAATCTTCAGAGCACGCTCACGCTGGGTGACAACTACAGCGCCTCCGCGGTGATCGCAGGCAACCGACTGCTGGTGGCCGATGCTGCAAGCCGCGAGACGTACTTCTACAACCGCAATGACCAGGGCACGCGCGACACCGACACGCAGGTACGCGTTCTGGAACCGGGTGCGATTGACTGGTCGGCTCAGGCGGGCGCACCCGCACTCAACTGGAGTGACATTGCCACCGATGCGGGCGGTACCCGACTGGTGGCGGCGGCCGGTGCAGCAGGCAACGGTACGGCTGGCAACCGGGTTTACACCGCGCTTGTTGCTCAGAGCGGGGCAATCACCTGGACCGAGGCCATGAACGGGCTGCCGGCCAATGCGAACTGGGTATCGGTCGATAGCGACGAAACCGGCCGCGTGCTGGTGGCCGCCGCACAGGGCGGGCATGTCTATATCGCCGATACCTCTCAGGTGGATTGGGCCTGGCGGCAGGTCTCGACGGCAACGGCCGATTGGACTGCGGTCAGCCTGTCGGGTGATGGCAAGGTGATGGCGGCGGCCGCATCGGGCAAGTCCCGCGGCCTCTGGGTGGTCACCGATTCCGGCGCCAAGTGGCGGCCGGTGGATTACCTGGGCGTGGCGGTTCAGTCGATCGACTGGGCCGCGGCCGAACTCGATACGAGCGGCGAAACGCTGTTCGCGGCGGGCCAGAACAATCGGCTGTACGCGATGCCGATCACGCCCACCAATGCCGCGCCGAGCCTGATGGTGCCCGAAACCCTTGGTGCGGTGGCGGGCGAGCCGACCCCGATCGTGTTTGATCGCAGTGCGGTGGTGGATGCCGACTCGAGCCTCGTCACGGTCACCTTCTTCCCGCCCGATGGTGGCTATCTCGATGCCAGCCTGAACCGCGATGTGGTGATGCCCGGGCTGCTGGTGCCAGGCGTGTCTTACACGACCGATCGTGGCGGCATTGGTTTCGTGAGTGGACCCGAGACTGGCCCGACCGGAGGCCTGGCGCTTCGCTCGGGTTCAGTCGAACTCGGTTATCCGCAGATCGACAACAACGGTCAGGCGCGCCAGATGCTGTCAGGCTGGTTTGTGCCCGAGGTAAGCGGCAGCTACACCTTCGATCTCGAGGCCAATGACCGCGCAAGTCTGTGGTTTGAGACCTCGGGCAGTGGTGCCACCAGCGGTGCGTCATTTGTGAAGCTTGCCGAAGATTCGGAGTCGAGCGGTTCGGCGCGCAGCGAAGCGGTGCCGATGGTGGCGGGCAAACGCTATTACTTTGAACTGCGCCAGTATGAGCAGCGCAATGTCACCAGCGGATCGAGTTACGACACCACCAGCTTCGCAAGGCTGGGCTATCTGCTGAACGATGACCGGACGGTGACGCCACTGGCGACCGACCGCGTGATACCGGCGCGCCTGCCCGATCTGCTGACAGCCACCGTGCTCGTTCCTGCGGTGGGCGTGTCGGTGGCGGGTGCATCCAACGCCTGGCCCGATCGCGCCAATTCGCCCGCCAGCGAGGGGCCGGCCAACGTGGTCGACAGCAGGGCCGCCAGCAAGTACCTGAACTATCACAAGACCAACACGGGTCTGGTGTTCAGCTATCCGGTACCGCTGGCTGCCAATTCGATTGCGTTCACGACTGCGGCCGATGCGCCCGAGCGTGATCCGATCAACTTCGTGCTGTATGGCTCCAACGATTCTGCAGCCTGGGGCTCGGACAGCTGGACCCAGATTACAAGCGGCAGCACCTTCGGCGCGGTGAGTGGGCGAGGCTTAAGCAACACGGTGGCGATCAACGGCGAGCCCACTGCCTACCGCTACTACAAAGTGCTGTTCCCCACGGTGCGTGATGCGAGCCGAGCCACGGCCATGCAGATCGCCGAGGTATCGCTGCGGTCTGGCAGCACGCCGTTGTCTGAGCTGCCCTTTGGCGCGTTGTCGCTGCAGCCGGCAGAGGGCATCACCCTTAACCCGAGTTCAAGCGCGGGACGTGTTGTGGTGACGGGGTCGGCGGCCGCGCTGCAGAGCTATCTTGGCACTGCGGGCAATGTGCTCTACGACGGCAATGCCCAGTCGCTTGTCATTCAGGTCACCGGATCGCAGAGTGATCGCCTCACGATCAATCGCAGCCTGACGCTGCCGCGGGTGTCGGTGAGCAACACCGCCGAATCGTTCTCGATCACCGGCACGTCTGACACCATCGCCGACTACCTGTCCAGACCCGGTAACCTCACCTTCACCTCCACCGATGTGTTCAGGCTCGAGCTGAAGGGCGACTTCGTGGTGGGCAGCACGGTGCGTGTCGCCGGTATTGCGAAGACGGACCTGGTGGTCACGGTCGAAGCACGGGATCTGACGGTCAAGGGGGATGGGACCGGCGGAACGGCCACGGCGGATCAGGCTGCAGCAAATATCGCTGCACGCATCGCCGCCCAGGCGCAGACGCTGGAAGGCCTGCGCGCCGACATATCGCGTCAGGGTAGCGTGCTGCGCATTGAGTCGCTGGAAGGCGATCCTGCCGGGTCGCTTGTGGTGCGCGCCACCGCCACCGGCGGCGTGGTGATTCTTACGCAGCCGCCCGGCACGCTGATGATGCGCGTCGATGATGGCAGCAATGTTCGCGAGCAGGCGATTACGCTTGATGTCACGCGCCCGAGCGCCATCAACGCGGTGTTCAATGGGTCGGGTCTGGAAGTGATCGATCCGAGCGGCACCAGCATGCGGCTCACCAAATTCGCACTTGACGATCTGCGTCTGGGCGCGAAGGCTGACAGCTTCACGATGACCCGACTGGGCGCCGCACCCATCACGCTGACTGCAACGGCGGGCGCGGACCGCACCCTGGTCAATCTCGGCAATACGGTTTCGCCGGATGGCTCGTTACGCGCCTTCACGTTGAAGGACCAGAGCGCGGGCGGCGTGTCGCTGCTTGCCGATGACACGCTGACGCTTGCGCTGAAGCCCCAGCCCGCGAAGTCCACGGGACAGGGCACGCTGGTTGAGCTCGGCCGAGTCGCGGTGGGCGTCAACGGCGCACCGGATGTGATCCGCATGCTGTCGGGCGTCGAGGATGTGCGTTGGGATTCAACGCTGGGGCAGCTCGTCATCCAGGGCGACATCATCCGGTTGGCAGGCTTCACCGACGCGCAGGGCACGAAGCTGCCGATGAACCTGGGCGCAACCAAACTGCGGATTGTGGCCAAGCGGCTGGCGATCGAATCGGATCTGGTGGTGGGCGGGCTCACGCTTGATGTGTCGGAACGCCTGACGCTTGAAGGGCAGCTGCTCAACCACGCCGGCGGCGCGATATCGCTTGAGGCAACCGCGGCCGTTGCGTCGCCCGCGCCGGCAGCGCTGCCTGCCATCACAACGGTGAGCGGCTCGCCGATCACCGCGCTGTCGGGATCGAATTCAGGGCCCGCCGCGGCCATTGACGGCCGCGCCGATACCAGCTTTGTGGCGCCTGCCGCACGGGTGGTTCTGCTGACTGCGCAGGAAGCCGCAGCGCTGGGTGGTAGCTCAGCCGCAGCGGGTGTCGAGACCCTGAAGGTCACCATTACCGAAACCGGTGCGCAGGGCGGCGTGTTCTTTGCTCAACCCGCACCGGGCATTTCGGTGAACGGCAGCGATTCGGCCCGAGTGATCACCGGAACCCGTGCAGCGCTGGGCGCTTATTTCGCGCGCACCGATGGTCTGGTGTATCTGGGCAATGCATCGACGCTCAAATTGACGGTAAGCAGTGCGGCCAATGGCGCCACACTGCAAACCTTCAACGTGGCACCGGGCACCGCGCAACCCAAGGTCAACCTCGGCAACCTCAATGCCGGGCTCAAGTTCACGCTCGCGCAGCCGGGCGTGGCCAAGTCACTCACGCTCACCACCTCGCGTGAGGACGCGCGTCGCGATCCCACCAGCTTTACTGTTTACGGCTCGAACACCGACCTGGGCTGGAATGATTCGGCCTGGTCGCTGATCGCAGAGAATCAGGCCACCAATCTGCCCGCCACCCGGGGCGCGACGGTGGATGCGATTTTCAGCAACACCACCGCCTACCGCTACTACAAGGTCATCTTCAATGGCGTACGCGATGCCGCGGCTGGCCGGGTACAGATTGCCGAGGCCAAAGTGTCGGTGCCGCAGGCTACACCGGCCACCGCAGCGTCGAATGTCATCGACGCTCGGGCGAGCACGCAGTATCTGGGTATTGGCGAATCGGGAGCGGGATTCACGATCACGCTTGCCACGGCAGCCGCCGCCAACGAGCTGGTGCTGACGAGCGCAGCCGATCAGCCGGGCCGCGACCCGATGACTGTGTCGGTCTATGGTGCGAATGACAACCTTGCCTGGGCGAGCGGGGCCTGGACTGAACTGGCCACCAATGCGCCCACCAACCTGCTCACCGATCGCGGTGCCAGCAGCGCGGTCACCTTTGCCAACGCCACGCCTTACCGCTACTACAAGCTGGTGTTTGGTTCGATTCGCGACCCGCTGGCAGGCGCGGTACAGCTGAGCGAAGCGGTGCTGCGCGCGACGCCAGCCGCCACAACCAAGTTCGAACTCGCCAAGGTGATCCCGGCTGATCGTGCGCCGCAGGTGGTCACTGCGCAGAAAGTCGATGGTGCGCTGTCGGCCGAGGCGCTGGCCAAGATGGCCTCGGAAAACGCCGGGCAGGGTCTGCAGTTGAAGCCCGCCGATCCCAATGCGCCCATTTCGATTGGCGGCTCGGGCGGCTCGGGCGTAAGCCTCGATCCCTCTCAGGTCAGCGCGATTCCTGTGCTGGTGGTGGGTGCCACGGGTGGCTCGAACCCTGTCGCGCTCGGCGGTTCGGGCACTTCGCTTGCGATGAGCACACCGCTGGTGATTCAGGCGCAGGGCGATGGCGGCAAGGTGCGGGTTGGCGGAAAGATCAAGGGCACCAAGACCGAGGTGCAGGGCTCGGGCAACACCACCGAGTTCGACGGTACCGCGCCGGGCGGAACCGAGCTTGAGATGACCGAGGGCCTGTTCATCAATGACGCGCTCAGGATCTTCGGCGATGTGACGCTGACCTCAGGCGATACCGCACGAAGCGCGGTGTTCGGTGCGCAGGAATACCGCCTCGATCTGTCGGGTAACTTCGTCGCGGGCGACCAGATCACCGTACGCGGCGCAGCCACCGCCGACATCACGCTGACCGTTACCGCCGGCGACCTCACGGTTGACGGTTTGGGCGGCGGCGGCGCGGCCACCCCCGCGCAGGCGCTTGCCAACATTGCCGCGCGGCTGCGAGCGGCTGCAGCCACCGTGCTCGCCAACCCGGGATCGGGTGCGCGCGCCACGGTGGACGGCAGCGGCACGAGCCTTCGATTTACCGGCCTCAAGGCGGGCAATGAAGGCGAGTTCACGGTCACGGCCACCGTCATTCCCTTGACCTCGGGCGGCGTCGTCACGGTGGGTACGCCTGATCTCACCGTCACCGGTCGCATCAACGGCAGCGACCGGGTCGATGATCCGAGCACGCCTGCCTTCGAGGGCGACTCGCTCACCCTGCGTGCGCTGGGCGGCGACATCACGCTGCAGGGCAGGATCGGCAGTGGCATTGGCAGCAGCCTCGAGAACGGCGACTTCGCATTTACGGGCGGCGCAGGGTATTCAACCGAAGCGGGTCGCGGTTCGGTCACGCTCAGCAGCGAGGGCGATGCCTTCCGGCTGCGTCTGGCGGGCGACTTTATCGCCGGTGATCAGGTGGTGGTGCGCGGTGTGGCAGGCGGCAACGTGGTCTACACCGTGGTGGCCAACGACCTCAGTGCGAACGGCACCGGGGGCGGCAGCGGGACGCAGCAGCAGGTGCACGCCAACATCGCCGCCAAGGTGGCGGCGTTGCTCACCACGCGCGCAACCGGCGCGGCCGCGGGTGCAAAGCTTGCTTCGGCTTCGGCCTCAGGCGCATCGGTTCTGATGACGCCGAGTACGGCGGGCGTGGAGCCCACCGCGTCGGCGGGCCGAATTTACAGCAGCGTTCCGCTACTTGGCGGCACGGGAACCGGCGCGACGGCGCATATGGTTGTGACCGATGGCGTCGTCACCTCGGTGAGTCTGGAATCGCTGGGCGGAGGCTATGTGTCCGGCGACGTCCTCACTGTGTCGCGCGCCAGCCTGGGCGACACGACGGGCTCGGGCGAAGGCTTCAGCCTCACGGCCAACCGCATCATCGATCTGGAGCTGTTGCGCATCACCGAGGCGGTGGACGTCAACTTCCAGGACAGCGTCTATGTGGCGGGCGATCTCACGATCAAGGCAACCGGCACCATCACCTTCGCAGACGAACTGGTGATCTATGGCAATGGCCGGCTGGTGGTCGAGGGCGCGACATCGGTCATCTTCAACCGCGGCGTGCGATTGGCCGGCGGCGTCAATGCGCATGCCAGCCCGATCACCATCACGCCGGCTGCCAGCGACGATGTCACGATCGTGTTTGGCGCAAGCCTGCTCGCGGGTGATACCAACAGCTTCAAGCTCTCGGGCGTGCAGTCATTCTCGGTGGCCAAGCAGTTTGATGCGGCGCTCAACCGCCTGGTGGTGGGCGATGTGTCGATCACCGGCGCAGCCGGTCGCGCGCTCGCGATGGAGCCTGCGCTGGGCCGAACCAGCGCAGCCCTGGCAGCGCAGCAGCTCACCATCAGCCATGCGGGCGACATTCGCCTCGATGCGAACCTGACCGCCACCGCCTTGAGCGTGAGCGCGAGCGCAGGCGCGATCAGCCAGTCGACTGCCGGCGCAATGATCGTGTCGGGCGCGCCAAGCTTCACCGCGTCCGGCGCAATCTCGCTCGCCGGTGCCAACCGGTTCGGTGGCAATGTCACCGCGAACGCGGGCGGCGCGCTCACCGTACGCGACAGCGATGCGATGGCGGGCAGCTTTGTGTCGGTGGGCAACATGCGGCTCGAGGCGGGCGGAAACCTGTCGGTGGCCGGGTCGATCGGCGGTGCGGCCAGCGATCTCACGCTGATCGCACTCGCCGGCGGCGCCGTCACGCTGGGATCGATTGGCTCGGTGCCGGGTCATCTCACGGTCTACAGCTCGGGCGCCATCACCCAGACCGGCGCTTTGTCGGTGGCGGGCGAAACCCGCATCGAAGGTCAGCAGATAAGCTTTACCGGCGATTCAGCGCTGGCGCAGAATGCGCCGCAGATTCAGCTGAGCACCGCCGAAGGGCGCTGGGTTGCGTCGTCTGAACGCAATGCCATCGCCGCAAGCGGCACGGTCTCGGCACTGGCCGGCGCCACTGTCGAGCGGCTTGTGCTTGCCGCAGCGGGCAGTGGCCTGGCCCACGCGGTGGTTCAGCCCGCGGGCGCCATCGCGGTGAATGCGGCAGAGGGCCGCTGGGTTGCCTCGGCGAGCCGCAATGCCATCGACCTGTCGGGCACGGCATCGACCGCGGCGGGTGGCACGCTCACGCTTACCTTCTCTGATTCGGCGGGCAAGACGGTCGAGCGCACGGTGAGCGTCACCAACGGCGCCTGGACTGCGAGCGGCATCAACCTGTTTGCGTTGGCCGATACCGGGCCGGTTCGGCTGGTGATCACCGGGGCTGCCGGCAGCCGATTCGAACAGGCGGGATTGCTCAATCTGGGCAATGCGCCGATTGAAACGGGGAACGACACAGTATTCCCGCAGATCAGCCGGGTGGATGGACCCGCGGCAGGCGTTTATGCGGCGGGTCGTACCATGATGTTCGCGGTACTGTTCAACGAATCGGTTGCCATCAATACTGCGGCGGGTTCGCCCGAGCTTGAGCTTTCGCTGACCACGGCCACGGGTTCGCGGCTTGTGCGGGCCGAGTATCTGGCCGCGCAGTCATCGACCACCACGAAAATGTTCCGCTACACCGTGCCCGCGGGCACCACGGTGAATGCGGCAACTGCTTCGGCGCTTCGCATCAACGGCGCCGCGCTCACCGATGTCGCAGGCAACCGAATCGGCAGCCTCACCGTGCGCTTTACCGATTCGACAGGCGCATCCGTGGTGTCCAATGCGTCGGTGGTCAACGGCAGCTGGACGGTGTCGAACGTTGACCTGTCGAGCCTCGCCGGTAGTGGACCGGTGCAGCTCAGCGTTGCGAGCGCAACGGGCTCGACCCTGGTTCGCGAAGGCTTCCTCCAGGTCGGCACAGCGCCGGCCGTCGCAACGGTCGATCGCACCGTTCCAACCATCACCCGGATCGATGTTCCCGCTGAGGGGCGCTATGAAGCCGGTCGTGCGATGGTGTTCAAGCTCGCCTTCAGCGAAGCGACTGCGATCGATACCGCAAGCGGCGCACCAAGCCTTGATCTGGTTCTTCAGACCGATGCGGGCACACGCAGCGCCAGTGCGTTGTATGACGCGGCAGCCTCCTCGCCCACCTCCAAGGTGTTCCGCTATACCGTACCGGCCGACGAAGCGGTGGTGTCGGCCCGTGTGGAGCGGCTGCAGCTGAACCGCGCGGCGGTTGCCGATGCGGCGCAGAACCGGCTCGGTGTTGAAACCGCAATCACGCTCGACAATGCAGCCAACGTGTTCGGCGGCAGCGTCTATGCGGCGGGCGGGCGGATTGTTCTGCGCGACAGCACCGCACTGCAGGCTGTTCTGGCTGCAAGCGGCGATGCGGTCGTGCGTTCAGGCGGCGCGATCACAGTAAGTGCCACGGTCAGCGGCGGCAGCAGCAGTCTGCTGCTGGCGCCTGCAGCAGGCGGGGCGGTCAGTCTGGGCCGCACATCGGTTGCGGGCGACTTCACGGTGACCACGGAAGGCGCTGGCATCAGTCAGACCAGCTGGCTGGCGGTGGGTGGAACCGCGCGAATCAGCGCGGCGGGTCAAGCCATTGCGCTCGCCAATGTCGACAACGACTTCGGCGGCCGCGTTGTCGTGGCGGGCAGTGCGATCAGCATCGCCGATACCAATGCCATGGTGCTGGAGGCGCAGGCAGGCGGCAATCTCACGGTGCGGGCCGGTGGCGAGCTTGCCATCGATCCCACGGTGTCGGGAAGCCTCGACATCACGTCCGTGGGCGGCGCGGTGGGCTTTGCGCGAACGCTGAACCTGTCGGCTGGGGCCACGCTGAAGATCGATGGCGCGGATGCGGTGCGGTTCGATGCCGGCGTCGCGCTGAGCGGTCCTGCTTACGCGGATCCGATCCGCATCACCTCGACGCGAACGGGCGGCAGCGTTGTCAGCTTCGCGGCCGGTGTGCTGGCGGGCGATAGCAACAGCTTCGAGATCGCTGGACTCGGCACGTTCGCGCCGCAGATCCGCTCCGACAATGGGCGTCTGGTGCTCAGCGGGCTCACCATTCAGGGGCTGGCCGGGGCGGCGATTGCCCTGCGCCCGGTGGCGGGCCGCAGCAGTGCCCAGCTCGAAGTGGCCGATCTTCAGATCAGCAGTGCGGGCGCGCTTCAGCTTGATGCGCAGATCCAGGCGGCAACTTTCGCCGCCACCGCCAGCGCCGGGGCGATCACCCAGGGCGCAGCCGGCTCGCTGCGCGTGGCCGGCGCGGTAACGCTGCAGGCAGGCGGCGACATCACCGTGGCTTCGGCCAGCAATCTCTTCGGTGGCGCTGTGCGTGCCGAGGGTGCTGGCGTGACGCTTCGCGACAGCGATGATCTCAGCGTGGTGCTAACCGCACGCGGGGATTCGTCGGTGACCAGTGGCGGTGCGCTCTCAGCGACCGCAACGGTCACCGGCACGGGCAGCGATCTGCAGCTGAGCGCCGCGGGAGCCGCAACGCTCGCTGCAAGCAGCATCGCAGGCGCGCTGTCGGTTATGGCCGGCGCGTCGGTCACCCAGAGCGGTGCACTCAGCGTCGGCGGGGCAGCGCAGATCGTCGCCGGCAGCGGCGCGGTCACGCTTACCCACGAGGCCAACCGGTTTGACGGTGCAGTAAGCATCACCACCACCGGGGCGGTGTCGGTTCGCGACACCACTGCGCTCGCGCTCACCGTGAGCGGCAGCAGCGATGTGCGGCCGACCGCTGGCGGCGATCTCACCATCACCTCAATCGGCACGCAGCCGCTCAGCCTGCGGCTCTCAAGCCCTGGCGATGTGCGCATCCAGACCGAGGGCGCGCTCGATCTGCGGGCGCCACTTGGCGCGGTCGGAAGCGATCTGACGGTGACCACAGGCGGCGCGCTCACGCTCAGTTCGGTCCAGGTGGGCGGCACGCTGTCGCTTACTGCGGGTGGTGCGATCACGCAGTCTGACGAAGCACTTGCTGTGGCCGGTGATTCAGACATTCTTTCCACCGGCGCCGGGGTAACGCTTGCCCACCGTGGCAACGACTTTGGCGGGTCGGTGAAATTAGGAGGACGGTCGGCGCAGCTGGTGGATAACGGCGCGCTGTCGATCGAACTGACCACCCAGGGCGCGACGGTGGTGGAGGCGGCAGGCAACCTCACGGTGCGGGGCGCTGTGAGCGGGCAGGGCGCCGATCTGACCGTCACGGGCAAGGGCGCGCAGGGCGTTCAGTTCGGAGCGCTTACCGTGGGCGGTGCGCTGGATGCACGAAGCGATGCGGCCCTGACCGCAGCAGCGCTCACAGTGGGTGGCGACGCGCGGCTGCGCAGTGCGGGTGCGCTGAGTCAGACCGGCGACTGGAGCATTGCGGGCGCGTCCACCTTCAGCGCGGCAGGCCAGACCGTCACCCTGAATCGGGCGGGCAATGATTTCGGTGGCCGGGTCGGCATCGAGTCGGCCGCGGTACAGATTCGCGACCGCAATGCGCTTGAACTGTCGATGACCGCGACCGGCTCGGTGAATGCCCGTGCGGGCGGCCTGCTGGGCTTGAGTGGCGTGGTCAGTGGTGCGGACAGTGGGCTGGTGGTCGATTCGGCCGGGCTTGCGCTGGGCGCACTCGAGGTTCGTGGCAATGTGGGCATCACCAGCACCGGCGCAGTCACGCAGGTGGGCGCACTGACGGTGGGCGGCAGCACGACGGTCAGCGCAGCCGGTCAGGCGATCACGCTGTCGTCGGTTGATAACCGTCTGGCGGGCGAGGTCAGTCTGACGGGCGCGCAGCTTACTGTCCACGACGCAGACAGCGCGCTTGCGGTTCGGTTCAGCGGCAGCGCGGCGACTCGCATCAGCAGCGCCGGCGCGCTAAGCGTGTTGAGTGGCGTGGGGTCTGGTGCGGGCAGCACCGCGACGCTGAGCAGCCTGGGCGCGGTCAGCCTGGAGTCGCTCACGCTTGCGGGCGGGTTGATGCTGAGCAGCGCGGGCGCAGTCACCCAGACCAGCGCACTGACGCTGGGGGCAGCTTCCACGATTGATGCGGGCTCGAATGCCATCACGTTTGAAAACGATGCCAACCGATTCAGCGGCAAGCTGAGTGCCGTGGGGTCGGCGGTCAATGTGCGCGCCGCGAGCGATCTCACGCTCGAGGTCACCGCCAGCGCCGATGTCGTGGTCAACAGTGGGGGCGCGCTGGCAGTGTCTGGAATTCTGACCGGTGAGCAGAGCGACCTGAAGGTGACTGGCAGAGGCGCTCAGGGCGTGCAGTTCGGCGGGCTCACCGTGGGTGGCGCGCTTGAGGCCAATTCAGCAGGACCGGTCACGCAGGGCGCGGACAGCATGCTGAAGATCGGTGCGCGCACCACGATCGATGCGGGCGACAGCGCCGTGACGCTGAGCGCTATGGGCAACACCTTCGCGGGTGCCGTGACGGTGCTCGCCAGCCGGGTCGATATCCAATCAGCCAGCGCTCTATCGGTTGATGTCGAAGCAAATGATGATGTACGGCTCCAGTCGGCATCCAGCCTGACGGTGATTCGCGCGAGCGTGGTGGGCGATGCGAGCGATCTGCGGCTGACGAGCGCGGCTGCACTCACGCTGGGTTCGGTGTCGGTGAGCGACGGCCTGACGGTCAGCGCTGCAGGCGCAGTCACGCAGACCGCTGCCCTCAAGGTGGGTGGTGCGGGCGAGATCGTCGCACCGGGCAGTACGGTGGTGCTTACCGACGCGGGCAATGACTTCGGCGGGCTGGTGAAACTTGCAGCTCGGGAGGCGCAGGTGCGCGACGCCAATGCGCTGCGGATCGAGCTGACCGCGATCGCTGATTCAACGATCGAGGCGGGCGGCGCACTCACCGTGGGCGGCGCACTGACCGGAGAGGGCACCGATCTGACGCTCAAGTCCACGGGCTCCGGCAGGCTGGTGGTCGATCAGCTGGTGGTGGCGGGATCGCTTGCGCTGACCAGCGCAGCCGACGCATCGATGGGCGCGGCCACCGTTGGCGGTGATCTGCAGGTGCGCTCGGCGGGCGAACTGGCGCAGACCGGCGCGGTTCGGGTCACGGGCCGCAGCGTCTTTGACGCCGGAGCGGGCATCATCGCCATCACGCAAAGCTCTGGCGCGTTGGCTGGCGGTGCAAGCTTTGCCGGCAGCACGATGCAGATCGCAGGCGCAGTCGCGCTGTCAGCCGGCCCTGCCGCCGCCCTGCAAGGGGATGCGGTTCGGGTGCAATCGCCGCTGCGCGGCAGCAGTGCCAACAACGACTCGCTCACGCTGTCAGCCGAAGGCGGTTCGATCGTCTTCGAGCAGCAGGTTGGTGGTCAAGCCGGCGCTGGGCTCGAAGCGCTTACCGTCACCAACGCAGTCAATCTGCGCTTTGACCAGCCGGTTCGAATCGAAGGTGACCTGGTACTGAACGCGACCGGTACGGTCGTCTTCAGCAAGGCGCTTGAACTGGCCGCCGGCGGTCGCCTCGTAGTTACTGGCGCCGACTCGGTTGAGTTTGCGCAGGGCCTGGCGCTGCAGGGCGCTGCACGGTCCGACGCGGTCACGATTCGCGCAGGCGCGAATGACCAGGTCCAGGTGATCTTTAAAGACGGCATGCTCGCGGGCGATGCTAACCGGGTCGCGTTCACCGGTGTCGAGACCTTGAATCTTGGCACCGTGGCGGTCGATGGCGGGGCCCTGGAAATTGCCAGCCTCGCGATCGCAGGCCGCACCGGAGCGGATCTGGTGACGACGCCAGCCCAGGCGGGCGGTGCCGTCACCCTCAGCAGCCGGACGCTGTCGATCGTCAATACCGATGATGTGACGCTTGCGGTCTCGCTCAATGTGGGTGGCCTCAGCATCGACTCCGAGGCCGGTCAGCTGACGCAGGCCGAGGGTACGCAGATACAGGTAAGCGGCGACGCGGTGATTCGCTCAACCAGCACCGTGCTGACGGCGGCTGGCAACGACTTCGGTTCGCGGCTCACGCTGCGCGGGGGGGCGGCCACGATCCTTGATCGGAACGCGCTCACCGTGTCGCTCGATGCGGCAGGCCCGGTCACGCTGACGGCGGCGGGCGCCGCTTCGGTCGAGGGCCGCCTGACCGGGTCACGCGCCAATCTGACGCTGCAGGCAGGCGCCGCGGCAAGCCTGGGCGCGCTTCAGATGAGCGGCATCATGGCGGTCAACGCGAGCGGCTCAATCAGCCAGACCGGAGGCCTCACCCTCGGCGGCGCGAGCCGCCTGGATGCGGGTGCGCAGGGCCAGATCATCCTTGATCGCAGTGACAATGATTTCGGCGCCACGGTGACGCTGATCGGGCGCGCCGCGTCGCTGTCCGACCGCAACGACGTCGCGGTGACGCTCGACCTGTCGCAAAGCGATGCATCGCGGGCGGCTGACGAGTCTGCGTCGGCGGTGGTGCGGGCTGGCGGCAGTCTCGCAGTGTCCGGCAAGGTAACGGGTGCGCAGGCAAGGCTGTCTGCGATCAGCCAGGGTGAAGCGCTGTCGGCCGCAACGCTTCGCGTCGACGGCAACACCTCGCTTGCGAGCGAATCGGGGCTGATCCGCCTGGGCGAAGTGCAGATCGCAGGCGATCTCCTGCTGCAGGGCGGGGTTGAACAGACGGGCGCCGCGAAGGTCACGGGAACGACCGAGGTCCGTGCAGCAGGGCGTGTTGTCGACCTGTCACGGGGCGACAACCAGTTCGACGGACCGGTGAGGATCGAGGCGGGCGTTGCACGAATCCGCGATGCGGGCCCGCTGGATCTGTCGCTTGCGGTGTCAGGCGATGCCAGCGTGCGCGCGCAGGGTGCGCTGCGACTGGCGGCGCAGGCCAGCGGGGCAAACAGCCTGCTCTCGGTTCGTACCGATGCAGACGGTGAGGTCCTGCTGGTCAGCGGTCGTCTCGCCGGCCGGGTCGATATTGATTCGGCGGGTGCGGTTCGCCAGCAGGGAGCACTCGAGATCGCTGGCGGTGGCCGCATCAGTGCCGCGGCGCAGTCGATTGTGCTCGATGACGCAGCCAACCGGATCGGTGGAACCTTGAGCCTGATCGGCGCGGCGGTCACGGTTGCCGCGACTGGTGATGTGTCCCTGGACCTTGATTCGGCCGCCACCACCCAGGTCCGAACCACGGGACTGGCGCGGATTCGCGCCGCGGGCGATCTGGCGGCCGCCGTTGCGGCAGCGGGCGTGTCCGCGGTCAGCGAACGCGGCGATGTTTTCATCGACGCTCAAGGCCCGCTGAAAGTCGTCGATGGCATCTCGGCGCCGATGGGCAAGGTTCGCATCACCAGCTCGGGTTCTATCGTCATGGAACCTGGCAGCAGCATTTCAACCACCGAGGGCGACATCGCTTTGCAGGCCGATGGCGACATCGGGATCGCGCGAATCCAATCCAGCAGCGGATCCATCCGTGTCACCAGCAGTGGCGCAATCTACGACTCAACCACCGACCGGGCCTTCAATATTCGAACCTCGCGGGCGCTGCAACTGGCCGCTGTGAACGGTATCGGGCAGTTTGGCGAGGCCAGTCTGCGGGTCAGCGTGGGGTCGGTTGAAGCGCGCAACAGTTCCGGCGGGCACATCGTGCTGGCAGGCGAGACGGGGCTTCGAATTGGCGCGGCCGGGGTTGTCAACGAGTCACGCACTGGCTGGGTCGCGCTCCTCACGCAAACCGGGCGGATAGAACCCGGTCGGCTCGAGGCACGTAGCGGCCGATCGGTGATGCTGGCGGGCAAGACCGCGATCGCCGAGAAGGAAGCCTTATCGATGATCAGCCTCGTGTCGGGCGGCCTGTTCTCGCAGCCAGCGGGCGCGGCCGGGGCGACTGCGAGCACCACCGGGCTTGCATCGCCGACGATTTCATCGAGTACGGCCAACGTGCTCTCGGCAGGCCTGCAAGCTGTCACCGAGGGCTTGCTCGGGGCCCAGTCCGCGATTCCGATCACGCAGGTGATTGCCTCGCGCGGCAGCGCAACGCCCGTCACGGTCAGCAGCACGCTGATTACCGAAGCGGCCCCGCGGGTGGTGGAACAGCGTCCGGTCTCGGCGGTCCTCCAGCCGGTATCGCAGAGCGTCAGCGCGACCGTGGCCATGCAGTCGGTCAGCGATGCTGCACGCAGTCCCGCCGCGCGGTCGGAGTCAGCGCCCGCAGCGCCCGCAGCGCCGGTGCTGCCGGTTACGCCGCCGGCAGGCGCTGCGCCCGCTGGCACGCCGGAACCGGCGCCTGGTCAGCCGCCGGAGCCAGGCTCAGCGCCTGACTCGGGCGCGGCCCCGGCTGAGGCACCGCGAAGCGATCGCTCAACACCGGCCACCACGTCCGAGTCCGAGCCAGCAGAGCCGGCGCTGAGAGTTACCGGGATTCGTGCGCGCCTGGGCGGGGTGGTTCACGGGCTGGCGGATCGTCTGGCACGCTGGTTCGATCGACCCGCGGAGGGGGTGGTGACCACTGACCCGCAGCAGGGTTTACCGGCCGATGCCCCGGCGGTTTCGGCTGACCCAACAGTCAGACTTTCGCTTGAGAACTCAGCCAGTGTTGACCGCGGCAGCACGCAATCTGAAAGGACGGATGCATGACCCGAAAATATGGAATCCGGGAATGATTTTGATAGCGAAAAGCCATGTAAGACAAGCTCGGTGAAATCAGCTATAAGCGAGTCAAAATTTCTAGTCGGCTGCCGCCTGCATAACTCGATGTCTGAGCCCACTTTTTTGTTTCCTGTTCATTAGGAACCGGTCGATGAAACCACCTGTTTCAACCTATTGGCGATACCGACTCGTGACGTGCGGCGGAACGCATCCCGACTCACCGCAGCCGCGGGCAAGCCACCCCCCGCAGTCGATGGGTGGCGTATCGCGCTGGGCCTTGGCTTGCGCGGCGCTCATGTCGATCGCGATGACGCCGGTGGCGGCTCAATCCCCCGCCGCCGCTCCCGCCGCGGCCACCGCCACCGCCCGCGAAACCAACCTTCAACTGGCCCCCTTCGTGCGCCAGATTCGCGCTGCGAACAAGGCGATCCTGTCCAAGCGAACCGAACAGGAAATCGCCGGCACCAGCATCGAGCGCGCGGGCTCGGCTTTCCAGCCGCAGGCCTCGGTCTCGGTGCTCAATGGCCGTCAGCGGCTAAAGAACACCCCTGAGGAAGATCTCATTCGTCAGGGTCTCGGTCTGTATGACCGCACCGGCGTTGACTACTCGGTGGGTGTGTCGCAGCTGCTCGAAACCGGCGCCAAGGTTGAGGCCAAGGCGACGATGTCGAAGTTCATGACCAACATCACGCGCAACATCCGTCAGAACGACAACGACGACTACCGGGCGTTCTACGGACTCACCCTCACGCAGCCGCTGGCGCGTGACGCGGGTCGCGATGTCACGCTGGCGCGGGTACGGGTTGCTGAGTTGGACACGCGGGCGGCGAAATTTGCCAGCGGCGATACCGAAGCGAGCGTGGTCGCCGAGGCGGTGTTCTCCTACTGGGATCTGCTGCTTGCGCAGGAGCGCGCCGGGTCGGCCATTGAGAAGGTCCGAATGGGCGAGCGGCTGCTGCAGGAGGCTCGCGCGCTCAACCGACAGGGCCGGCTGCCGCAGTCTGAAATCTGGGAAGTTGAGAACAACCTGGGTCGCTTCCAGGCTGGCCTGAGTGAGGCCCGCCAGGGTGTGCAGGAGCGGGTCAACAAGCTTCGCACGCTGCTGATGGTGGCAGCCAACGAGGCGCCGGCGAGCCTGCGTGCCAGCGACGCGCTGCCGGCGGTTCAGGGCCGGGCGGTGGCGTTTGAACAGGCGATGCGGCGCGCGATCGAGCGCCGCGACGACTACCGGATGCGCAAGGCGATGCTCGAGCGCGAGGGCATCCAGCTTGCGTATGCGAACAACCAGGGACTGCCCAAGCTCGATCTGGTGGCGAGCTACGGCATGAACGGTCTGGAGATGTCGGCGGCGCGCTCGCTGTCGTACATGAGGATGAATGACTACCCGTCGTGGACGCTGGGGCTGCAGTTGTCGATGCCGCTGGGGGAGAACCGGCAGGCGAAGGCGGACATCCAGGCGGCGAAGCTGCGCAAAGAGGATGCGCTGCTGCAGTTGAAGGCGCTTGAGGTGGCGATTGCGAACGACATCGACACGGGCATTGGCATGCTGGCAAGCGCCAACGAACGCTGGTCGCTTTGGAAAGACGTTGCCGAGCGCGAGCAGCGTCAGCTTGAACTGGAGCGCACGCGGCTTTCCGCGGGCCGTAGCGACATGCGCGAAATCCTGTTGCGCGAAGAGCGCGCCATTAACGCGCGGCTGGCGGTGATCGAGCAGCAGGTGGCCTGGAGCAAGGCCGATGTACTGCTCGAGGCCGCCCAGGGGCAGTTGCTGGATCGCTGGCGCTGATGGCGTGGCTGATGCAGTGCCAGAAGCACTTCGCCGGGGCGCGTTGCGTGGCAGGGCTCGTCCTGTCCCTCACGCTGGTGGCGGCTGCGACGCCGGGTTGGGCGTCTGACGCGTCCCCTGCCGCGTCGCCCGCGCTCAATGTGCCCGCTGCCGGCGCGCAACGCGGGCCGGTGCAGTCGCTTCCCGCGTCCGGCCGCGCTGACCTGCCCAGGATCCCCGAGCCTGCAGCCCCCTCGTTTGCGGTTCCCGCAGCGCAGCCGGCCGCCGCTTCCGGTACCGGCGCGACAGCGGATTCGGCTGCGACCGCAGGCGCCAGTGCCGCGAGGCCTGCAGCCGCGTCAGGCGCCGTGACGCCGGCCGCCGGCATCACGCAGGCCATCCATGACCTTAAGCTGAGCGTGACCGCCGCTGGCCGCATCGAAGCGCTGTTCGTGAAGGAAGGCGATCGGGTGCGCAAGGGCGACCTGCTCCTTCACATGGACCGAACCCTTGAGTCGCTCGAGGTTCGGCGCCGCGAGGTCATGCTCGAGGACAACGCCCGGCTTGAAGAGCTGCGCGCCAAAGAGCTCACCCTGACTGAACAGGTGCGTTCGGCGAAATCGCTTCTGACCACCGGCGGCGTGTCGCGCAAACAGGTTGAAGATGAAGAGCTCGCGCTGGGCACCATCATCGCCGAGCGCAAGTCGATTGAGTTTGCCAAGCGGCGCGAGCGCGTTGAACTCGATCTGGCGCGCGAGGCCTACGAGCGGCGGCACCTGCGCTCGCCAATCGATGGCGTGGTCACGCGAATCGTCTCGCGCATCGGTGAAAGCGTCGCGCCCCACGAACCGGTCATGGTGGTCGTTGATGTGCGCACGGCGCGCTTCAGCGGCACCGTGCCGATCGCAGACGCTGCCCGGGTGCGCGCCGGCAGCTCGGTGATGCTGCAGCTCGGATCTGATGCGGAGCCCTTAACCCGGCTCGCGCAGCTGGTGTTTGTATCGCCGGTCGCTGATCCGGCCAGCGGACTGGTGGATGTGATTGCTGAATTCGACAACGCCGACGGATCGATTCGGCCCGGAACGGCCGGCCGCATTACCGCCACCTCGGTGTCCTCGCCAGGCGCGACGCCGCCAGCGAACCGGGCCAGACGCTGATGCACGCAGAGCTCCTCGCCCGGCAAGGTGCCGACGTCCGTCGGGGTTCGGCGAGGCTCGCTGAGCTTGCATCGTTTACGGGTGATGCGCAGGCCTTCTGGCCCGCCTACCTCGAGGCCGTGGCGCTCGCGTTTGTCGCGCGTCGGGTGCTGCTTCTTGCCCGCGATGATGAGCGGGGATGGCAGCCGCAGGCGCAGTGGCCACAGGGTGCACCCGACCAGACGGGCGATGCGCTTCGAATCCTGAGGCTCGCAGATGGCGCGGCCGACGAGTCGCCTTATCTCGAGCCAGGCCTGGGCGATGCCGCCATAGCACCGCCCTCGGGCGCGGCAGCGGCTCGGCCCGGCGGCAACGCGCCCGCCATCTCGACGCGCCTGGCAGCCGATACGGTGCAGGCCGGGCAGACCGCCGTCATCGTGATCCTGCCGCAGGCGCCGATTGCAGGCGCTGCCGCCTCGGATGCGGCAACGCTGATCGCACTCGCCGATCTGGCCGGGTCAATTCCCGCTCAATACGCGCGTTTTCGTGCGCTGGTTGCGCAATCCGCGTCGCAGCAGGCCGCGCAAGCGGGCTCGCCCCAGGCCACCGGCGCAGAGCGTCTGTATGACGTGCTGCAGCTATCGATTCGTCTGGGCGCTGAAACCCGTTTCATGCGCGCCGCGCTCACGCTCGCCAATGAGCTTGCCGTGCGTTTTCAGTGCGACCGGGTGTCGCTGGGCTGGGTGCGCAGCCGCTATGTACGGCTGACCGCGGTCAGTCATGTTGAAAAGTTTGATCGCCGCGCCAACGCCTCGCGCGAGCTTGAATCTGCCATGGAAGAGGCGCTCGACCAGAACATCGAACTTGCCTGGCCGATAGCGCCCGATGCCCGGATCGTGGGCCGCGCGCATGAAACCTATTCACGCACGCAGGGCTCGGGGCATCTGCTGTCGGTGCCGCTGCGAGTCGACAATGTCGCGGTCGCGGTGCTCACCCTGGAACGTCGGGCCCGGGCGTTCGAGCCTGGCGAAACCTGGGAGCTGCGCCTCATTGGCGAGTCCAGCGCCCGGCAGCTCGTGGTGCTGCACGACACCGACCGCTGGATTGGCGCGCGAGCGTTTGCCCGGCTCGTCGCATGGCGCGACCTGCTGCTTGGGCCAAGCTATACCGCCTGGAAACTGGTGGGGGTTGGGACGGCGGTGCTGATCACGCTGCTGGCGGTGCTGCCCTGGCCCTACCGAATCAGTACGCCGGTCGCGCTTCGCAGCAAGGACATCCTGTTCATTCCCGCGCCGTTTGATGGCTACCTGCGCAATGCCTACATTGAAGTGGGCGATGCGGTGCGAACCGGCGCGCTGCTGGTCGAACTTGACACGCGCGAACTGATCCTCGAAGAGGCCATGGCAGCGGCGGACGCGGTTCGGTACGCGCGTGAGGCCGAAAAAGCCCAGGCTGCGCGCCAGCTTGCCGATATGCAGATCGCGCTGGCGCGCCAGCAGCAGGCTGCCTCCAAGCTCGAGCTCACGCGTCATCAGCTCGCTCATGCGCAGCTTCGGGCGCCCTTCACTGGCGTGGTGGTCGAGGGCGAGCTGAAAAAGAACTTGGGCGCGCCTGTTCGGAAAGGCGATCTGCTGGTCAAGCTCGCCCACACGGGTGACACCTACGTCGAGCTTGAAGTCGATCAGGCCGACGTGCATGAAATCGCCATCGGCATGCGTGGCCAGTTCTCATTCGTTGGCCGACCCGATCTTCGCTATCCCCTGGTGGTCGAACGGATCGATCCCGCTTCCACCATGCGTGAGGGACGCAATGTGTATCTGGCGCGTGCCCGCATCGAGGCCGAGTTTCAGCCGTGGTGGCGACCCGGCATGGGCGGCAGCGCACGACTTGAGGCGGGCGAGCGCAGCATCATCTGGCTGCTCACCTATCGCACCATTCGGTATCTAAGGCAGGTTTTCTGGATTTGAGCGCGGCATCATGAGCTTTGACGATCCAGCCTCTCGAACGTTCAGCGACTCCTGGCACCGTGTCGCCAAGGTGCGGGTTGAGCTTCGCTCAAGCGTTCGCGCGCACCGGCAAACCTTCCGTGGCGACACCTGGGTGATGCTGCGCGACACCTTGTCGTCCGATTGGTTTCGTGTCAGCGGCGAGGCGTGGGCCTTTGTCAGCCGATTGTCGCTTGAGCGCACCATTGAAGAGGCTTGGATGCTCACGCTCGAAGCTGACCCCGATACGGCGCTCACCCAGGAAGAAGTGGTGCAGCTTCTGGGGCAGCTCAATCTGTCGAATCTGCTGAACTTCGACCGCTCCAGCGCGGGTGCGAGCCTCTTTGAGCGCTATCGCAAGCGGCGCCGCCAGGAAACCAAGGCGCTCCTGATGGGTTTTCTGGCGATCAAGATTCCCTTGATCGACCCCGACCGCATGCTCCAGGCGGCCATGCCGCTGATCCGGTTCCTGTTTGGTCCCATCGGCGCGGTGCTGTATCTGGCGCTGCTCGCGTTGGCCGGCAAGGCGCTGATCGATTCGGCCGACACACTGTTTGGCCAGAGCGCGGGCCTGCTTGCCCCGGGCAATCTGCCGCTCCTGTATGTCGGCTTCATCATTGCCAAGGTGGTCCACGAATTTGGCCATGCGGCGGTGTGCAAGCGTTATGGCGGTGAGGTTCATAAGATGGGCGTGATGCTGCTCATCTTTGCACCCATGCCCTATGTGGATGCCACCTCCAGCTGGGGCTTCAGAAGCCGGGCCGAACGGCTGCTGACGGGTGCCGCGGGCGTGATCGCAGAACTGGGTGTGGCGGCTGTCGCGGCGCTGCTGTGGGCCAATACCGCGCCGGGCGCCGTCAATGCCATTGCCTACAACGTGATTTTCGTGGCCAGCGTGTCCTCGCTGCTCTTTAACCTGAATCCGCTGCTGCGCTTCGACGGCTATCACATGCTGGTCGATTTTCTGGATGTGCCTAATCTGTTTCAGCGATCGCGCGAGCAGCTGCGCTATCTGGGCGAGCGGTTCCTGCTGTTTCTGCCCAACGCCAAACCGGCGGCACGCACCTTGACCGAAGCGTGGCTGCTGCCGATTTACGGCGTGACCAGCATCGTCTACTGGCTGATGCTGATGGCCACCATCGTGTTTTTCATTGCAGGCGAATACCTCGATCTGGGGGTGGCGCTTGCCTGGATACTGGGCTTTACCGTGGTGGTGGTGCCGCTCTGGAAATTTTTGAAGTTTCTGTCGACGAGTCCGCGCCTGCACCACTACCGGGCGCGCACGGTCGGGCTCGCGCTGGCCGTGGCGGCGGTGGTCATCGTTCCCCTTTCCATGGTGCCGATGCCCGATCGCATCCGCGCTTCGGGTGTGCTGGAGGCCAGCGCTTATCGGCAGCTCAATTCAGAGTCGCCAGGCTTTCTGGTGGAGCTGATGGCGCTGCCCGGTGCCAGCGTTCGGCAGGGTGAGCCGCTGATGCGCCTGGAAAGCCCCGATCTGCTGTTTGATCTTCGCGCGGCGCTTCTGCAGCGCGAACAGCTGCTTGCGCAGGAGCTGCGCGCAACGTCCTTGTCAGTGGCCGACCTGATGCCGCTGCGTCACCAGCGTGTGGCGGTTGAATCGGTCATTGCTGAGCTCGAGCGACAGCGCGCGGCGCTGCTGGTCACCGCGCCGATCGACGGCATCTGGAGTGCGCCCGATCTCGACACCGGGCTGGGGCGCTGGGTGGCGCGCGGCTCGCCATTGGGTGCCATCGTCGACCCCAATGGCTGGCGGTTCGTTGCCGTGCTGCCGCAGGTGGCCACCCACCTGTTCGATAACCGGGTGCATCAGGTTGAATTGCGGCTACGTGGTCAGGAGCATCTCAACATCGTGGCGCCCGAGGCCAGGATCGTTCCGTTTGAAACCGGCACGCTGCCCTCGCGGGCGCTCGGCTTCGCAGGCGGCGGCGACATCGCGGTAAGCGCATCCGATCAAAATGGGCTCACCGCCGCCGAACCGTTCTTCCGCATTCAGGCGCTGCTGCCGCTTGAGGCGCTGGGGGGTGGGCTGGGCCTGGCGCATGGCCGGCTTGGCACCATCCGCCTCACGCTCGATGACGCGCCGCTGCTGTTGCAGTGGGAGCGCGGCGTTCGCCAGTTTCTGCAGCGCAGGTTCCGGGTGTAGCCCATGGATGCCGCTGCCGCACTCTTGCCCCGCACCGGTGTTCCGGCCGGCTTTGTGCCGCCGCCGCTGCCGCTCGCGCCCAAACTTCCCGAGGGCGCCGACGCGTTTGCGCACGCCACACACGGCTGGGTGAAGCGCCGCGGGCACCATGCGGTCAAACTCCGGCGAGCCTCAGCGCGCGTGGCGAAGGCCTGCGCGCAATTTTCCGTGCTGGATGACGCCGCGTTTGCCGACCAGCTGATCATGCTTCGCGAAGCGGTACGACGGGACCCGATCGAGGCCGGCGGCAGGCTGATCGAGGCGCTGGCGTCAATCGGCGAGGCGTCCTACCGATCGCTTGGCATGCGGCCATATCCGGTGCAGTTCATGGGTGCGCTCGCGCTTCATCGTGGCTGGCTCGCTGAAATGGCCACAGGCGAAGGAAAAACGCTCACGGCGTCGCTTGGCGCGGTGCTGGCCGCCTGGAGC
Organism: Betaproteobacteria bacterium; assembly: GCA_016868375.1. Classification (GTDB taxonomy): domain Bacteria; phylum Pseudomonadota; class Gammaproteobacteria; order Burkholderiales; family Burkholderiaceae_E; genus SYIM01. The sequence goes on along the minus strand of VGHA01000004.1, from coordinate 29,873 downwards.
GGTGAGCCCTGCCATCTGGTCACGTCCAACGACTACCTGGCTGCGCGTGATGCGCAGGAAATGTCGCCGCTTTACCAGCGATGCGGCGTCTCGGTGGCCTCGGTGGTGTCCACCGACAAGCCCGAGGAGCGAATCGTGCGCTACGGCGCCGATGTGGTCTACCTCACTGCAAAAGAGATGCTCGCTGACTTCCTTCGCGATCAGCTTGCCGCGCGCGCCGGACACGATCCGCAGCGGCTTTCGCTCAGGCGCTGGCTCGGCACGGTGCCTCCTGATACACAGGCCCCGCAGATCCAGGTGCGGGGCCTCTATTCAGTGATCGTTGACGAGGCTGACAATGTGCTGGTCGATGAGGCTGTCACGCCGCTGATTCTGTCGGCACCAAGAAGCGATCTTGGGCTCGCCGATGCAGCGAGGCTGGTGGCGACCATCGCCGATCAGATGGTCGAGGGGCGCGACTACGAGTTGCTCAGCCGCCAGCGTACCGTGTTGCTGCGCGAGGGCGCACGCACTGCGCTCACTGCGCGCGCGGCCGAGCTGGGCCTTGTCTGGCGTGCCGAGCCGCGTCGCGAAGAACTTCTGCGCCAGGCCCTCACCGTGCGGCACTTCATCCTGCGCGGCCACCAGTACCTGGTCGACGAGGGCAAAGTGGTGCTGCTCGATGAGTTCACCGGGCGGATGACGCCTGGCCGAACGCTCACCGCGGGCCTGCATCAGGCGATCGAGGCGCGCGAGGGGGTCGATGTGACTGACCCCAATGAATCGCTCGGCCAGATGAGCTTTCAGTCATTCTTCAGGCGCATGCCCCGGCTTGCCGGAACGACTGGAACTGCACGCGAGGCCGCCGCCGAGTTTTGGCGCATCTACAAGCTGGGCGTGGTGCCTATTCCCACCCACCGGCCACGGCTGACCCGAACGGCTGCGCCGCGGATGTTTGAATCCGCGGGGCGCAAATGGCAGGCGGTCGTCGCGCAAATCGTTTCGCTGCATGAGCGCGGCCAACCGGTGCTGGTGGGCGTACGCAGTGTCGAGTCAAGCGAAACGCTGGCGTCGCTGCTGGGCGCGCGCGGTCTGCCCTTTGAGCTGCTCAATGCGGTCAGGCACGCTGAAGAGGCTCGCATCATCGCGCGTGCAGGCGAGCCTGGGCGCATCACCATCGCCACCAACATGGCGGGCCGCGGCACCGATATTCGGCTGGGCGATGGTGTACCGGCTGCAGGTGGGCTGCACGTGATCATCGCCGAAGCCAATGAATCGGGACGTATCGATCGGCAGCTGGCCGGGCGATGCGGCCGTCAGGGCGATCCCGGCAGCGTATCGATTTTCGTAAGCGCCGAGGACGGCCTCATCAAGCGATTTGTGTCTCGCCCATCGCGGGCGCTGATTGCGACAGCCGCACGCCTGCGGTTGCCGCTTCGCGCGCTGTGGGTGCGGGCGCTCATCCGAATGTCACAGCGACGCGCGGAAGCCGACGCCTTCTCGCGTCGTCGAGGCGTTTTGAAGTCCGATGACTGGCTCGACAACGCCCTGCCGTTCGAGCCCTCAAGCCGCGCCTGAAGGAGTCTGGTCGACGTGTTTCGCGAACTGGTTGCACTGAATTCGAAACGCCATGCGGCGCTGCGCGTGCGGCCGCAGACCGGGTTCGAGTTTGCGCGCGGCGTCCATATGTCCGCGCTGATGCAGGCCGAGCTCGTTCGCGCTGCGGCGATCTATCCGATTGTGTTCGTTGAAGACCCGGACATCGACAGCTTCCGCCCCATGGCGCTCCTGGGCCTGCGTGAGGGCGAAAACATCTATGTTGATATCGATGGCACCTGGCTCGCGTCCTATATCCCTGCGGTGATCCGCGCGTATCCGTTCGCGCTGGCGCGCGCAGCCGCCGAAGGCGAGTCGGAACGCTTTGCGGTCTGCATCGATGCGGCGAGCGAACTGGTGTCGCTCACTGAAGGCGCCCGCCTGTTTGATTCGGCGGGTGCGCCCACCGAGGCGCTTGAACAGGCGCGTGAGTGGCTGCAGCAGATTCGCGAGATGCAGCTTCGCACCGACGCGTTCTGTCGTGCGCTCGCGGCGCGCAACCTGTTTACGCCGTTTGCGGTGCGCGCGCGCCGGGGTGATGAGGCGCTCGAAGTCAACGGCTGTTATGTGATCAACGAAGAGCGATTGGACGGACTTCCTGACGCGAAGCTCTTCGAGCTGCGTCGCGAAGGCTGGCTGTCGTCAATTTACGCGCACCTGGTTTCTCTGCAGCAGTTCGAGCGGCTCGAAGACGGGCCGCCGGTTGATGACCCTGACGCTCTGGCGCCGACCGATACCTCTGGCTTCAAGTCGCCGCCCAACGAGCACTGATCTTTGATGGCTAGCCGATAAGCCTGCCTGGTTTTCTCTGGAGTTTCTGATGGACACGTTTTTGCAAAACGATTCAAGCGCTGGTCCCCACGGGGCAGAAGGCTGGCGTATGCCCGCAGCCGCGCACAGGTCGAAAGGCTTGAGGATCGGGTGTCGCTGTCGGCCGAGCCGATGCTGCAGCAGACGCGTCCCGATACGACTAAAGACATCTCCGCCGACAACGTCAGCTTGAACGTTGTTGAGCGCAAGACGGTCGAGGTTGATCTTGCGCAGTTTGAGCCCTCGGCCACGGTCATCGACCTGACCCGGGGCGCCTCGCAGAGCGGCCGCCTGTCCGGCACGGGCGATCTGCTGTCGTTGTCGGGAGAAGTCCAGAACCTGATCGTTGACCTGTCTGCCGCCGACAACAAAGTGACGCTTGCCACCGAGCCCGACGGCCGGTTGCGGGTCAGCGCCGACAGCCTCTACGACCTGGTGTTTGCCAAACCCACCGGTTTGTTCGCGATCCGCGGTCTGGGGGGTGCTGACCAGGTGGTGGTGAAGACCGCAGACCTTGGTTCTGCGCTGCTGGTCGTTGAATCCGAATCGATTGAGATCAGCGAGGGCGCGTTGCTGCAGGCCGGTGCTGGGGTGCACCTGATTGCCGAAGCGTCGCTTACCGGTTCCCCAACCACCTCGGCAAGCGCCACCGTTGCCGCATCGGTCAACGTCAACGGCACGGTCAAGACCGCTGGCGACCTGATGCTGTTCGCAAGCGCAGCCCTGGGCTATACCGGCAAGCCCGCCGTAACGCTCACCGATTTTTCGCTTGGCGCTGACGTGCAGGCCAGCGCTGTGCTGGGCGCGAAATCTTCAGTGACCGCCGCCGGTGTGTTTGTGGTGGCTGATACCGATGTGCGGATGGAAGTGGAGCGAAGTGGTGTTGAGCGCTCCAAGGTCACGCTATCGGTCCAGCAGAAAAGCGAGGCGGGTGCGCGCGGTAATGCCGCTCTCTCTCTGGTGGAGGCCGCCGCGCCGTCGACGGTAGCAGTGTTGTTCGAGGCCACCGATTCCACTCAGCTGCGCAGTGTGATCGGGGTGCAGGACTCCGTATTGGCGGGGTCGGACGCAAGCAAAGACGTCTGGAACCGCATTCTGGTTACCCGGGATGCGAGGGCTTATCTGGGCGATGGCACCGGCAAGGTGGTGGTGGCGCCGGGCCAGGGCGTTGCTGCGCCCGTGGTGCAGGTGGCTGCGCTCGCACGCGATCGCGCTGCGGGCGGGCTGTTAAGCGATTTCGCAGGCTCCAAGCAGGCGGGCACCAGCACCGCGCTGGTTCGCTCGGCGGTGGAGGCCGCGCTCGCGGGCGCCGAGCTGGATGTGGCGGGGTTGCGTGCGTTTGCACTCGATGCCAGCAGTCTGGCGGCCACTGCACGGCAGGCGCGCAATGTCGGCACCACCAGCACGGCGGTGCGGGTCGAATTGGCGACGATTCGCGCCCGGGGCGACGTGAACCCGATCGCGCAGGACCGCTCCAGCTGGAAGGCCACCGGGGGCGGTTACACCGGTGAGCTGCTCGAGTCCTGGTACGGCGTCTCCAATTTACCGGCAAGTCTTGCCGGTAATGATGTTGAGGCGTCGGTAAGCGTCACGGTTGCGCGGTCCACCATCAGTGGGGCGAATGTTCGCAGCCTGGCGCTCGCAGCCCAGGCGCTCGAGTCCGACGTGAAGATCGGCAAGATGGGGCCCACCAAGCCCGGGCCATTGCTTGGCCTCACCTTGGGCTTTGACATCAACATCGGATCGCTTCGCGCCTGGAACACGCTCAATGGCGGCACGGGCGTATCGGTTTATCAAACCTCGATCACCGCCGACGCAGGCATTGAGCTTGCAGCCCGCGATCAGGCAAAGCTGTCGGCCGAGACACCCACGGGCATGAACGCCACCCCCGATGGTGACCAGGCAGCGGTCATGGCCGTCAAGCTGGTCGGTCGTTATGTCGGCGATCTCGGCACATTCGACGCCAAAAAATTTGCGGGCGGCGAACCCACTGACACTGGCAAGGCGCGCGATACCGCGGTCACCGTCAATGCCAGCCGGCTCAATGCCACCGGGGCGGTAGCGGTCGATGCACGGTCGTCGCTGGTCATGGAAGCCATTGCCGATGCGCTGAGCGACCCGGGCATTCGCACTGCCGCAGCGGGGCTGCTCGCGATCAATCGCTACCGCGGCGGCTCGCGCGCCGAAGTCGAAGCCCGTACCGGGGTGGCAAGCATCAAGGCGGGCGGCACCGTGTCGGTGATTGCACGCGACTCGCTCAAGGCCACTGCCAAGGCAGATGCCGGGCGGCCCAGCGCAGGCGGGTTGTAGGTGGGCGGCATCCTGGTGCTCAACGATCTGAAGCGTGATCTGTCGGCGCGGCTCGACAGCCTGGGCGTCGATGCTGCGGCCTTGACCGCCGAAGCCATCGAAAGCGCCACGATCACGGCCACTGCGCAGGGGCGGGTTGACGCCTATTCATCCGATCGGTCGTCTGCCGCGGGATAAGCGCAGGCGCATCGTTTCGCCGGCAGCGGTCCGAAGCACCCGCCGCTGCCGGCAGCCCGCATGCAATCCGTCGTAACATGCAGGGCATCAAAACCGGCCGCCACGGTAGCGGACCGGTCAGGGAGAGCCTCAATTGAACGGCGCTGACGATCTGGTCCACACGCTGCTTGCCGGTGGCGTCGAGGTCTGCTTTACCAATCCCGGCACATCCGAGATGCACTTCGTCGCCGCGCTCGATCGGATCGATCGAATGCGCTGCGTGCTCGGGTTGTTCGAAGGCGTGGTCACGGGTGCCGCAGACGGCTACTACCGGATTGCGGGCAAACCGGCTGCCACCCTGCTGCACCTGGGCCCCGGCCTGGGCAATGGGCTGGCCAATCTGCATAACGCGCGGCGGGCGCGCTCGGGCATCGTCAATATTGTGGGCGACCATGCCACCGACCACCTCGCCAACGACTCGCCGCTCACCTCTGATCTGGAGGGTATCGCGCGCACCGTGTCGCACTGGGTGCGCACCACGCGCTCGGCGGGTACGCTGCGCACCGATGCGCTGGCCGCCATCGATGCCGCCTGCTCCCCGCCCGGTCAGATCGCCACGCTGGCGTTGCCCGCCGATGCTGCCTGGGGCGAGCTTCCCGCTCACCAGGCGCCGCTCGCGCCCGATTCAATGCGCCCGGCTATTGCATACCGGCCGCTCGACGCGGCGGCGGTCACCGCGGCCGCGCAGGCGCTTCTCGAGCCCGAGACGCTGCTGCTGCTGGGTGCTGGCGCACTTGATGAGCCCGCGCTCGAGCAGGCGGGACGCATTGCCGCTCGAACCGGCTGTGCGCTGATGACCGAGTTCTACACCGCCAAGTTGTCGCGGGGCGCTGGCCGCGTCGTGGCGCCGCGGCTGCCGTATGCGGTGGAGCCCACCGTGGCGGCACTCGCCCGCTTCAAGCGCATCGTGCTGGTGGGCGCGCGCGCGCCGATCGCGTTCTTTGCGTATCCGGGCAAACCTCGCCGTCTGGCGCCTGCAGGATGCGCCTTGATCACACTGACCGAGCCCGAACACGATGCGCACGCGGCGCTGGCGGCGCTGGCGGCCGAACTCGATGCCTCAGCGCTTGCGCCTGCGCATGTCGCGGCGCGGCAAACGCTTTCGCCCAGTGCACTGCCTGCCGGTCGCCCCAATTCCGACGGCATCGCAGCGGTGCTGAGCGCGCTGCTTCCCGAGCATGCGATTGTGGTCGACGAGGCGGTCACCACCGGGCGTTCGTTTGGTCCGTCTACGGTGGGCGCAGCCCCGCATGACTGGCTCTCGGTCATGGGCGGCTCCATCGGTTTTGCGCTGCCTTGCGCGGTGGGTGCTGCAATCGCCGCGCCCGCTCGCAAAGTGGTCGCGCTCGAAGGCGACGGCAGTGCCATGTACACGATCCAGGCGCTGTGGACGATGGCCCGCGAGCAGCTCGACGTCACCGTCGTCATCATGGCCAATCGCGCCTATCAGATTCTTCGAGGCGAGTTCGCGGGCGTCGGCGCAGGCACCCCCGGCCGCCGGGCCACCGACATGCTGACGCTTGATCGACCGACGCTGGATTTCGTATCGATCGCCCGCGGCATGGGGCTGGAGGCCGCGCGTGCCGAAGACCTGGGCGAATTCGCCCGACTGTTTGGCCGGGCGATGTCACAGACCGGCCCCGTACTGATCGAATTGGTTATCGGCTGAGCGCGGGCAGTGCGCCCCCACCGAATCTGACCAACCCCAGGAGCCCTGATCCGATGTCACCGCTTAAGAACGACACCTTCCTGCGCGCGCTTCGCCGCGAACCAACCGACTACACGCCGATCTGGCTGATGCGACAGGCGGGCCGCTACCTGCCCGAGTACAACGCGACCCGGCGCCGTGCAGGCAGTTTTCTTGCGTTGTGCAAGAACCACGAACTGGCCTGCGAAGTCACGCTTCAGCCGCTCGATCGCTATCCGCTTGATGCCGCGATCCTGTTTTCCGACATTCTCACCGTGCCCGATGCGATGGGCCTGGGGCTCTACTTCGCCGAAGGCGAGGGCCCGAAATTCGAGCGGCCGGTGCGCGACGAGGCCGCGGTGGCGGCGCTCGCCTCACCCGACCCTGCCGATTCACTGGGTTATGTCATGAAGGCGGTCAGTACGATTCGCAGCGCTCTGGGCGGTCGTGTGCCACTGATCGGTTTTTCGGGCAGCCCCTGGACGCTTGCCTGCTACATGGTCGAAGGCGGCGGCAGCGACGACTTCCGCCAGGTCAAGACGATGCTCTATCGCAGGCCCGATCTGATGAAGCGCATCCTCGAGGTCAATGCGCAGGCGGTGGCCGATTACCTCAACGCACAGGTCGAGGCGGGCGCCCAGGCGCTGATGATTTTTGATTCCTGGGGTGGCGCGCTCGCCGACGGCGCATTCCAGAAATTTTCGCTGGGGCCAATCCGGCAGGTCATCGACCGTCTGCAGCGCGAGCGCGATGAGCCTGTTGTCGATGCCGACGGCAAGGTCGTTGGCACGCGCCGCGTATCGGTGCCAGTGATCGTATTCACCAAAGGCGGCGGCTTGTGGCTTGAGGAAATCGCCGCCTCGGGCTGTGACGGCGTGGGGATCGACTGGACCGTGAACCTCGGTCAGGCGCGCGCGCGCGTCGGAGCGCGCTGCGCGATCCAGGGCAATCTTGACCCGATGGTGCTGATGGCCCAGCCTGAGCAGATTCGCGGCGAGGCGTTGAAGGCGCTTGAGAGCTTTGGTGTGCCGCAGCCCGGAATCGGCCATGTTTTCAACCTCGGTCACGGCATTTCGCAGTTCACGCCACCCGAGTCGGTTACTGCGCTGGTCGAAGCCGTCCACGCATACAGCCGTGAACAAAGGCGCCGCGGCGCTAGCGCGTCCTCACTTTAGCCAATCTCTCGCACCGGCGCGCCTTGCGAAGGCGCGAAAAACAAGGGTTCGCGAGCATGCGGGCGCTGACTTATGCACAGCGCGCGCCCCGCGAGTGTTGTTTCCGGGTAAAGCGCGGGGTTTTTCAGGCGGCTTTGCTAAGTGGTTGATTTATAAGAGCATCAAATTGATCAAAAAACGGGCATCCCACGCTGGATCAAGGTCAGACAAGGACTTGGGAGCGCTATTCGGCAGCTACCCACAGAGTTATCCACAGGTTTTGTTGATGAGCCGGAATTCCCGTTTAGGGGTCTCGGATTAAGCCTCGAAGTTAAAGTGAATTCTGGTTTCACCGCTGATTTGCGAATTGCACGGATTGCGCTGGATATCCCGATTGCGCCCTGGTTCGACTACCGGATCGGGCCGGCGCTCGCGGAGTCGCTGGCGGTCGGCGACTGGGTGCAGGTGCCCTGGGGCAGTGGCCGTCGAATCGGCCTCGTGCTGGAGCGGCGCGCCGACAGCGAACTTGCGCCCGACCGTCTGAAAGATATCGAGGCGCGGCTCGATGATGCGCCAGCGCTGCCTGCCAACTGGTTTGCGCTGCTTCGGTTTGCGGCGGGCTACTACCATCGCTCGGTGGGCGAGTTTGCCTGGCTGGCTGTGCCCCGAACCCTGCGTACGCCGGCCTCGCCACGCGCCCGCTCCACACCGTTTGCGCGAGCGCGGCGCGCCGCCAGGACGCCTGCCACCGCGCTGGGCGGGAGTCCACCCGCGCTCAGCCGCTCGGCAGCGGGCCAGCCGCTCGGGGCCGACCAGCAGCAGGTGCTCAATGTCCTGATTGACGCACGTGGCTTTGGCGTATCGGTGCTGCACGGGGTGACCGGCAGCGGCAAAACCGAGGTGTATCTGCGCTGGTTTGAGGCGATTCTGCAGCGGCAGCCGGACGCGCAGCTGCTGCTTCTGGTGCCGGAGATTGCCCTGACCCCGCAGCTTGCCGGGCTGGTTGCCTCCCGATTCCCTCCCGACTCGGTGGCGGTGCTTCACAGTGGCCTGGGTGAGGCCGAGCGCGCGCGCGCATGGCTGGCCGCGGTGGAGGGGCGGGTGAGGGTGATCATCGGGACACGGCTTGCGGTGCTGACGCCGCTGCCCCGGCTCGCCGCGATCGTCGTCGACGAAGAGCATGACGCTTCCTATCGGCAGCAGGACGGGCTGCACTACTCGGCACGCGACCTGGCTGTTGCCGCCGGTCGTGAGTCCGATATCCCGGTGCTGCTGGGCTCAGCGACGCCGTCTATCGAAACCTGGCGGGCGGCCCGGCGCGGCCGTTATCGGCTGCTCGAGATGCCCTCGCGCATGGGGGGTGGGGCGCTGCCCCAGCTCGACATCATTGACATCAAAGGTCTGCGAGGTGAGTCAGCGCTCGCTCCCGCAATACTTTCTGCCATCACGACAACCTTGGAAAGGCGCGAGCAGGCACTGGTTTTCATCAATCGGCGGGGCTATGCGCCCGTGCTGGGGTGTGACGCCTGCGGCTGGCTGAGCGGTTGCTCGGAGTGCTCGGCCTGGCGGGTGCTGCACCGCGCCCCTGCCCCCGCGCGCAGTGTTCGCTACCAGCTGGTCTGCCACCATTGCGGCGCCAACTCGCCGGTTCCCCGTGCCTGTCCCCAGTGCGGCAACCTGGGCCTGGCCGGGCTCGGTCGCGGCACCCAGCGACTCGAGGAAGACCTGGCGCACCAGTTTCCTGGCCAGCGGATTGCCCGACTCGACCGCGACGTCGCCAACCGTCGCGGCGCCGCGCAGGCGCTGATCGCAGCGGTTCATCAGGGCGAGGTCGATCTGCTGGTGGGCACCCAGATGCTTGCGAAAGGGCATGATTTCAGACGCCTGAGCCTGGTAGTGGTGGTGGACGGCGACGCCGGACTGTTCAGCGCCGACTTTCGGGCGCCGGAGCGCCTGTTTGCCACGCTGATGCAGGTGGCCGGTCGCGCGGGCCGAGAGGTCGCGGCGAGCCGGGTGCTGGTCCAGACCCGTTATCCCGCTCATCCGCTCTTCGAATTTCTGAAGCGCCATGACTATTCGGGTTTTGCCGATGCGCTGCTTGCCGAGCGGCGCGACGCAGCCATGCCACCCTTCACCCACCAGGCGCTGCTGCGGGCCGATGCGCCTACGCTGGACGACGCGCTGGCATTTTTGCGCACTGCCCGTGAGCTGGCCGAGCCCCTGTGCGGGACCGAAGTGGATTCACCGATACAGCTTTTCGACCCGGTACCTATGCCGATGGCCCGCCTGAAGGGGCGTGAGCGTGCGCAGCTGCTGGTTGAGTCGGGCGCGCGTCCGGCCCTTCAGGAGTTCCTGCCGCACTGGATGGCTGCATTGCGCACGGTCAAGACCCGGGCACGCTGGCACCTCGAAGTCGATCCGTCGGAGATCTGACGGCCATGTCCACCGGTTTTAACGACGCCCAGCGCGCAGCCATCCGCCATCTCGATGGTCCCTGCCTGGTGCTGGCCGGCGCGGGCAGCGGCAAGACCCGCGTGATCACCCACAAGATTGTTCATCTGATCGACAGCGGGTTCTCACCGGAGGCCATCGGCGCCATCACGTTTACCAACAAAGCGGCCCAGGAGATGGCTGAGCGGCTGCAGAAAATTGCGACGCTGCCAACCGCGCGCAGGCCGCTGGTCAGCACCTTTCACTCGCTGGGCATGCAGATGCTGCGCCGGGATGGCGAACGGCTGGGCTTGAAGCGCAGCTTCTCGATCCTCGATTCTGATGACTGCGCGGGCATTCTCGCGGGCGCGCTCGCCACCACCGATCGCAAGCTGATCCGCCATGCCCAGCATCAGATTTCGCTTTGGAAAAATGCCTTGCTGGACCCCGAGACCGCTGCCGCGCAGGCAGCCAACGGGATCGAGCATTCGATTGCGCGTGCCTGGCGCGAGCATGCCGCAACGCTGTCTGCGTACCAGGCTGTCGACTTTGATGATCTGATTCTGTTGCCTGTGAAGCTGCTTGCCGAGCACGCGGATCTCACCCAGGCCTGGCGGGAGCGGCTACGCTATCTGCTGATCGATGAATACCAGGACACCAATGCTGCGCAGTATCAGCTGCTGAGGCTTCTTACCGGGCCGCGCGCGGCCTTTACCGCGGTGGGCGATGATGACCAGGCGATCTACGGCTGGCGCGGGGCAACGCTCGACAATCTGCGCCGCCTTGAAACCGATTTCCCCGGGTTGAAGCTTTTCAAGCTTGAGCAGAACTACCGCTCGAGCGTCACGATTCTGAGTGCGGCCAATCGGCTGATCGCGCACAACCCAAAGCTTCACGACAAGAAGCTGTGGTCCGAGCATGGCGTGGGCGACCCGATCCAGGTGGTGCCCTGCGCTAACGAGGAAGCCGAGGCTGAGTCGATCGTGATGCGCCTTCACGCGCATCGGTTTGAGCGGCGGGGCACCTGGCGCGACTATGCGATTCTGTACCGCGACAACCATCAGTCGCGCGTCTTCGAACAGTGGCTGCGCAAGGAAAATATTCCGTACGTGCTGTCGGGCGGCCAGTCGTTTTTCGAGCGGGCCGAGATCCGTGACCTGATCGCCTACCTTCGGCTGATCGCCAACGACGACGACGATCCTGCGTTCATCCGCGCGGCCACGACGCCCAAGCGCGGCATTGGCACAGCCACGCTCAAGGCGCTCGGCGACTATGCGGGCTCAAGGCAGGTGTCGATGTTTGAGGCGTTGTTTGAAACCGGCTTCGAATCCAGGCTGGCTGCGCGACAGCTCGACACCGTTCGCGAGTTCGGTGAATTCATCAATCGGATCAACTGGCGCGCGGCGCGCGAGCCCGCTGGACCTGTGCTTGACGATTTGCTTGCTGCAATCGACTACCGGGGCTGGCTCGCTGACAGCCAGGACGAAAAAACCGCCGCAACCCGCTGGCGCAATGTCTGTGACTTTTGCGACTGGGTGAAAAAGCGGGCGGCAGAGGAGGGCGCAACGCTTTCGCAGCTTGCACAATCGATCGCGATTCTGTCCCAGCTGGATCGGCGCGATGCGGAGGCCGACGCGGTTCGGCTTTCAACTGTTCACGCGGCCAAGGGACTCGAATTTCCCCATGTGTTCGTGGTCGGCTGCGAGGAAGGCGTGCTGCCCCATCTGGGCGCCCGGGATCCCGATGCGGACGAGGGCGGAGCCACTGCGGAGGTGAGCGCGGCGCGCGCTGCGGGTGATTCAGCCCGCATCGAAGAGGAGCGGCGGCTGATGTATGTGGCGATCACCCGCGCACAACGCAGCCTCACGCTGAGCTGGTGCCGTGAACGCTCGCATGCGCGCCAGACCCTGCCGCAGGAGCCTTCTCGATTCATCGCTGAGATGGAACTCTCAAGCGGCGCAAGCGGCGTGCGCGCAACGGTCACCAACGAAACAGCGCGCGCCCGGTTAGGCGCGCTGAAGGATCTGCTGGGCGGTTCGCGCGCTGCGAAGTGATAGAGAAATCAAGCGCACCTGCGAGGCGCGCGCGCCGCCTGCCCGTTACTTGCGCGGGCGGCGACTGAACATCACTTGGCCGCTGCGGGCTGCTCGGGCTCTTTGAGACTGCCGCCCGACGCGTTGGCCATGTGAACCACGGCGCGCAGAATCTCGAAGTCGGAGGCTGCGCCTCCCGCCTGAGCCGGCATTGCGCCCTTGCCCTTGAGCGCAGCAGTCACCAGCGCTTCAAGCCCGGTGTCAAGCCGCGCCTTCCAGCCGGCTGCATCGCCCGTTTTGGGCGCGCCGGCAACGCCGGCCGAATGGCAGGCCGCGCACTGCGCCGTGTAAACCTGCTCGCCCGATTTGAGCGCCCGAGGCGCGCTGGCATCGATCAGTTCGAAGCCCGCCACGGGCTTGATTCGCGCCTCAATCGCGTCTGCGGTCATGGACTGACTGCCTGCGCCGGTACGCTTGCCTGCGCCCACATATTTCACCAGAAGAACGATGATCAGGATGGGCACGATGAAGGCGAGCACGACGACCGTGATCAGCTGTTTCGGGGTCTTGATGGGGGTTTCGTGTTCTGCGCTCATGAGCCGACCGTCGCGGTGAAAGTTCAAAGCTTTGAATTGTAACGGGAAACGCGAAGGCGGTCGACGAGTGACCGTGACGCGAACGTCGAAACCGAGTATGCTTCGCACTCCATCGCTGCCGCCAGAGGCAGCCAGGCGCCCGTAGCTCAGTGGATAGAGTACTGGCCTCCGAAGCCAGGGGTCGCGCGTTCGATCCGCGCCGGGCGCGCCACACCACTACACCACTAAACCGATTCGCCGCCACATTCCCGCGAACAACCGTCTCAGGAATCGGTCCATGACAACGCTTCATCCCGCATCGGTCGTCGTCGGGTCCGGCCGCGATGTGGTCGAACCGGTTGCGATCGCCAGTCTTCCGGTGTTCCGCGCCTCCACGGTGCTGTTTGATTCGCTTGACCAGGCCGATTCCGCCGGCAGGCTCACCGCTCAGGGCGTGCGGCACGTCACCTCCTACGGCACCGCCGGAACCCCTGGCACGATGGCGCTCGCCGATGCGCTCTGCGAGATCGAGGGCGCCGGGCATCCGTGCCGCGCCGCGCTGATGCCCTCCGGGCTGGCGGCGATCACCACCCTGCTGCTTGCGCTGCTCGAGCCGGGCGACCATCTGCTGGTGCCCGATTCGGTATACGGGCCCACGCGCCTGTTTTGTGACGGCATGCTGACGCGGCAGGGCATTGCGGTCGACTACTACGATCCGGCGCTGTCAGCCGATGCGCTCGCGCCGCTGATCCAGGCGCGCACCCGCATCATCTATCTCGAGAGCCCGGGCAGCTACACCTTTGAACTTCAGGATGTGCCGGCGATCTGTGCGCTCGCGCGCTCGCGCGGCGTGCTCACCGTGATCGACAACGCCTGGGCGTCGCCCGTGTTCGCCAGGCCCTTTGACTGGGGCGTCGATGCATCGGTGCTGCCGCTTACCAAATACTGGAGCGGTCACTCCGATGTGCTGATGGGTGCGGCAGTCGTGCGAGAAGCGCTTTGGCCGCGGCTCTGGTCCGCCATACGTCAGCTTGGCATCTGTGTCAGTGGCGACGATGCGTTTCTGGTGCTTCGGGGTCTGCGCACCGCCGATGTCAGAATGCGTCGCCATCAGGACAACGCGCTGGCGGTGGCACGCTGGCTCGAGTCGCAGCCCGAGGTGCGGCGCGTGCTTCATCCTGCGCTCGAGTCCCACCCTCAGCATGCCTGGTGGCAGCGCGATTTTTCCGGCGCCAGTGGCCTGTTCTCATTCGAACTGAAAGACGAGGCAACAGGCGGATTGGGCCCAGGCTTCAATGCCGCAACGGCGGCACTTTGCGAAGGCCGCCGGCATTTTGGAATCGGCTACTCCTGGGGCGGCTTCGAAAGCCTGATCATGCCGGCTCGCCTGTCAGGCGCGCGAAGGGTGCGGGTCTGGCGCGGCGGCCCGTTGATCCGGGTGCATGTCGGGTTGGAAGATCCTGCCGATCTGATCGCCGACCTGGCCGACGGGCTCGCGGCGATGCGGCAGGCGCTGTCGAACCGCTGAGCGCCTGCGCACCTGCAGCGGGTCTGCTCAGTGGCTGGCTTCGCCGCCTGCGTGCCGGGTGGCGCCGCGCTTGACCTCTTCCATGTCCAGCGCACGAACCTGACGCAGGATGTCATCGAGCGCGCCTTTTGACAGCGCGCCCGGCTGCTGGAACACAATGACCTGCTCGCGAAAGATCATCAGCGTGGGAATTGAGCGGATGCCAAAGTGCATCGAGAGTTCCTGCTCCTCGTCGGTATTGATCTTGACGAATTTGACGTCGACGTTTTCGCCGGCAACCTTTTCGAAGACCGGGGCAAACCCACGGCACGGCCCGCACCAGGGTGCCCAGAAATCAGCAACGACAATGTCATTGCCGCCGACCGTGGCGTCGAATTGTTCGGAGGTGAGATCGGAGACGGACATCGCGGTTCCTGAAGAAAATTGGCACTGCCCCGGAATGAATGAACACCACCAACCATCCGCCCGCGCGACGGCCCGGGCGGCCCGTTGGCCCCGGCGCGCCGAGGGTTGACGCCGGGAAGCGACGGTATATTGCGCGCTGAACGCTGAAATGAGAAGCGCCCGACCCCGATCATCGGTCAGGCGCGAACCGACTTGATCGAGGTTACCGATGCCTACGCACCCGAACCCCTACCGCCAGGGTCTGTCCCGCAACGCAGCCAATCATGTTCCGCTGTCGCCGATCAGTCTGGTGGACTGGGCGGCCGACGTATTTCCTGACCGGCTCGCGCTGATTCACGGCGCAACGCGTCTGTCCTGGCAGCAGCTTCGCGCGCGTGCGCGCCGACTCGCCTCGGCGCTCGTGGCGCGCGACATCGGCGAGGGCGACACGGTCGCGGTGATGCTGCCCAACACACCGCCGATGGTCGAAGCGCATTATGGTGTGCCGCTGACCCGGGCCGTGTTGAACAGTATCAATACCCGGCTTGATGCCGCCACGGTCGCCTTCATTCTTCAGCACTCCGACTCAAAGGTGGTGCTGGTTGACCGCGAGTTCTCGGGCGTGATGACCGACGCGCTTGCGATCATCGCGCGCGAGGGCGGCCGCCGGCCGCTGGTCATCGACGTGGACGATCCGGTCTATGACGGCCCGGGAAGCGCCATTGGCGATCTTGGCTACGAGACGCTGCTCGCCGAGGGCAATCCCGACTACGCGGGCCAACTGCCCGATGATGAGTGGGACGCGATTGGGCTCAATTACACCTCGGGCACCACGGGCAATCCGAAAGGCGTGGTAGTTCATCACCGCGGCGCCTACATGAACGCGATCGCCAATGCGATGGCCTGGGCCCTGCCGCATCATCCGGTGTATCTGTGGACGCTGCCCCTGTTTCACTGCAATGGCTGGTGCTTTCCTTGGACGCTGGCCGCGGTGGCGGGCACCCATGTATGCCTTCGAAAAGTCGATGCGAAACTGATCTTCGATCTGATCCGTGAACACCGGGTCACGCACTACTGCGGCGCGCCCATTGTGCATTCCACCCTCATCGCTGCGCCCGCCGAACTGCGACGCGGCATCGACCATGAGGTGAAGTGCATGGTGGCGGGTGCCGCCCCGCCCGCGGCGATGATCGCGGGCATGCAGACGCTGGGCTTCAAGCTCACGCACGTGTATGGCCTGACCGAGGTCTATGGTCCGGCAGCGGTGTGCATGCCGCATGACGACTGGGCTGCGCTCGAGGTGGGCGACCAGGTGGATCGACACGGCCGGCAGGGCGTGCGCTATCAGTTGCAGCAGGGCCTCACCGTGATGGATCCGCAGACCATGACCGAAGTGCCGCGCGATGGCCAGACCATGGGCGAGGTGATGTTCCGCGGCAATATCGTCATGAAGGGTTATCTCAAGAACGAAAAAGCCACCACCGAGGCATTCCGCGATGGCTGGTTCCACACCGGCGACCTCGGCGTGCTGCATCCCGATGGCTATGTGAAGCTGAAAGACCGCGCCAAGGACATCATCATCTCCGGCGGCGAAAACATCTCGTCAATCGAGGTTGAAGACGCGCTTTACCGGCATCCGGCGGTCATGGCCTGCGCGGTGGTGGCCAAGCCCGATCCGAAATGGGGCGAAACGCCGCTTGCGTTCGTTGAGCTTCGGCCAGGCACCACCGCCACCGAGGCCGAACTGATCGAGCACTGCAGGGGCCTGCTCGCGCGCTTCAAGTGTCCGCGCGAAGTGCGCTTTGCCGAAGTGCCGAAAACCTCCACCGGGAAAATCCAGAAGCATCTGCTGCGCGCCCAGGTCAAGTCGTCCAGCGCAATCGTTGGCTGACAACCCCGGCGGGTACAATCCGCGCCCATGCTCTCCGAACAGAAATCCGCGCTTGCAGCGCTATTCCAGGACGCCGCGCGCGCGCTCGCCGCGGGAGTGATCGCCGACGACGCGATCCCCGCTGTTGAGCTCGACCGGCCCCGTCAGCCCGATCACGGCGATCTCGCCTGCAATCTCGCGATGCAGCTTGCCCGGCCGCTGAAGCAGCCGCCACGTAAAATCGCCGAGGCGCTTGCCCAGGCGGTTCAGGCGGCTGACTCGGCCAGTGCGCAGCCGCTGCTGGCTGCAATCGAGATTGCCGGCCCCGGCTTCATCAATCTGCGGCTTGCGGCCTCTGCACGGCGGGCGGTCATTGCCCGGGTGCTTGAACGCGCCGAGCGGTTTGGCGTTGGCGTACAGGGCCAGCATCGCAGCGTCGTGGTTGAATTTGTGTCGGCCAACCCCACCGGCCCGCTGCATGTGGGTCATGGTCGGCAGGCGGCGCTCGGTGATGCGATCTGTGGGTTGCTTGCGGCAAGCGGCTGGCAGGTCAGTCGGGAGTTTTACTACAACGATGCCGGGGCGCAGATTGCGAACCTGGCCGCATCGGTCCAGGCCCGTGTGCGCGGCATGGAGCCCGATGACCCCCGCTTTCCGGCCGATGGTTACCGAGGCGAATACATTCGCGATATCGCAGCCGATTACCTTGCCGGTCGCACGGTTTGCGCAGAGCGCGTGGCCTCTGAAACCGGCGCAGCCGACCCCGATGATCTGGAAGCGATCCGGCGCTTCGCGGTGGCCTACCTCCGGCGCGAGCAGGACAATGATCTGCGCGCGTTTGGCGTGCGCTTTGACACCTACTATCTCGAGTCATCGCTCTATAGCGATGGCCGGGTTGAGCAGACCGTGCAGGCGCTGTCGGCCGCAGGCGTCACGTTTGAGCATGAAGGCGCGCTGTGGCTGCGCAGCACGCAGTTCGGCGACGATAAAGACCGGGTCATGCGCAAGAGCGAAGGCGGCTACACCTACTTCGTACCCGATGTGGCCTATCACGTGACCAAATGGCAGCGCGGCTTCAACCGGGCGGTCAATATTCAGGGCTCTGATCACCACGGCACGATTGCGCGGGTGCGCGCGGGTCTGCAGGCGCTTGCGCTGGGAATTCCGCAAGGCTATCCGCAATACGTGCTGCACAAGATGGTCACGGTGATGCGCGGTGGCCAGGAGGTGAAGATCTCCAAGCGCGCAGGCTCGTATGTCACGCTGCGCGATCTGATCACCTGGAGTGGCGAGCACGGCGCAGCGGGCAACACAGCCGAGCAGTCCGAGGCGGAGCGCCGCGGCCGCGATGCGGTTCGCTTCTTTCTGGTGTCGCGCAAGGCCGACTCCGAGTTCGTGTTCGACATTGACCTGGCCTTATCGCAGAGCGATGAAAACCCGGTGTACTACGTGCAGTATGCGCATGCCCGGATCTGCTCGGTGCTCGAACAGGCGGCCAGGCAAACGGGAGAGGCGGCTGCTGCAATCGAGGCCCGCGTGCGGGCGCAGGCCATTGAGTCGCTTGAATCCACCGCACCCCTTGCGTCGCCCCGGGAGACGGCGCTGATGGCGCGGCTAGCCGAGTACCCGGCGTTGATTGCGCAGGCTGCCGACGAGCTTGCGCCGCATGCGCTTGCGTTCTATCTGAAAGAGCTCGCTGCGGAGCTGCACGCTTACTATAATTCTGAGCGGTTTCTTGTCGAGGATGCCGCGCTTCGCCAAGCGCGGCTGGCGCTGCTGCTGGCGGTGCGACAGGTGCTCCGTAACGGTCTTGCGCTTCTGGGTGTGTCAGCTCCGGAAAAAATGTGAAGCGGATTCGCGATCACGATACGGGTGGTTCCCGCCGCCAGCGCGGCAGTCTCGCGCTTGGCATGATGCTGGGCATTGTCGTTGGCCTGGCGGTGGCGGTTGCAGTGGCGGTGTTTGTCACGCGCGCGCCGCTTCCGTTTGTCAACAAAGTGGTGCGCAGTGGCGATCGCATCGTCGAGCCGCGCTCCGCCGCCGAGGCACCCGATCCCAATCGGCCAGCCAGCGCCCGACAGCGGGCGCCGGCCGAATCGGCCTCGCCTACCGCAGCGCGCGCGCCGTCTGACGCAGCCGTACCGCCGCCTTCCGCGCCGGCGGCCGGGGCGGTGCCCGCCGACCGTTCGTCGGCTGCCGCGCCTGCGGGCAGCGCGCCCGCAGACGGCGCCGAGCCACCCGCCGAGCGCACGCTTTACGTGTTACAGGCGGGGGCATTCCGCCTGGCCGATGATGCGGACAGCATGAAGGCGAAGCTTGCGCTGATCGGGCTCGAGGCCCGCGTGCAGCCCGCCGAAGTCAATGGTCAACGCGTGTTTCGCGTCAGGATCGGTCCTTACGTGCAACTTGACGATCTGAATCGCGCACGGGCCCGGCTCGAAGAAAACGGCATCGAATCATCGGTGGTGCGCCAGCGTTGAGTCCGCTTGGGCTTGCGCGCTGATCGACCTCAGGAGAACCCATGAACGAATCCCGCAGACTCTGGATCCAGGCGCTTGCCGCGAGCGGCAGCGGGCTGGCCGCTCATGGCGCAGTCGCCCAGTCTGAGCCCATGGCTGGTCGTGACTTTCGGGCGGTCAATCCCGCGCAGCCAGTCGAGGCGCCGGCGGGCCGCATTGAAGTGCTGGAGTTTTTTGCCTACTGGTGTCCGCATTGCCACTCGCTTGAGCCCGAGCTTGCGCAGTGGCGCACGCGCCAGCCGGCTGAGGTGGTGTTTCGGCGCGAGCACGTCAGTTTTCGCGAAACGCGCATTCAGCAGCTTCACTATGCGCTGGTGGCGCTGGGCAAAGTCGATGAGCTGTCGCCGCGCGTCTTTCATGCGCTTCATGTCGACAAAGTACGGCTTGAGACGCCTCAGAAAATGGCCGAGGTGCTGGGACTCGATCCCAAGTCATTTTCCGAAGTCTATGAGTCGTTTTCGGTGCGCACTCGGGCCAGACGCGGCACGCAGGTTGCCGAGGCCTACGCGATTGATGGCGTGCCCTCGCTTGCCGTGGCGGGCAAGTACCTCACCGCACCGTCGATGGCGGGCTCCAACACGGCAGCACTCAGAGTGGTCGACTTCCTGGTGGCACGCGAGCGCAAGGCGGGCGGTTCCAAAGGCTAGGGGTGGCGAAGCCGGCCTCTGACTGGGCGTCATGAGCAATTCAGGTCCGCGCATCGTCATCACGGGCGCCTCCAGCGGAATCGGTGAGGCGTTCGCGCTTGAGTACTCAGCGCGGCATCCCGATGCGGTGTTTGCGCTGTTTGCACGGCGTGGCGACAAGCTCTCCGATCTGGCGCGCAGGCTGGCGCCAGCCAAGGCATGGTGTTTTGCAATCGACATCACCGACCGTGAGGCGCTGCTCGCAGCGGCGGAGCAATTCATGGCCGAATTCGGCGCACCCGACATCGTCATCGCGAACGCCGGTATCAGCGCCGGAACGCTCACCAGCGAGCGGGCCGATGCACCGGTGTTTCGTCGCATCATCGACGTCAACGTGGTGGCGCTGTTTGATTCGTTCGCCGCGTTTCTTCCCGCGATGCGGGCGCGGCGTGCAGGCACCCTGGTCGGCATCGCAAGCGTGGCCGGTGTCCGCGGCCTGCCGGGTGCTGGCGCCTACAGCGCAAGCAAAGCCGCAACGATCACCTATCTCGAATCGCTGCGACTCGAAGAGCGTGCGCACGGCATCCGGGTGGTAACGATCGCGCCGGGCTACATCCGCACGCCGATGACAGCCGTCAACCGCTACCCGATGCCTTTTCTGATGCCGGTCGACGCTTTCGCGCGCCGTGCAGTGGACGTGATCGCTGCGGGGCGATCCTTTGCGGTGATTCCTCGGTCGATGCGCGTGGTGGCACTCGCGCTGCGGATGTTGCCAAACTGGCTATACGACGCGCTGTTTGCGCGTGCGCCCCGCAAGGCGCGGGTCACAGACGCCCACCCATGAGCGCACCGCGCATCGTTTCACTAGTGCCCAGCCTCACCGAGCTTGTCTGCGCGCTTGGGCGGGCAGACTGGCTGGTTGGGCGAACCGGCTTCTGCATTCATCCGGCCCACGAACTCGCCCGCATCCCCAAGGTGGGCGGCACCAAGACTGTCAACATCGAGCGGATCCGTCGCTTAGCGCCCACGCATCTGATCGTCAACATCGATGAGAACGAAAAACCCACGGTTGATGCGCTCGCTGCGTTCATACCAAACGTGGTCGTTACGCACCCGATCGCGGTCGAGGACAACTTCGCGCTCTATGATCGTTTTGGTCGGTTGTTCGATGCCCAGGCGCGCGCCGCCGATTTGTGTGCGCAACTTGCGCGTACGCTCGATGAGCTGGCGCGACATCGATTCGATAGACTTCCGGTCGTGTACCTGATCTGGAATGATCCCTGGATGACCCTGTCGGCTGACACCTTTATTGCCAGGATGCTGGCGTGCGTGGGGATCGATGCGAAAGCGCCCGCAACCAGCGGCGCTGTCCGCTATCCATCCTTGGCGTGCGAGTCCATCCCTGCCCTGGGTGTCGATGCCGTGCTCCTGTCATCCGAGCCCTGCCGGTTTCGCGTTGCCGACCGAGCCCTGCTGCGCCAGGCCTGGATCGATCAGGCGCGCCAACCGGTGCCAATACTTGGCATCGATGGCGAGATGACCTCCTGGTACGGGCCTCGGGCCATCGAAGGCCTTCGATATCTGCTGGGCTTCAGGCGCCGGCTCGAGCGGCGGCTGTCTGCGCGACAAGGCGTGGGTCACAGGCCTCTCAGCACAACGCGTTCCGGCGCGGCTCAGGCAGGTCTCCTGCTTACCGCAGGCGTGCTGCTGACGACGCTGGTCGGGTGCTCAACTGCGCCACCTGTGCCGTCGTCACCGGGCAGTCCGCCCGCCACCACCAGCGCTGACCCTGGCTCGCAAGCCCCAGCGTCTGCAAGCGGGTCGCCCCCCTCACGAGGCCGGTTTTATCTGGATGACGGACCTGGCGATCGACCACTCGCCGAGTTGCAGAAGGTGCCCGATGCGGTGCCCAGAGCGGAACCGCTGCATTCGCGGGCCAACCGGCCCTACACGATATTTGGCCGCACCTACGTCCCGATGACGCAGATCGAACCGTTTCGCGAGCGCGGCATGGCCACCTGGTATGGACGCCGCTATCACGGCCGACCCACCTCGATCGGTGAGCCCTACGACATGTATTCGATGACCGCCGCGCATCCGACGCTGCCGCTGCCAAGCTATGCGCGCGTGACCAATCTACGCACCGGGCGCAGCGTGGTCGTCCGGGTCAATGACCGCGGCCCGTTTCTGCACGGGCGGGTCATCGATCTGTCGTACGCCGCAGCGGCTAAGCTGGCGGCCGCGCTTCCCGGAAGCGCTGAGGTCGAGGTTGAGCTGATCACGCGTTTTGACGAGGTGCCGGTGGCGGCTACCGGGCTCGCATCGGCCGCGCCTGCCGCCGCACCCGCCGCACCCGCCGCACAGCCCGTGGCAGCGGTATCCGCGCCCGTGTCATCCGCCGCGTCGGCCCCGACGCCCGCGGCTGCCTCGTCGCAGGTTCTGGTCATTCCTGTCTCGCTACCCAGCGCGCCGGCAGTCATCGCATCTGCAGTGCCCACCGCACCCGCCGCACCCACCGCACCCTTGACCAGCGCGTCGCCACCCGCCACGAGCGCCCTCGCGCCCGGCCGCTATGTCCAACTGGGCGCGTATCAGTCCCAGGAAGGCGCCGAGGCAGCGCTTGCACAACTTCGTGCCAGGGGCTTACCCGAACCGGTGAGCGTGCGGCGTGATGGGTCGTGGCACAAGCTTGTCGCGGGCCCGTACGCGCAGGCCGCCGACGCTCAGGACGCGCAGCGTCGGCTACGCGCCGCGACTGGAATCGACGCGTTCGTGCTGCTTCGCCAGCCCTAGCGCACGCGCATAGATTTCGCGATGCGGGCGATTGGCAAGCCGCTCCACGATCCGGGTGGCGCGGCTTGCGCCGACCTCGGCAATCAGCGCGGTCAGCAGCTGATCGAGATCTAGCGTGAGGCTCACAGGTTGCTCGCCTGCAGGCGCTCCGCCTTCGTGCGATGGCTGCTCGCGGCTGTCCGCGTTTCGAGTGCCCGGCAGCCTGAAGCCTGCCGGTGCAATGATCAGCCCGTATTCACCTTTCAGACGCATGGCGTCGGCGCGCAGCCACGCGAGCGCATCGGCGCTGAGGCAGCGGTGAATTTCCTCAAATTTTTTGGTGAGCTCACGCCCCAGCACAAGCCAGCGCTCGCCGCCCAGCTGCTCGACGATTGCGGTAAGCGTCGCCTCGATCCGGTGCGGCGATTCGAACAGCACAACCGGGCAGTCAAGACTGGCGAGGCTACGCAGGCGCTCGGCCCGCTGGCGCGGGCGCGATGGCAGAAAGCCCTCAAAGCGAAATGCACCCTCGATCAGCCCGCTTGCGCTTGCGAGTGCGGTCAGTGCAGAGGGCCCCGGAACCGGAATGACCCGCCTCCCTGCCGCGAGGACCGCCGACACGATTCTTGCGCCCGGGTCGCTGATGCCGGGCGTGCCGGCATCGGTCACGAGCGCAACCGATTTGGCTTCGGCCAGCATCGCCACAATACGGTCGGCGGCCATCGCTTCATTGTGCTGGTGTGCGGCAAATATCCTGGCGCGACTGCCGATCCGGGCGAGCAGTGGCGCGCTCACGCGGGTATCCTCAGCGGCGACGCCATCGACTTCGGCGAGCACTCGGGCGGCGTGCGTGCTCAGGTCGCCGAGATGACCGATAGGCGTTGCCACTACATATAATGCGCCGGGCTCAACCGCCGGAGGCTGTCGTGAGCGCTCATTGGCCTGTGGGTCGTTCTGGTCTGAATTCATGCACCGGTTGCCGCCATTGCGTGGCCCGCATTGTCCCGGGGCAGGCAGGCGTTCGCAAGCCGCCGGGGTGCGCGGTGGCGCGGCAGCCGGAAGCGGGCGTGCCGTGACGCGATCACCGACCCAGCGCTCGGGCGATGTCGGCGAAGACCTCGCGCTTGCGCATCTGCAGCGGGCGGGGCTCACGCTGGTCGCCCGGCAGGTTGCCAGCCGCTTCGGCGAAATCGACCTGATCATGCGGGATCGCGACGAGTGGGTGTTTGTCGAGGTTCGCAGCCGCAGCCGAAGCGGTTTCGGCTCGGCGGCTGACAGCATCACGGTCGCCAAGCAGATGAAACTGCGCCGCAGCGCGCAATCCTGGCTGCAGCAGCACCATGGCAATCGGCTGCCAGCGTGTCGATTCGACGTCTGTGCAATCGATGACGGCCGAATTGATTGGATACGCGGCGCCTTCTAACGATAGAATTTTCGTTTGCTGCCAACAGGTGAACTCATGAAGCGACTGATGATTCTGATCGGCGCCGCGTCGATCGCGGGCTCGTCCCTGATGCTCTCCGGCTGTCTGCCGCTTGCCGCAACCGGCATGGTTGCCGGCGCACTGGCGGCCAGCGACCGTCGAACGCTGGGTGCTCAAACCGAAGACGCCAGCATCGAGTTCAAGGCTGGCGCCCGTCTGCGCGACACGATGCGCTTTCCTGGTGGAATCTCGGTCACCAGTTACAACCGCAGGGTTTTGCTCACCGGCCAGGTGGGCAATGACGATGATCGTCGCCAGGCCGAACAGATCGTTTCTCGCATCGACAATGTCCGATCCGTCGAAAATGCGCTGCAGGTGTCTGGCCAGCCAGCGCTCACCGCATCGGCATCCGACGCCGCAGTCAGCGCCGGCGTGAAAGCCGCTCTCCTTGAAAATTCCGACACCAAGGCCACGGCGGTCAAGGTCGTGACCGAGGGCGGAATCGTTTACCTGATGGGCATTGCATCGCGCAAAGAAGCCGATCGCGCCGCGCAGGTGGCAAGCCGCGTCCGCGGTGTGCAGAAAGTGGTGGCGGTGTTTGAAATCATCAGTGACGAGGAACTCGCACGAATCCTCAAGAACCAGTCCGAGGCGCGCTAAGGCCATGGCCCTGCCGCCCATCCTGCGCGAACGGCTGCGGCTGCCGGTCGTGGCCTCGCCGATGTTCATCATCTCCAACCCTGAACTGGTGATCGCGCAGTGCAAGGCGGGCGTGGTGGGCTCATTCCCGGCGCTCAATGCGCGTCCCCGCGAGCAGCTCGATGACTGGCTCGCGCAGATTCGCGAAACGCTCGATGCCCATGATCGCGCGCATCCTGACCAGCCTAGCGCGCCCTTCGCAGTCAACCAGATCGTGCATCGGTCCAACGACCGACTCGAGCACGATCTGGAAATGTGTGTGCGGCACCGGGTCCCGATCGTGATCACCTCACTGGGTGCGCGGCCGGAGGTCAACGACGCGGTGCATAGCTACGGCGGCATCGTGCTGCATGACATCATCAACAACCGTTTCGCCCACAAAGCCATCGAAAAGGGTGCCGACGGTTTGATCGCTGTGGCCGCCGGCGCAGGCGGGCATGCGGGTACGCTCTCTGCGTTTGCGTTGGTGCAGGAAATCCGCGAGTGGTTTGATGGGCCGCTGCTCCTGTCGGGTGCCATCGCCAATGGTGCTGCGGTGCTGGCTGCCCAGGCAATGGGTGCCGACCTCGCCTATGTGGGCTCGGCTTTTATCGCCACGCACGAGGCGCGCGCCGCAGAGGCTTACAAGCAGGCAATTGTTGCCGGTAGCGCTGAAGATATCCTCTATACCAACCTGTTCACCGGCGTGCATGGCAACTACCTGCGCGCCTCGGTGGTGGCCGCAGGGCTCGATCCCGACAATCTGCCGCAAAGCGATCCCACCAGCATGAACTTCTCCTCCGACCGGCCGGCCAAGGCCTGGAAAGACATCTGGGGAAGCGGTCAGGGAATCGGCGCGGTCAAGGCCGTGGTTGGCGCAGGGGAACTGGTTGAGCGGCTGACGCGGGAGTATCGGGCCGCATTCAACCGTCTTACCGCACTCCAGGCAGGGGCCGGCTGAGGCTCGGCGTCTCAGGCGCCCACGGCCGTAGGCGCTGCCTCAGACGCGCTTACCGCGCCAGCGGGCAACCGCTGGCGTAATCTCGGTCAGTTCGCGAAACACCTGAATGCCGGGCGGGGATCGGCGAGCAAGCGCCGGACTCTGTCCACCCGCCCACAGTTCGGTGGCGCGAGGCAGCTTGGCACGCAACTCGGCCAGCCCATCGGCGACCGCGTTGGATCCGAGCGAAGCGGTAAACGACAGCGCAACGATGTCCGCATTGTGCGCCGTGGCGGCCAGCACAATGTCCCATACCGGTGTCTGAACCCCCAGCGACAGGCAACCGCAGCCTTCAAGCGTCAGAATCGACTCAACCATCAGCAGTCCAAGACCGTGGCTTTCATTGGGGAAGGTGGTGAGCAGGACGCGGGGACGGTTTCCGGTGTGCGGGATTGTGCTGATCGCATTGCGCAGCACGATCTGCATGGACTCTGTGTACAGATGCTCTTCAAACACCTCGAAGTAGCCGCGGGCCCAGGCTTCGCCAACCATGCGATTCAACGGCGCAGCAACCTCGACCACAAACCGGTCCACGCCCATGCGCACCGCTGCCTGCGACAGCGAACGCCTCAGACCATCGACGTCGTGGGCCTTGGTCAGTTCAATGAAGCGTTGCAGGTCATCGCGGTCGCTGCGCAGGTCACTCGCTGTCCGTGGCGCTTCGGCCGATTGCGCGGCAAGCGCATGAAGATCTTCGAGCGACAGCGAAATGATGCGCCCTGGGCGATGCCCAATGTCCATCAGCCTGCGGATTACACGCAGCTTGTCAACCTGCTCGATCGGGTAACTGCGCTCGCCGAAGGAATCTCTGCCAGGGCTTGGAAACCCGTAGCGCCGCTCCCAAACGCGCAATGTATCCTTCGCGAGACCCGTATCGCGTTCGACCGCAGCAATGCTGAGTGCAATGCCCGATGTAACTGAACGGTCATTCATGGTGGCCAGCCTTGCGTGCCTGTCCGGTTCTTCGACCGGTTTTCAGTGGGTGAAACCTCGCCGGATGTGACTTTGTCTTAGACAACTTGCCTCATCCTCGCGGTGTGACAGGTATCTTACGCCTGTCGGCTGACCCTGCCTAGCACATGGGGAAATCCCATGAAACGCAATCGGCGAATTCTGTACTAGACACCGTTTGGTCATATCATGACTGAAGAGTCATAAAAATCCCTCTCCAACTTTTCGAACGGGCGAGTCGACCGCGGGCAGTCGGCCTGCCGAAGGGCGTTTCAGGATGCGCATTGCGGTGATCGGTTCCGGTGTTTCCGGTTTGGCGGCGGCTTTGCGTTTGCAGGCGCACCACGAGGTCGTGCTCTATGAAAGCGATGCGCGCGCGGGCGGCCACGCACACACGGTCGACGTGCAGCTGGATGGCATCCGGGCGCCGGTTGACACCGGTTTCCTGGTCTACAACGAGCGCACCTATCCGCACCTGATTGCGCTTTTCAAGGAACTGGGCGTGCCTGCGGCGCCCACCGATATGTCGTTTGCGGCCTCGATCGGCCCGCATCAGTTCGAGTGGTGTGGATCCAACATTCCCGCGCTGTTCGCACAGCCGTCAAATCTGTTTCGTCCAGGCTTCTGGCGAATGCTGCGTGACATTCTGCGATTCAACCGCGAAGCGACTGCGCTTGCGACGATGGATGATGTGCAGGCCCGCCTCGATGAGCCGCTCGAGCGCTTTCTTGCGCGTGAGCGCTACAGCGACGAATTTCGGGATGGTTACCTGCTGCCCATGGCGGCGGCGATCTGGTCATGTTCCACAGCCACCATGACCCAATTCCCGGTCGGAAGCTTCGTACGGTTTTTTCATAACCACGGGCTTCTGCAGATCGAAGGGCGGCCGCGTTGGATGACGGTGCCGGGTGGCTCGCGTGAATACGTGTCGCGCATTCTCGCGGGTTTGAACGACGTCAGGCTCGCCGAGCCAGTGCGGTCGATCGTGCGACGCACCGGCGGCTCGGGCAGTCCCGTCACCGTGCACTCATCGACTGCAACAGAGCACTTTGATCAGGTTGTGCTGGCCTGTCACAGCGATCAGGCGCTTCTCCTGCTGGCCGATGCCAGCGATGACGAACGCGCGGTGTTGGGCGCCATTCGTTACCAGCCCAACCGCGCGTTGCTTCACACCGATGCCGGCCTGATGCCGGCGCGGCGTCGCGCCTGGGCTGCTTGGAACTACCTGAGCGATGGCCGCGCGGGCGCCCCATCGGTCTCGGTCACCTATTGGCTCAATCGCCTGCAGCCGCTGCCGTTTCGAACGCCGGTGTTTGTCAGCCTGAACCCGCTGCGAGCGCCTCGTCCGTCAACGCTCATCCAGGAATTCGACTACGCGCATCCCATCTTTGATCTGGCCGCGGGCCGGGCGCAGCGAAAGCTCAAGGCGATTCAGGGCCGTCATCACACCTGGTTCGCGGGCGCCTGGACGGGCTATGGGTTTCATGAAGATGGTCTTCGGTCAGGGCTTGAAGTGGCGCAGGCGCTGGGCCGGCGGGCCGCGACATTGCCGCAAGCGGCTTAACGCGCCCTGACAACATGGCCAGACCCGGCGATCAGATTTATTTTGCATTCGGCGAGGTCCGGCATCGCCGGCTGCATCCGCGCGAGCACGCGTTCAAGTACCAGGCGTGGTTTGTTCGGGCGCCGCTCACCGCACTCGAGACGCGCTCAGGCGACTGGCTGTTTGGCATCAACCGCAGATCGCTCCTGTCGCTACAGGCGAAAGACCATGGCGACGGCGGCGCGATTCGCCCCTGGATCAACGACTTGCTTGCATCGGCTGGATTGCACGCTGACGGTGAGATCTGGCTCCACGCCTTTGCGCGCGTGCTTGGCTACGCGTTCAAGCCGGTCAGCTTCTGGTATTGCCACCGTGCCGATGGCGCGCTGGTTGCGGTGATCGCAGAGGTGCACAACACGTTCGGCGAGCGGCATGTCTATCTGCTGGCTGACCCCCAGGGTGAGCCGCTCAAGGCCGGGGCGGAACTGCGTGCGAACAAGTCCTTTCATGTCTCGCCGTTTTGCGCCGTGCAGGGCGGTTACCGGTTCCGATTCATCACTCGCGCAGACCGGGCCGTCGCGCGAATTGACTATGACGACGCCAACGGCCCGCTGCTCCTCACCAGTCTGAGCGGCGCCTTCGAACCTGCGGGGCTCGCCCAGCGGTTGCGCGCCCTGCTGGGCTTTCCACTGTTTAGCGCCGCCGTGATTGCACGCATCCACTGGCACGCGCTTCGTCTGTGGCTGGCGCGGGTGCCGTTTCATCGCAAGCCCGAGGCGCCTGACACCATTCTCACCCGGGGTTCCCCATGACCATCACCGCCACCACGCACTCGTCTTCATCCAACGACGTGCGGACCCCTGCGCCTGCGCTGCCACGTTCAGCCGCGATCATCGTCCGCCTGCTTGAGCGCTTGTCGAGCGGCTCACTCTGTCTTGACCTGCCTGACGGCAGCCGTCGCAACTTCGGCCGCGGCGAACCGTCGGCATCCATCAGCATTCGAGACTGGCGGGTCTTTGACGACGCCATGTCCCGCGGCGATGTGGGCTTCGCCGAGGGCTGGATCGACGGACGTTGGACCACCGACTCGCTCGCCAAGCTCCTGTCGCTGCTGGTCATCAACCGACGAGAGCTGGACGCTGCGATTTACGGCACTTGGTGGGGCCAGCTGTTCGATCGTCTGCGCCATCTTTTTCGAGCAAATACCCGTTCGGGTTCGCGGCGCAACATTCATGCGCACTACGATCTGGGCAACGCTTTTTATCAGCTCTGGCTCGATCCGGGCATGACCTATTCGAGCGCGCTGTTCGAGGGCGACTCAGCGCGTTCACTCGAGGCGGCGCAGCATGCAAAAAACCGCCGCCTGCTCGATCAACTCGCATTGCCCTCTGGCGCATCGGTTCTCGAGATCGGTTGCGGCTGGGGAGGGTTTGCCGAAGCTGCTGCTGCCCGCGGTCTGCACGTCACGGGCCTGACGCTGTCCACCGAGCAACTGGCCTACGCGCGCGATAGGCTTTCGCTCACCGCACGGGGTCAGGCGCATTTTGTGCTGCGTGACTATCGGGATGAGACGGGCCTCTACGACGGCATTGCCTCGGTGGAAATGTTTGAGGCAGTGGGCGAGCGCTACTGGCCTACCTGGTTTGAGAGCGTCGCGCGCTGCTTGAAGCCAGGCGGTCGTGCCGCAATTCAAACCATCACCATCGACGACACGCTCTTTGAGCGTTACCGGCAAGGCACCGACTTCATTCAGCAGTACGTGTTTCCGGGCGGCATGCTGCCCACCCGA
>VGHA01000003.1 GCA_016868375.1 Betaproteobacteria bacterium | reverse complement strand
GCGCTGCTGGACCGGCTGACCCATCACTGCCACATCGTGGAGACGGGCAACGAAAGCTGGCGCTTCAAGCACTCCAGCGCCGCGCCCAAAGCCAGTCAAAGAAGGAAATCGAAAAGCGCCGCAGCTGATACAGCGGGCACAGCAGACAAAGGAGAAATCAATGCATCAACGGTAGACTTATCCACAGACGCGTAGCCCGGCTACACCAACATGGTGGGGTCAAGATTGGATGAAAAACCGGGGTCAAGATCGCGTGGAAATCAACACTCTATGGTTCCACCACTGCCAGGGCCAACCTCACCCTGCCCGATTTCACCAACACGTCCGTGGCGGGGGGCTTCATCCTGCAGGGCAACAGCACCATGGGCCCCTGGCTGGGTACCACCGTGGCCGGCGATGGGGATGTGAACGGCGATGGCTTCAGCGATCTGTTGGTGACCACCACTAACACCTCCACCACGGCCACCGGTGGAGCCAGCCCCTTGGGCACGGGCTATGTGCTCTACGGCGCCAGCAACCTGGCTAGCCTATCGGTGACCGAATTCAACGCGGCGGGCTTCACCAAGGGCTTCAAGGTGGACAACATCGGCCAGGCCGGCTTACCGCTCACCGCCAACCTTGCCGCTGCGATGGAGTTCGTGGGCGATGTGAACGGCGATGGCCTCGACGACATCGGCATTCCCAGCATCACCGAAGCCAACATCATCTACGGCCGCAGCAGCGGTGGTACCGTGGATGCCGCCCAGATCGGCACCGCCGGCAACGCCCAGGGCTTCTCGATCACCGGCCTGGGTGGCATTGCGGCTCAGGTGATCAAGACCCGAGTGGTGGGCATTGGCGACTTCAACGGTGACGGCCTTGACGACATGCTGGCAACCGCCTACGCCACAGGAACCGTTGGGACCACAGCCCCCAATCCGTTCATGTGGGTGGTGTACGGTCAAACCGCTTATGGCACTGTCAATGTGAGCAATCTGCAGGCCAGCGAGGGCTTCCAGATCAAGCCCTTCAACATCGGTCAGGCGGTGGGCGGCATGGCCTTCTCCGTCACCGATGTGGATGCTGCCGGTGATATCAACGGCGATGGCTTCGCCGATCTGGTGATTGGCATCGGCGCCGATGAAGCCTCTGGCCGGGTGGCTAATTCCGGCAAGACCTACGTGATTTACGGCGGCGTCTCCGACCTTCAGTCCATGACCTTCCAGAGTGCAAATGGCGACCTGATCGGCACCACTGCCTCCGAATCGCTGGTCGGCACCGCTGGCGCCAATCAGATCGTGGCGGGCGATGGCAACGACACGATCACCGGCAACGGCGGAGCCGACGTGCTCTACGGTGGCCGAGGTAACGATGTGCTGGTGGCGAACGCCGACACGCTTTCGCGGCTCGACGATACCGTTGGCAACGATAGGCAGGCCATTGCACGCCTGAACGGCGGTAACGGCATCGACACGCTGAAATTCGACGGTGCGGGTCTTGATTTAAACCTGAGCGCAGCGCGCAGAAGTTCGATGGAAAGCATCGAACAATTTGATCTGACCGGTTCGGGCAGTAACACGCTTCGACTGCGCCTGATGGATGTGCTTAATTTCGGTGACAACAATATCTGGAACGCGGCCAACACAAATGGCGTCTCGGGCGAGGCGCTCGCAGTCACCGAGCCCAGGCGTCAGTTGCGGGTGCAGGGCGATGCCGGTGATCAGGTTATTCTTGCCGACCTGGCCAGCTGGACAAAGACGAGTAATGACATGGTCGCAGACGGTGCCAACTACGGGGTCTGGAATCACAACACGGCGCTGGCGCAACTCCTGATTGACACGCGCGTGATCGTTGCATGAGTGGCGCTCGGGTAGACAGTGCTTCAGCGCCCGCATCGGAGGCGGGCGAGGCGGAGCGTCTGCTTGCCCTTGGGGTGGCGAAGCGCCAGGCGGGGGAGCACGAAGAGGCAGCAGCCCTGTATGCCCAGGCGGCTGCGTTACAGGGAGCCCCCGCCTACGCCCATTTCAATTTGGGTAATGTGCTTCACGATCTCGGGCGCCTGGACGACGCGCGCCGCGCCTTGCTGGATGCGCTTGCGATTGAGCCTCGGCTGATTCCTGCCCAGATACTGCTCGCCCGCTGCGAGGCGCGCCTGGGAGACCTGGCCCGTGCTCGGCAGTTGTTTGAGTCGGTGCTGAAGGCGGATCCCGCCAATTTCAGTGCCTGGCTGGAACTCGGGCACGTGCTTCGCAGGCAGGAAGAGCACGAGGCCATGGTGCTTGCCTATCAGCGTGCCATGGCGGCTGCGCCTCATCGCTGGGAGGCTATGCTCTCGATGGCTCGGGGGCTGGAAGAGGCCGGGCAAAGCGATTTGGCGGCGGTGGCGTATCACCGCGCAGTGCTGGCGGGAGGGGCTGCGGCGCAACGGGCAACCGGCGCGGCCGACTCTGACGAAGGCGGGCCGCGCCCGCCAAGCGTGCCGCGGATCATCCACTGGCGGATGGCGCGTTTTCGCCTCGAGCGGGGCGATGCCGGGCGTGCACTGGAGTCCATGAGGCAGGCGCTGATGGCGCATCGGGTCGAGCGGCTTCAGAGCGCGCCTGACTTGAACGAGACCGCCGAGATGCAGATCGATCTCGGTGAAATTCTTTTGCGTCTGGGCATGAACGAAGAGGCCCACCGCGCCTTCGAGCGGGCGAGTGCAGCCACTGCCGAGCCCACGCTCGCCCGCTTGGCCGAGACCTCGTTCCGCTTCAATCTTTGGCAGGAGGCGCAGCAGGTGCTGCAGCGCTCAGTCGCGCTTCATCCGGGCAGCGCCGCGGCGCACTGGAACCTCGCGCATGCCTATGCCGAGAGCTGGCAAATGGATGAGGCGCTGGCGTCGCTCGCGCGCGCCGAGGCGATCGCTCCTCAGGCGGGGGCCAAGTCGATGCGAGCATCGATTGCCGGTCGCCGGGGCGAGGCCGATACCGCGCTTGCGCTCTATCGCGAGATGGGCGAGTCGGAGGGGCCGTTTTCAAAGATGCGATCGAGCGCTGCCATGTCCTCGCTCTACAGCGATTCGCTCGATGCCGGGCAGGTGGCTGATCTGCATCGCCGCCTGTTCGCAGCGATGGGGCAGGGCGCCCGGAGTGTGGCGTCTTTCGCCAACTCGCGCGAGCCCGAGAAGCGTTTGAAGGTAGGACTCGTGACCGCTGATTTTCATCACCAGCATCCGGTCAACATCTTCATGCAGCCGATTCAGTCCCGGCTGGACCCCGCGCAGATCGAACTGACCGTTTACTTCACTGGCGTGTCCTATGACGATCAGACCCGCCTGGCCCGCAAGCGGGCGGCGCGCTGGGTGGAATGTTCGGCATCGCCTGACGCACAGCTTGCCCGCCGTATCGAGGTGGATGGCATTGATGTGCTGGTTGATCTGGCGGGGCATACCAGCATGAATCGCATGTCCCTTTTTGCGCAGCGCGCGGCGCCGGTGCAGGCAAGCTACCTGGGCTATCCCGGCTCAACCGGTGTGCCGAATGTCGACTGGCTGATTGCCGACTCGATGGTGGCGCCTGCGGGAAGCGACGCGCTTTTCAGCGAGCGGGTGCTGCGTATGCCGAACACCGTGTTCTGCTTTCACCCCGAAACCGACTATCCCTATCCCGACTATGGCGAGCGTCACGCCACGCGTCCGCTGATATTCGGCTCGTTCAACAACGCGCCCAAACTCACGCCTCGCACCATCGCATTGTGGGCACGCGTGTTGAAGGCCGTGCCAGGGTCGCGACTGCTTTTGAAGGCACCCAGCTTCAGCGACGCCGGCGCTGTGAATGCGTTCAAGGCGCGTTTTGATGCGCAGGGCATTGATGCTTCACGCCTTCTTTTCCGTGGTCCGGTGGGGCTCACCGACATGATGGCCGAGTACGAGGATGTTGATATGGCCCTCGATACAGTGCCCTACAACGGCGGTACTACGACGCTGCAGGCCTTGTGGATGGGCGTACCGGTGGTGGTGCTCGCGGGCCAGCATTTCGTGTCGCGCATGGGGGCGAGCTTCATGACTGCGCTGAACCTGTCTGACTGGGTGGCAGACCATGACGATGCCTATGTCGAAATTGCCCGGCGTCAGGCCTCAGACCGCGCCGCGCTGCTCGCCCTGAAGCGCGGCCTGCGCGCATGCCAGCAGGGCTCGCCCGCCTGGGACATTGACCGGCACACACGGGCGTTGGAGCAGGCGCTGCGCGTCATGTGGAAAGCGGTCTGCGTCTCGACTTGACCGACGAGGCTTCCAGGTTGCTAACCCGTAGCGACTAGTCTATCATCTGGTCTATTTAAGGGGGTGTGATGCACGTAGAGGTCGGGTCATACGAAGCGAAGACCAAGCTGCCCGAACTATTGCGCGGTGTGCAGGCGGGTCACCGGTACACCATCACGCTGCGCGGTCAGCCTATCGCCGACCTGCTGCCTGTGCAGCAAAAAAAGATCAACAATGCCGCCGCTGCGGTCAATCGGATGCGCGCCTTTATGCGTTCGAGAAAGCCCATGTCGGATTTGGATCTCAAGGCGCTGGTTAACGAAGGGCGTGCATGAATTTTGTGCTGGATGCGTCGGTCGCGCTGGTCTGGCTGGCGCCATCGATGCACGCTCCCGGATTGAAATATGCCGACGCTGTTTTGAATGCGCTCACGGTCTCTCAGGCAGTGGTCCCCACCTTGTTCAGGCTGGAGGTGGGCAATGTGATCGCCAGGCTTGAAGCGAAGGGAGTCGTGACCGAAGCCGAGAGCCGGCGTTTCCTGGCGCTGCTGGCAGACCTTGACATCACGACTGATCCGGAAACGGTCGAACGCGCCTGGGGCGACACGCTTAATCTGGCGCGGCGTTACAAGCTTTCCAGCTACGATGCCGCCTATCTGGAGCTCGCCCTGCGAACGGGGCTGCCCCTTGCGACGCTGGACGCTGACCTCGCGAATGCCGGTGTTGTAGCGGGTGTGGTTGCCTTCGGTGCCGAAGTCGGCTGATTGCTCGTCTGGCGGGTGCCCGCATTGCCGAAGCGAGACATATGACCCGCCCCGTGACCGCGCAGCTGATTTTCGTCACCGCAACGCGCCTGAGCCAGGCCCAATTCGAGTCGGGCTCTCCGTTGGCCCAGTCGCTCAGGCGGGTGGGCCAACTGACGCCGCTTGCGCTGCGGCTGTTTGCCGATAATCGAGCCGCGCTTGGCAGCTGCTACAACCAGGCGATCGACGAAGCGCCGCGCGGCGCCTGTCTGGTCTTTGTGCATGACGACGTGTTCATTGATGACTGGATGGCGGGCGCCCGCATCGTTGAGGCGTTGCAACGGTTTGATGTCGTGGGGGTGCGCTTGCTGGCAGTTCGGTCGATGCGGTCTTCTCGTCGCATTGCATCGAGCATCTTTACCTTGACCAGGCGCCCGCCGCGCTTCGCGAGTGGCGGCGGGTTCTCAAGCCTGACGGCTGGATGCTGCTGGTCTGCCCCGATCTGCAGGCTGCCGCAGAGATGGTGGCCCAGGATCGGTTGTTTGATGGGGCCTACGCCGGGATTCGCCCCTACGACATCATCTTCAGTCACCAGGGACTGGTCGCGCAGGGGCGGGCCCAGGGCCACACCTGGACGGAACGCAACGCGAAGCGAAGCCGAGATGCGGGCGCTTGCACGAGAGCATTTTCCGATTGGGTAGACGCGGCGCTGCTCACTGTCGACCTTTGATGAGCCCGCTTTGTGGTGGTAATATTTTTTGTATTACCCAATTCAAGGTTCTGTCATGACCACCACCGTCAAACTACCCGAGCCACTTGAGGCGGCGCTTCGGCAGCGCTGCCTGCAGGAGGGGCGCTCCATCAGCGAGGTCATTCGCGATGCATTAAGCGCCTATCTCGCGAAAGAGGCCGAGCTCGACTCCGCCTGGCAACTTGGCCGCGACGTATTTGGGCGTCATGCGGGTCCGGCCGAACTCGCCTCCGCGCGCAAGCGGGCGCTCGCCGAGGTGTGGGAAGAGCGCCACGCGGCGAGGGGGGCGTGAGTCCGCGAAGCGTGCTGTCCGCAGCCGAGCCCGATCCCCGCTGGTTTCGCTCGCGCCCGCCGCGTGATGCGCTGATTGACAGCGGGCCCCTGCTTGCATTGTTCAACCGCACTGACCGCTGGCATCCGGCTGCGGTGGCGTGGCTTGAATCCAATCAGCACGTCAAGCTCCACAGCACCTGGCCGGTGCTCACCGAAGTGTGTGCGCTGCTTGCCCGGCGCGTTCACAATC
This sequence comes from Betaproteobacteria bacterium, assembly GCA_016868375.1. GTDB lineage: Bacteria > Pseudomonadota > Gammaproteobacteria > Burkholderiales > Burkholderiaceae_E > SYIM01. Next base: position 70,377 of record VGHA01000003.1, on the reverse strand, counting down.
TTGCGGCACTCGATTTTCTCGATTGGGTGCAGCGCGGGGCGGTTCGGCTGGACAGTCCGCCGCAGGGTTCGCTCGGCAGTGTTGCCGCCATCTGTCAGCGGTTTGCCAGTCTGCCACTTGATCTGGCCGACGCGTCCATCGCTGAAGCCGCTGCGCGGCTCAGCATTGCTCATGTGGTGTCGCTTGATCGCGACTTTGACGTGTACCGTGATGCGCGCGGCAAAAAGCTGCGAAATCTTTTCAACCCGCGGTAAGTGTTTTCGTTGGCCTCATCGACGGGCGGGGCGCTTTGCATGATCTGCCACAAACCTTTCAAGGGGCACTGCGTCAATGCCATCGCCCAGCGGAAACGCGCGATCGCCCGCGTGTATCACTGTTAACCTATCAAGCTTCAATGTTGACTGCGCTGACCGCATCGATGCCGTGAGTTTGGGTGAATCGCTGCGTTTGAACTCAAAACCGAGTCGTTGTGAATCTCGGTTGATCAGAAGGTCGAGTTCGGCACCGGTGTGAGTGCGCCAGTGATAACAGTCTTGCCACTCGGCCCGCAAAGCGCACACCACCTGATGCGCGGCGAATCCCTCCCAGGAGGCACCCACCCGTGGGTGGGCGAGCAATGCATTTCGTGTCGGGCTGATCTCCAACAGGCTATGCAGTATCCCGCTGTCAGAGATGTAGATCTTGGGCGACTTCACCACTCGCTGACCCGAATTCACATACCAGGGTGTCAATACGCGAACCATGAACGTGCCCGCCAGAATATCCAGATATCGGCGAACTGTTGGTTCCGATACCCCCAGCGCCCTGGCGAGTTCAGCGCCATTCCAAAGTTGCCCCGAGTAGTGGGCGAGCATCATCCAGAAACGGCGCAGGGTCGCCGGCGCTAATCTGATTCCCAACTCCGGAATATCGCGCTCGAGAAAAGTTCGGATGAATTCGCGCCGCCAGCGTTCGCTTGCCGTATCGCTCGCAGCCAGCAGGGCGCGAGGAAAGCCACCGCGTCGCCAAAGGGCGCCGAGTCCGTCGGCGGGGCGATGTGCCGCAGCGGACAACTCCAGCGCATCGATACCCGGAAGTTCGTGGTACGCAATTCGACCGGCGAGGCTTTCGGCGCTTCGCCGTATCAACTCAGGCGACGCCGATCCGAGGATCAGAAAACGTGCGGGGGAGTCAGGTCGGTCTGCGAGCACGCGGAGGACAGAAAACAGATCGGGACGGCGCTGGATCTCATCGAGGACGACCAGTCCGCGCAGGGGTTCGAGCGCGAGCATTGGCGATGACAGGATGGCGTCTGAGCGTGGATCTTGCAGGTCAAAGTGGTGAGCGTTGGCCCCCCAGTTGGCTGCAATTGCGCGGGCGATTGTCGTCTTGCCGGTCTGGCGTGCGCCGATGATCGCGGCGACGGGAAACTCGGCGAGCCGTTGCAACACGGTTTCGAAGTGGTGCGGTCTGGGAATCATGGTGTGAAAATACCATGAAAATCTAACATCTATATTTAGAATTTCAGGCCTTATTCTGCGGGAATGTTCGATGCCGGCTGCCGCGGCCGGCGACCGCCTCCGCCGCGCCCCGCCGCGCCGCGCCCCGCCGCGCCCCGCCGCCACCTGGCCCCGCCGCGCCCCCTTACGCGCTCAAATACTTCTGCTGAACCGTCTGGTCTGCGCGCAGGTCGGCTGAACTGCCCGACCACACCACGCATCCCTTTTCCAGGATCAGGTGCCGGTCGCACAGTTCAAGCAGCGGCCGCAGATTTTTGTCGATGACCAGGATGGACATGCCCTCTGCCCGCACGGTGGCAAGCGCACCCCAGATTTCCTGGCGGATGAGCGGTGACAGACCCTCGGTCGCCTCGTCGAGGATGAGCAGCTCGGGGTTGGTCATGAGCGCGCGGCCAATGGCGAGCATCTGTTGTTCGCCCCCGGACAGCTGGTTGCCAAAGTTGTTGGCGCGTTCAGCCAGCCTGGGAAACAGCTTGACCACGCGCGCATAGTCCCAGGCTGCTTCGCGCGCTGGCCGCACCACTGCAGTGGCGATCAGGTTCTCGCGCACGGTGAGGTTGGGAAACACCTGCCGGCCCTCGGGCACCAGGCCCACACCCTGACGCGCAACACGATGTGGTGGCCAGCCGCCGACTGCCTGGCCCTTCCAACGGATGGCGCCGCGCCAGATGGGTTGAATACCCAGGATGCTCTTTACCGTGGTGCTCTTGCCCATGCCATTGCGGCCCTGAATGCTCACGCACTCGCCGGCTGCAACCGAGAAACTGATGTCAAACAGCACCTGGCTGATGCCGTAGCCGTTTTCAACCGCAGCCAGCTCAAGAAGCGGGGCGGCCGACGTCATCTGCACACTCCACAGCGCTGCAGAGCAGGGCGTCGCGTCATGCGCCGATCTCCTCGTCGCCCAGATACGCCTCACGAACGCTTTCGCTCGCGCGCACCACAGCGGGCACATCGCAGATCAGCACGCGGCCATACACCAGCACGCTGACCCGCGTCGCAAGCGAGAACACCGCATGCATGTCATGCTCAACCAGCAGCGTTGCGTAGTGTGGCTGAAGGCGCTTGAGCAGCTCAATCATGCGCTCGGTTTCCACGGGCCCCAGCCCCGCCATAGGCTCATCGAGCAAGAGCACGCGTGGCTCGGTGGCCAACGCCATGGCAAGTTCAATCAGGCGTTGCTGACCATAGGAAAGCACTGCGGCGGGCCGGTCGCGTTCGGCATGCAGACCCACCATGTGCAGGATTTCGTCGACACGATCGATCAGGGGCCCTGAACCGGTAGCGGGCTTCCAGAACCGGAAATTATGGCCGCCGCCAAGCGGCCCCGACTGCACGGCGAGCAGTACGTTCTCTACGGTGGAGAAGCTGCCAATGACCGAATTGATCTGATACGAACGTCCCAGCCCGAGGTGTGCGCGACGTGCGACAGGCCAATGGGTGACATCCTGGCTGAGCAGTTCGATATTGCCCGCGTCACTTCGCAGTTCACCCGCGATCTGGTTGATCAGCGTGGTTTTGCCTGCGCCATTGGGACCGATGACCGCATGGATTTCGCCCTGCGCGATGTCAAGATCAACCTGATCGGTCACCAGCAGACCGCCAAAGCGCTTTACAAGACCGCGCAGCTTCAGAAGCGATTGGGACGTGGACGGTGCGCTCATCCGTGCGCGCCTCCCGAGCCGCCTGGCGGCTTCTCAGAGGGGTCTGACAGCAGCCCCCAGATTCCCTGCCGCAAAAAGACCACGATCAGCACAATGATGGGTCCCAGAATAAGGGCCCAGCGATCGGTGAACGCCTTGAGGCCCTCTTCGAGCAGCAGCAGCGCCAGCGCCCCCACAACCGGCCCAAACACGGTGGCCGAGCCACCCAGAAGTGCCATGACGATCAGCTCGCCCGACAGCGTCCAGGCCATGTAGGCGGGCGACACGAAGCTGGTGAGATTGGCCAGAAAGTAGCCCGCGACTGCGCACAGTTCGGCGGAGATGACATAGGCTGCGAGCCGATACGGCAGACTGGGCGTGCCCACCGCATTCACGCGGCGCTCGGACACCATCGTGGCGCGCAGCACCAGACCGAATCGCGACTGAACCGTGCGGCTGATGCCCCAGATCGCCAGCACCAGCGCGGCGACCAGCGACAGATAGATGGCGACCTTGTTGCCGGTAAGCGCTCCCCAGGCGCTGAGCTTTTGAATGGTCATGCCATCGTCGCCGCCGAACATCCGCAGGCTGATGAACACGTAGTAGAAAAGCTGCGCGAAGGCGAGCGTGATCATGATGAACGCGATGCCCTGGGTGCGTAGCGCAATCCAGCCCAGCGGCGCTGCGATGAGCGCGGTGATCAGCATTGCCAGGAGGATCTGCAGGGCCCCTGACTCAAGCCCAAGCGCCGATCCGATGCCCACCGCATAGGCGCCAAATCCGATGTACATCGCGTGACCCAGGCTGACCATGCCGCCAAAACCCAGCGCCAGGTTCAGGCCTAGCGCCGCCAGCGCGAACACCAGAATGCGTCCAAACAAGGTAAGCGGATAAACGCTGTCCACCCACCAGCAATAAACCGGCACCAGCGCAAACGCAATCAGGATCAACACCATCAGCGGAACACGGAGCCGGTGCATGAGCGGTATCGACCTTCAGCCTTGACGACGCCGGACCGGGAACAGTCCGTCGGGTTTGAAGGCCAGCACAACGGCCATCAGCAGATACACGCCGATTGAAGCCAGCGCCGGGCCCACCGCATTGGCCACCGATGGATCGGCGATGTTTCGCAACAGCATCGGCAGATAGATTCTGCCCAGCGTATCAACCAGGCCCACGATGAGCGCGCCCAGAAACGCCCCACGTATTGAACCGATACCGCCGATCACGATGACCACCAGGGTCAGGATCAGTACGCCGTCGCCCATGCCAGGCTGTACCGAGGTGATGGGTCCGATGAGCGCGCCCGCCAGCCCCGCGAGTCCGCCACCCAACGCAAAGATGAACACATTGAGCCAACCGATGTTGACGCCCAACGCCGACACCATGACGCGATTGCTGGCACCCGCGCGAATCAGCATGCCGATGCGGGTGCGCTCGATCAGCCAGTAAAGGCCCACGGCAACGACCAGCCCTGCAGCCAGAATGACCAACCGGTAAGCGGGATAGATGAAGCCGAAGATGTCCAGCGAATCGGACAGCGCGGCGGGCGTGTCCATGAACACCGGCGCATTGCCCCAGATCCAGCGCACCAGTTCGTTACAGAAAATGACGATGCCGAAGGTGGCGAGCACCTGGTCAAGGTGGTCACGCCGATGAAGCACGGAGAGGCCAAGCCGATCCGCCGCTGCGGCCACCAGAAACACGCCGACCGTGGCAACGATAACGCCCAGCAGAAACGACTGGGTAAGCGCAAACGCGGCAGCCGCAAAATACGCGCCCAGCATGTACAGCACGCCATGCGCGAGATTGATGAAGCTCATGATGCCAAACACCAGCGTCAGGCCGGCCGCCAGCAGAAACAGCAGGATGCCGAACTGAAGGCCATTCAGCAGCTGGGCGATAAAGAGACTCATGCGGGGACGCGTCGCGCGTGCGCGGTGTTGGCAGAGGGCAGGCCCTGACAGGGCCCGCCGAATGCCTGACGTTGAAGGCTGATTACTTCAGCGGGCACTGCGACACATAGGCGTCGGCGTGCGCTTTCAACGGTGTGGCAATAGTCTTGAGCGACACCTCGCCCGTGCTGTCTTTGGCAACCTCGAACACATGCATGTCCTGAACCGGGAAGCCGTTTGCGCTGAACTTGAAGTTGCCGCGCAGCGATTTGAAATCGGCCTGGCGAAGCGCTGCCCGAAGCGCCGCTTTGTCATCGACCTTGCCGCCGGTTTTTTTCAGCGCGCTGTCAAGCAACAGGGCTGCGTCGTAGGCCTGGGCGGCGTACTGAGACGGGATGCGCTTGTACTTGGCGCGGAAGTCGGCGACGAATTTTTGGCTGACCGGGTTGGGGAAGTCGGGGCCCCAGAAGGTGCCCGAGAGCACGCCCAGCGCGGTTTCCTTGAGCGCGGGCAGGGTGGAGCCGTCGGTGGTGCTGGTTGAGAGCAATGGAACCTTGCCCAGGGCGCCCGCCTGCCGCATCTGCCGCACGAACGCCACACCCATGCCGCCAGGATAGAACACGTAGAGTGCATCGGGCTTGGCCGCCATCATCTGCGCGATTTCAGCGGAGTAATCAGGCTGGTTGAGCTGCGTGTACACCTCGCCCACCAGCGGCGTGGGATAGAAGCGTTTGAAGCCCGATACAAAGTCTTTGCCCGCCTGATAGTTGGGAGCCATGACGTAGACGCGTTTGTAGCCGCGGTCGGCGGCAAATTTGCCCATGACCTCGGACTGCGCATCGTTTTGCCAGGACGTGAAGAAAAAATTCTGATTGCACTGCGGGCCAGCCAACGGGCCCGGGCCCGCGTTGGATCCGATGAAGATCATGTTGGCATCTGCCAGCGGCTTGGCGACGGCCATCATTACGTTTGAAAACGTGACGCCCGTGATTAGGTCAACCTTGTCTTTCTCGATAAGCTTCTGGATGGACTGAACACCCACGTCAACCTTGAGTTGATCGTCTTCGCGAATGATGGTGACGGCCTGCCCGCCCAGCCTGCCGCCGGCGTGTTCGATGCCGAGCATGAATCCATCAAGCTGGTCTTGGCCCAGCGTTGCCGCCGGGCCTGACATGGTGGCCATGAAGCCAATCTTGATTTGCGCTGAGGCTGGCGCCGATAAAGCGAGTGCTGTCAGCGCGGATGCCAGACCGGCAAGCCGCAGAGTGCGTTGGATCATGTCGCGTCTCCCTGGAATTTTTGTGAAGTCAGGCGATATTACCTGATGGAGCGCGAAGGGTTCGATACTGGATTACTCGGGTTCGATTCGTGCCTCGCGCATCACGCGTGCCCATTTGGCGCGTTCGGACTTCATGAATCGGTCGAGGTCGGCGGAACTGCCGCCGAAATCAAACATTCCGAAGCCCCGCATCCGTTGGCCGACCTCGGGCTGGGCGAGGATCGCATTGAGCTCGCGATTGGTGCGCTCGATGATGTCGGCGGGTGTACCGGCGGGGGCAACCACCGCAAACCAGCCCACCGCCTCGAAACCAGGCAGGGTCTCATTGACGGTGGGAACGGCCTCGAAGCCTGGAACGCGGGACCGCGCTGACACGCCGATTACGCGCAGCCGTCCGCTTTGTGCGTAGCTCGACATGGCCGGGATGCTGTCGATGTAGAGGTGGGTAAGCCCAGCCACCGTGTCGGCAGCGGCCTGCTGGCTGCCTTTGTAGGGCACATGGACCATGTTGATGCCAGCGGTCGCCTTCAGCATTTCGCCGCTGATATGCGACAGGTTGCGTGAGGCCGAGGTTGCAAACGACAGCTTGCCGGGCTCTGCCCGAGCCAGCGCGATCAGTTCGGCCATCGTCTCGGCTTTGAGCGAGGGTGTCACCGCAAACATGAAGGGGCTGACGCCAATATTGATGACCGCAGCGAAGTCGCGGTCGGCGTCAAAACCGGTGGACTTGAAAGTGTACGGATTGACCGCGAGCGTGGACGCCTGGCCGAACAGGAAGGTGTAGCCATCTGGCGCGGATCGGGCGACCGTCTGTGCAGCGATGTTGCCGGCGGCGCCCGGCCGGTTGTCAATGATGACCTGCTGCCCCAACGCCGCAGACAGCTTGTCTGACAGCATGCGGGCAATGATGTCAGGCGCCGACCCTGCCGCAGAGGGAAGCACCCAGCGCACCGGACGCGCTGGCCAGGATTGCGCCTGAGCGCGTTGCGTGATGGCGGCAGCACTGCCCGCAGCCGCTAGCGATGCGATGGCTTTCAGTGTTGTACGGCGACCCGTCGAGACATGATTTGTCACAGCTGATGGGGATACCGGGGAATCATGTTCAGTCATCACGACCTCCGCTTAAACAGGGTTCAGAAGAACAGACGCATGCCGGCCAGTGAAATCACCGGGATATAGGTGATCAGCGCCAGCGCGATCAGATAAATGAACAGGAAAGGCACGATGCCGCGATAGATCACGTTCAATGGCAGACCCAGCACCGATTGCGCAACAAAAATATTGATGCCAAATGGCGGGTGGAAAAGGCCGATGGCGAGGTTCACCGTGAGCACGATGCCGAAGTGCACAGGATGAATGCCTGCTGACTGCACGATGGGCATCAGCAGCGGGGTAAGAATCAGGATTGCCGACAGCGGGTCAATGAAGCAGCCCACCAGAAGCAGCAAGATGTTAAGCGCGAGCAGCACCTGCCAGGTAGACAGTTCCAGCGCCTGCAACCATCCAACCAATGCGGCGGGAACCTGATTCACCGTAAGCAGCCAGGCGAAAACACTGGCGCAGGCAACCACAATCAAAATCTGCGCGGTGAAATAAGCGGTCTGGCTGGCTGCCTGAATGATGTCGCGCCACGACAACTCCCGATAAATGAATTTGGTTACCAGCGCTGCGTACACGCACGCCACCGCAGCCGCTTCGGTGGGCGAAAACACGCCGCCGTAAATGCCGCCCAGAATGATGACGGGTGCGCCAAGCGCCCACAGCCCGCGGCGCAGCGCGCCAAAGAACCGACCCATCTCGAACGGCGCGCCACCGGGGATTCCGGCCCGGCGCGCATACCAGATCACGTAAAGCGCCAGCATCAACCCGATCAGTAGGCCCGGGAAAATGCCGGCCGCATACAGGCGCGGAACGCTTTCCTGTGCCGCGACGCCGTAAACAATCATGGGTACGCTGGGTGGAATGATGATGTCGATGGCGCCCACCGCGGTGATGAGCCCGGCCGAAAAATGCTCGGGGTATTTGGCGCGGCGCATGGCCGGCACCATGATTCGGCCCACCGTTGCAACCGTGGCCGCGCTCACGCCTGAGATGGCGCCGAAGATGGCCGAGGTACCCACGGTGGTTACGCCAAGGCTGCCGCGAACATTGCCCACACCCGCCTGAACCGCGTCGACCAGTCGCTGCGCAACGCTGCCCCGGCCCATCAGTTCGCCTGCGTAAATGAAGAACGGCACCGCAAGCAGCGCAAACGCGTCGATCGAACCAAACATCGTCTGATGAATGATGTTTAACGGCGTGTTCGAAAAGAACACCAGCGCCACGGCGCTCGATGACAGCAGCACCAGATAGATGGGAAAGCCTGCGAGCAGCAGCGCAATCGGCAGAAAGCCCAGCGCAAAGCTCATGTTGGATCCTGGTCGCTGGCGGGCGTGTTCCAGCGCCTTGCAACAAGATGCCACAGCGCGCCAGCCGCGATCAGCGTAAAGCCGATGGCCACCGCAGCATGTGGAATCGCCATGGGGATGTCGGCAGCGTCGCTGCGCCGATCAAGCTCGGCCATCGTGATCACAAACTTCCAGGACTGTATGGCGACCAGTACGGTGGTCGCCGCGAGCAGGGTCAACTCAAGAATGCGCAGTGCAACCTTGAGCCAAGGCGGAAGCGCGCGCACCAGAACGTCCATCCGCAAGTGCGCGTTTCGCCAGCCTACGATCACCGCGCCCAGAAACGCCATCCAGACCATCATGTAGGTCTGGATTTCGTCTGCTCCGAATATCGCCTGCCCGAATACATAGCGGCCCATGACATTGGCGAAATTGAGGCATACCGCGGCAATGACCAGCAGGCCCAGACCGGTGAGCAGCGCGTCGGCCAGACGCTCGAGCGCGCGCTCCATTAGGCGTGCCTCACTTGAGGCGGTCGGCGACCTGCACGAGCGCGTCGTACTCAGCCTGTACCGCAGGGTTCTTCGACAACAGATCGCTGCCGAGCTTGCGCAGATCAGTCATCATCTTGGCCTGTTCGGCAGCCGGCAGCTTAAGCAGCTGCCCACCGTTCTTGGTCCAGCCGTCGTTGGCGCGCTTGATGGTGTCGGAGGCGAAGCCGAACGAGACCTTGTCGACCGCTGCACCCGCCTCGTCAATTGCCTTTTGCAGGTCGGCAGGCAGGCTCTGAAACCATTTGCGATTGACCACCACGGTGGACACCACGATGCCAGGATGAATCTCGGTAACCGCTTTGGCTGCGTCGTAGAACTTCATCGGCGTAAGCACAGGAATGCCTGCAAGCAGGCCGTCGATCGCGCCGCTTTGCAGCGCGGGCAGCACTTCATTCAAGGCCATGGGTACCGGCGTTGCGCCCAGCGCCTTCATGGGCTCAATCTGGAGCGGCGTGGCGAACACGCGGATTTTCTGGCCCTTGAAGTCGGCGATCGTTCGAATCGGTTTGCGCGACAGGACCACGACCGGGCTGTTATAGAAGATGCCGATGCCCTTTACGCCCTTGCCCTCGCCAATGGCCAGTGCACGCGGGCGATAGCTGGCGTCGCCCAGCACGCGGCTAAGGTGCTCAGGCGATTCAAACAGACCGATGGCGTCCAGCGCCTGGAACTTGGCCTCGGTTCCCACCAGAAACGAGGTGGGGGTCACGAAGGCCTCGATGTTGCCGAGTACGACACCTTCAACCATTCGCGGAATCGCACCCAGCTGACTGGCCGGATAGATCTCGACTTTGATGCGATCACCCGCGCGTGGCTTGAGTTCAGCCTCGAAGCGGCGCAGCCATTCATGCTGCACGTCGTTGATGGTGGCGCTTGCCATCTTCATGGTGACCGTTTGCGCCTGGACGGGGGCGATCAGTGCGGCGGCGAGCAGCGCGAGGGCGCTTTTACGCAGAAACTTCATCATCTTCTCCTTGCCGGGTGGGGCTTCTTGTCAGGGTCAGGCAGCGTGGTGTGGGGTGTGTTGCGGATGCTCGGGGGCCAGCACAGCTTGGCCGCGAATCAGGTCAGACGTGCGCTCAGCGATCATCATCACGGCCGCATTGATGTTGCCGCCAATCAGGCTGGGCATGACAGACGCATCGATGACCCGCAGTCCCTCAATGCCATACACGCGGCAGTGCGGGTCAACCACCGCATCAGCGTCGCCCTCGGTGCCCATGCGGCAGGTTCCAAGCGGGTGGTGGACCGTGATCGAGACCGCGCGGATATGAGCGTCCAGATCGGCATCACTGGTCTTGCCTGCGCCGGGGGCACGTTCGGCTGCCACAAATCGCTCCAGCGCCGGCTGTTCGCCCAAATTGCGTGCCAGCCGAATGCCCGCCCGAAGCGTTTGCCAGTCGTGCTCGGCACTTAAAAAATTCTGTCGGATTCGAATTGCCTGACGCGGGTCTTTGGACGCGAGCTCAAGCCGGCCCCGGCTATGGGGCCGCAGCACGATGGCCACCGTTGAAAACCCATCGTCGAATGGTTTCCGGAAAGGCGGCAACCAGGGCGTGGCGTTCAGCGGTCCGCCATGAAACAGCAGCTGAACGTTGGGTACGGGCTCTGCATCAGAGGTGCGCAGGAAGGCTGTCAGCGGCGCGGGCAGGTCGGTGGCATAGCCTTGCCCGAGGAAATGCGCGCTGAACAGATGCCGAACAATTCGGTCGGCCCGCATGTTGTATTGGAACGGACCTGGATCGCGGCGCCGATAGGGAATGGGCGCCATGACATGATCCTGCAGATTGCGCCCGACCCCCGGGAGGGCGGTGTGCAGTGCGATGTCGTGTTCGCGAAGATCTTCAGGCGCGCCAACCCCCGAGAGCATCAATAACTGCGGCGTGTTGATGACGCCACCGGCCAGCAGCACCTCGCGCTCGGCATGGACCGAGTGCGTCTGACCGTCCTGCAGATATTCGATGCCCACTGCGCGCCGGCCCTCAAAAAGCACGCGCGAGGCGAGCGCGCGAACCTTGACCGTGAGGCCTGGCCGATCAAGCGCTGGCCGCAGGTAGGCGCTGGAGGAACTGGCTCGACGGTTGTTGCGGATCGAGCACTGGAACAGGCCGAAGCCTTCCTGCTGCGCACCGTTGTAGTCAGGGGTGATCGGATGCCCGGCACTTGTCGCAGCTTCGAAGAAGGCATCGAACAAAGGGTCGGCGTAGCGGTTCTCGCGTACGGCAACCGGCCCGCTGCCACCGCGCCAGGATGATTCGCCGCCCTCCCAGCTTTCGGTGCGCCGGAAGTAGGGCAGGACGTCGGCATACGACCATCCGGAAAGACCTGAGGCCGCCCAACGGTCGTAGTCGACGCGGTGGCCCCGGACCCAGGCCATCGCGTTGATCGAGGATGAGCCGCCGATGACACGACCCCGGGCGCACTCCACCGCGCGGCCGTTCAGGTTTTCCTGGGGCTCTGCAAAATAGCCCCAGTCATGCAGGCGCTTGCCCAGAATGCGGCCCCAGCCAAATGGAATATGGATCCAGGGGTCGCGATCCCAATCGCCCGCTTCAAGCAGCAGCACCCGCACGCCGGGTGTCTCGGTGAGGCGGTTCGCCAGCACGCATCCGGCGGAGCCGGCGCCGACGATCACGTAGTCAAAAGTGGCGCGCTCACCCATGCCAGGCGCCTGCTCAGCCCGCGGCGGTGGCGGTACGGAAGGCGGGGCGCGCGTTCAGTCGCTCGAGCCACGCGGCGATGGCAGGCGTGGGTGGCAATCCAAAAGGAAAGGCCACACAGCGACGAACGACCGGCCCGAGCGCCATATCGGCGATGGTCATGGCCTCACCCGCAATCCAGGGCGTTTTGGCCAGTTGGCCCTCGAGGATCTTCAGTTCCGCTGCGAGGTTCTTGGCGGTGTCGGGTGCGCGCTCGGCCTCGGGCTTCTTCGCATCGCGAAAGCCGGCGAGGAAGACCGGGTTGAGCGAGGCGAGCGTCCAGTCCATCCAGCGATCAACCTGGCTGCGCGCTGCCAGATCGGTGGGATAGAGGTTGGCCGCTTTTTCCTTGGCCGCCACATATCGCAGGATCGAGTGCGATTCCCAGATTGAGACGTTGCCGTCCTTCAGCGTGGGCACCTTGGCGGTGGGTGTCATGGCCAGATAGTCGGCGGTGGTGGTGTTCTCGAATTGACGGCCATAGTCCTGGCGCTCGTAGGAAACGCCAAGCTCTTCGAGCAAGAACATCACTTTTTGAACATTGCCGGAAGTGGCCCGGCCCAGCAGTTGATACATGCGGATCTCCGTTCGCCGGTATGCGCGGCGCACAAGTGGGTGAAAACGTAGCGATCAGGCGGGCGGCAGCGGCTTGTACGCCACCATTTCAATCTCGATCCTGGTGCTGATCACGGCGCGCGCTTCAACGGTGGTGCGTGCCAGCCGGCCCTCGGGGAAATACTCTTTGAAGACACCGTTGTAGCGACCAAAGTCGCGTGCATCTTCCAGAAACGTGGTCACCTTCACCACATCATCGAAGCTGCAGCCGGCCAGTGCCAGGATCCTTTGGCAGGCGAGAAGCGTGGCATGTGTTTCCTGCTCGATGGTGCCTGACACCATGTTGCCGTTTTCATCCTTGGCAACCTGGCCTGACAGGAATACAAAGTCGCCTGCGCGGACTGCCGGGTGAAAGGGCAGATTGGGGTTCTTCTTTCCAAACGTCTGAATGGCGCTCATGGCAATGATCTACCTCGGGAAACATTCAATGATGTCCAGCCCCTGCTGCCGGTCAATCAGATACACCAGGCCCCGGTCATCGATGGTTACATCGTTGGACGACGCGCGGCGGCAGCCTTCCGGCGGATCGGGTTCATAGAAGCCCACCTCCTTCGGCCGGAACGGATCTGCGATGTCGATCAGCCGCAAGCCCTGGGCGAACCAGGCAAACGGAATGATCGTTCCGTTGAAGCGCTCAGAGGGCTGGTGGCAACCCGTCATCTGTTCCTGCGGCGCGCCGTCAGGATCAATGCCATCGACCTGGAAGGTGGCGATGGGAAGCGGTTGTGCTTCGTCGCTGATGTCGTAAATCCAGGTGTAGGCGGGCGGTGAGGGTCGCAGCTTTGCCACGTCTTCATCGGCCACCACCAGGATGTCGCGGCCTTTCAGCTGAAACGGAATGGGCAGCGCGGTGTGCGTGGGATGAGGATCGGCCGGGCCGGGATTGATGCCCGCGATCAGCTTGGGCCGCGACATGTCGGCGATGTCGAGAATGTAAAAGCCGTGATGCCAGTACGACACATAGAGCCGGTCGCCCTGACGCAGCGGGTGGTGGCAGCGCGGCCTTGCGTAGTTGTCCCAGGGATAGTGCTCGCCTCCCGCAATGTGCTGGCCGGGGATCCACCAGCGGCCAACTTCCTGCGGCCGCGCGGGATCAGCAAGATCAAGAATCATGGTGATGTTGCCAACATAGCCCTCCGCTGTGGGAGAGATGTAGGCATAGCGGCCATCGAAGCTGAAGCGGTGCACGCCACCGCCGATGCTGTTGCTCACCTTCCAGTGGGTGATGAGTTTGGGCTTGGCCGGATTGCTAACATCGAAAATTCCCAGTCCGCCGCCAAAGCCGTCGGCGCCTTCCCGGAATTTTTCATAGTTCACGATCATCAGACCGTTTTGCGCGCGCACCTTGTGCGAGTGCCAGCCCATGGGCACCTTCAGGGTGGCAAGCAGCTTCGGGTTGCGCGGGTCCGCGACGTCGTAAATTGACGTGCCGTCAGGCGGACGCATCGCCGACACATACAGCGTAGTGCCGTCGACCCATGCCTGACCGCCACCGTGGCAGTCGATGTGCGAGACCAGTCGGGTGTTGAAGGCGCGGGCCACGGGCGGCTTACCCGAGCTTCACAATGTCGCCGCCCGGCGTACGCGCCACACGCCGCAGCAACCCGAATGCCGCAAGCGCGGGTTCATCGCTTGCAATGAACAGGATGGCGGGGGTGGTGGTGCTGGGATTCTCGAGCGTCATCCAGTGGTTGCCAGGCACCGCGATCGTGTCGCGGAACTCGGCGTCGTATACATGCTGATCGTCCACCCGACAGATTGCCCGGCCTTCCAGAGGCGAGATCAGCAGGCTTGCGTTCTGGCTGATTGGCGCGGTTTTCTCGCCGGGCCGCAGCATCTGCAAAAAGAACGTCATGGTTTTGAATACCGGGCCGCCGCGGATGGGGTCGGTGTACTCCACCACCAGCCCTTCCAGGCTTTCCGCATCGCGATTGCGCTCCAGTACCTCACGCATCATGTCGTAGCGATAGACGTACATGGGCGAGGATGCACCGACCCCGCGCGCGTGGCTGACAAAGCGCGCGGTGGCGCCGCCGGTGCCATAAATCTTGCGGCTGTAGTCGGGGGAGAACCGCGCGGTCTGCTGGCGCTTGCGAACGCCGTCTTCCTGATAGTCGTGTCCAAATTCGAGGGCGTTCAGCACTTCGACCAGGGGGTAGTCCAGTACCGACAGATTCAGCGCTGGCTCATTGCCCACGCAGCCGTGGTTATGCCAGGTTTCAACCGGTGTCAGCACCATGTCACCGTGCCCGAACACGATGTCCTCGCCTTCGACGCCGGTGAAGTTTTCTGCTCCGATAAGACCCAGCCGAATCGCGCTCGCTGTGTGCTTGTGCGGCGGCATCATTTCATTGGGATCGTTGATCCGGTAGGCGGTGTACATCGTGGTCACCGTGGCGCGTCGCGGGCGCAGCCCCGGGTTGACCAGAATCAGCGAGCGGCGGTCTGAGCTTCCGGTGTTGATGAGCCGCGCTGACTGCAGCATCAGCGCTTCCAGGTCGCGTGTGTAGCTCCAGTGGAACGGCTGCGCACGGGCCCCCGCCATCAGTTGACGAATCTCGTCGTGCTCAACATCCGAGCGTTGGGCCCAGAAGGGGAACAGATTTTTTTCGTGTATGCGCGCATACATGTCGCGCAGCTCATCCGCGTTAGGCGTGATCGCCGTGCCTTCACCCATTTCGCCCATTCCAATCTCCGTCAACCGGTTGCGACCAGTGTGTGAAGACTAGTTCGAAAGTAGTAAGCCTGCAACGACAAGCAAAGGATAGTCGGCCAGTTTTCGAAACACCCAGCTGTCATTTTGGTTGAATCGGTTGGATAATTCTCAGCATGACTGTGCATCGTATTCCCGCCGTTGATTCCGGCTACCTCGCGTTGCTGTCTCAACTTCGCGATCGCGTGTCGCGCGGTGGCGCCTTGCCGTCAGAACGTGATCTGGCCGCTGAGCTTGGGGTGACGCGGCATCAGTTGCGGCGCGCCTTGGCCGAGTTGCGCGAGCGGGGCGAGCTTGGTGTCAGCCAGAGCCCCCGGGGGCTCGGCCGCAGTGCCAAATCGCTGGTCCGCCGAACCAATCCAATTGAAGTGGCGGAGCTGCGAGCGGTTCTTGAGCCTGCGCTTGCTCGAATGGCGGCGGTGCGCGCCACGCCTATCGATGTTCGGCGCATCCAACGCGCCTCCATCACGCTGGCCGAGCAGCAGAGCGCGAGCGCCGATCTCGACTTTCACACCGCAATCGCCGCCGCCACCGGCAATCGGCTGGCCGCCGATTTGTACGCGCTCCTGCGTCAGGTCGGTCGCGACGCACGCCTGCATCTCAGCCCGGTGCGCGAGCGCCCCGCCGATCGTCTTCGCCAGCGCGATGCCGAACATCAGCGTGTGGCGCAGGCCATCGCGCTTCGTGACCCGGAAGCGGCAGCGCAGGCCATGCAGGCGCACATGCAGATGGTGCAGCGCCAGGTGGTCGAGCGTATTGCCACCGCCGATCGCACTGGCGTTCGCCCATCGGGCAGCCGCCGCGACGGCATGCGTCAGCAGCAGGACATTGGGCAGACGTCGGGGTTGAGCAAAAAGCGCGGGTGAAAGCCGTCGCGGCCGATTCCCATCGCGGCAATCAGGCCGTCTACCGCCAGGCCGTCACGCAGTGCGTCGATAGCGCCCCGGTGTGACAGCGCGCGCCGGTCGTCACGTAAATCAATGATGTGGGGCGGACCTGCGTGCTGCGCGTACTCGCCATCGGCAACCCTGACCAGAAAACACGCGTCCCCTGCGTCGGCTGGCGTCGACTGCCCGGGCCGCTGCCTTTCAACGCTGAATCCAGCTTCGCGCGCGCGCCGGGCCAGGGTGTCGGTCAGCGCATCGTGCCCCGTGAACCGAAGGCGGAGCGGGCCGTTGATGCCGTCGCCACGCTCTTTCTGATCAAGTGCATGGTGATTCAGGGTTCGCTCGAGGCTTCGCCACAAGGCGCCCGCGATCAGGGCGGTGTCATCAAGTGGCGCATGGGTTACACGGATGCCGGCCTCGGTCATTGCATCGAGATCGATCAGCCCCGGGCCGCTTCCTGTGAGGCCGATCGCCTGCAGTCGGGGAAGCTGGTGCAGCCGGGTTGCCGGGAACGCATGATTCTGCGAGAGCATCAGTCCCGAGGCGGACTCCAGCACCTCGAGCGCTGAGATGTCCTGCGCCTTCGCAACCGTAAACAGGGAACTGAGCCGTGTGAGCGCATCGGCATGCAGTGGGGCGGCAACAACAATGCGATGCGAGATCCTCAGGTGCCGATCGCTTCGTTTCGCGCGACAATAGCGTTTTGTTGAATAGTCGGCCTTGCCGTCAGGCGAGGCTTCGATGATCGGAGGGTTGCTCATGTTGTTGGTCGGAACTCGTGAATTTGCTCAGTCTGCCCGCAAGCAGGGTCAGTTGTTCAACGGTACCCAGTATTGGCGGAATGATTTCTTTCGGTCGTCCGATGATGAGGTGTGTACGCCGCAGTGTTACCTAGTTGAGCAGTTCCCTGACACGGTGAACCCTACGCATTTTCACGTTCAGAACCAGTTCCAGCTGTTCACGCGTGGCGCTGGAACAATCGGCCGAAACCCGAAGGCCTTAGGCGCCTATACGGTTCATTATGCGGGCGCCTACACCGGGTACGGCCCCATCGTCGCCGGGCCAGAGGGCGTTGACTACATCACGATGCGGGCCTTCCGTGATCCTGGCGCCAAGTTTGTGCCGCAGCAGCGGGCAGCCCTGCGACCAGGGCCCAAGCGTCATTGGGCCTCGGAGGCGCTGCAGCCCTGGTCGCTTGAGGCGCTTGCCGCACTTGAAGCGCCAGTCCATCACGCGGTCCATGGACCGGATGCCGACGGGCTTGCGGTCGATCAGATTCGATTGCCGGCCCATGCGGTCACCGACATCCCGATCGCGCCGGCGGCTGTCGCCATGTTTGTCATCGTGATTCAGGGCAATGTTGACCGAGACGGACGTCGCCTGGGTCATCTGGAAAACCTGTTCGTGTCGGCTCACCATGCGCCGTGCCGAATCAGAACTTCCGATTCGCCCGCTGAGGTGCTGGTCCTGCATATGCCGGCGCACGATCCGGCCTACGCATAGTCCAGCACCTAGCGGTGTTCAGGCCGCTGCCGGTCGCGCAGCCAGCGCGGCTTTCAGCCGCTCGGGTGTGAAGGGCACTGTGCGCAGCCGCGCGCCGGTTGCGTCAAAG
This sequence comes from Betaproteobacteria bacterium, assembly GCA_016868375.1. GTDB lineage: Bacteria > Pseudomonadota > Gammaproteobacteria > Burkholderiales > Burkholderiaceae_E > SYIM01. Next base: position 52,594 of record VGHA01000003.1, on the reverse strand, counting down.
ATGGCGTTGGCAAGCGCCGCGAAGATGGGCGATGCCGCGGGTTCGCCGGCACCCACTGCGCGCACGGTGGGGCGGTCAATCAACCGGATTGCGATTTCATCTGGCAGATCGGTGAATCGCAGAATCGGATAAGAGGCCCAGTCAACGCTCTGCAGACCCTGGGCGGTTGACTGCACTTCTTCGAATAAGGCGCGCGACAAGGTCTGGATGACATTGCCCTCGATCTGGTTGCGCACCCCATCCGGGTTGACGACCAGTCCGCAGTCATGCGCCACGCATACCCGTTGAACGCGCAGTGACCCGCTCTGCGGATCCACCCGAACATCCATCGATACCGCCACATAGGCCGACACGTTGTCGTACTGGACAAAGCCGACCCCGCGGCCGACCCCGCTGCGTTTGCCGGCACTTGGGCGTGTTTCCCAGCGCGCCAGTTCGCGCACCGCCCGCAGCACCTCGATGGCGCGCTCGTCTTTCAGGTGCCGGATCCGATACTCGATGGGATCCACGCCGGCAAGTGCCGCCAGTTCGTCGATGAATGATTCGTTGGCAAAGGTATTCTGCGGCGAGCCCAGACCGCGCAGCGACGATGATCGGATGGGTGAACGATCAACCAGATGCAGCGTGGTGGTGTTTGCCGGAAATACATAGGTGGCCTTGGCGTTCCGGTCGGCGCCCGCCTGCAGATACTTGGCCGGCATCGAGGTTTCATCGCCCGCCAGCATATTGCCGGCCATGCCGAAAAACGGACGCAGGGCATGGTTGGGACTCCACACCTGGTAATGCCAGCCCGCCACGTTACCGGCGCCATCCAGCCCCGCGCTGACCCGCATCGTCATCGCCGTGCCTTTGGGTTCCCACAGATGCTCATCGCGCCGGCTCCACAGCACCCGTACCGGCTTGCCAGCCAGCTGCGACAGAAGCGCCGCATCGCCTGACACATCATCGGACCCATTCTGGCCGTAGCAGCCCGAGCCTTCGACCCAGATCAGGCGTACCTGCTCGGGCTTCATGCCAAGCAGTGTCGCAAGGCTGTGACGGGTGTTGAACGAGGTTTGTGTGGCCGACCAGACGGTCGCACCCTCGGGTCCTACATCTGCCACCGCGCAGGACGGGCCGATTGATGCATGGAGCTGATAGGGTACGTAGTAGTCGGCCTGGTGCTTGCGCGGTGCAGCGGCGATCGCCTGGGCGGTATCGCCGGTTTTGATCAGTTCCCGGTCGGTGGCCGGGGCGCTTCTGAGCATGGCCTGCACATTGCCATGCGGCGCCATGGCCGGTGCCGGACCCCACTCAACTTTGAGTTCGCGGGCAGCACGGATGGCATCGACTTCGCGCTCGGCGACCACGGCGACGAAGCGTCCCTTTCTCAGGACGCGCGCCCCGGAAATGGTGGCGATCGAGCCCTGCTCGACCCGCAGCGGTTCCGCGCCGGGAAGCGCAGGCCGGATGATGCGGCCATGCAGCATGCCGGGCACCTGCACATGGTTGATGTAACGATGCGTGCCAAACACCTTGGCGGGCAACTCCACCCGCGGAATCGATTTACCGATCAGCTTGAACTGATCAGGCGTCTTCAGCGCGACCTTGCCACTCAGCGGGCGGTCGAGGCTGCCGCCCGCGACCAGTTCACCGTAGGTGGCGCGGGCACCCGCAGGGCCGAACGCTGCGCCATCGGCAGTGCGGATCTGATCGCTGGAAACGTTGAAGCGTTTGGATGCAAGCTCGACCAGCGCCAGTCGGGCCTCGGCCGCCGCCTGACGAACCTGAGGGCCCGCAAGCATGATGGTGAGGCTTCCGAAGGTGCCAATCTGGTCGGGGCATAACTCGGTATCGCCCATGACCAGGTCGATGGCCCACACCGAGGTATCGAGTTCTTCGGCAATCAGCTGCGATAACGCAGTGGTGATTCCGGTACCCAGCTCAACCTTGCCAGTGTGAAACGTGACCCGCCCATCGGCATGCACTTTCAGCCAGGCGTTGATGTTCTGGAAGCGCGGCGGGAGTGCGGGTTGCGCATGGATCTCGAGCGGCAGGGTGAAGCTGATGGCGAGCGCGCCACCCGCCTGAAGGAAGGCACGGCGCTTCATGCTGACACCTCCGCGGCTTTGCGTACCGCAGCCACGATCCGCATGTGCGCGCTGCAGCGGCACAGATTGCCGTTGAGCGCTTCGCGTAGTTGCGCGTCGGTTGGACGCGGGTTGGATGCCAGCAGCGCTGCGCTGGTCATGACCATCCCGTTTGTGCAGTAGCCGCACTGAACCGCCTGCGCTTCAATAAACGCTTTCTGAACCGGATGAGGGCGCTCAGGCGTTCCCAGCCCTTCCACAGTGACCACAGCTTGTGTGATCGAAGACACCGGAACCGAGCATGAGCGGACTGCCTGGCCGCCCAGATGAACGGTGCAGGCGCCGCATTGCGCCAGCCCGCAGCCGTACTTGGGACCGGTCAGGCCCAGTTCGCTGATCAGAACCCAGAGCAGTGGTGTGTCGGGCGGCGACTGAACCGTGTGCTTGCGCCCATTGACGGTAATTGTAGTCATAGTGTCGTCCCCCTCCTGTTTTCCTGCACGTTAACTTAGAGGCCAGCCCGCCCGCAACTGCCGACGCAGAATTTTTCCCATTGAATTGCGAGGCAGCGCGGCAACCTGTCGAATCTCCTTGGGAACCTTGTAGGGCGAAAGCCGCTCGCGGCAGTGGCTGATCAGTGCCTCTGAATCAATATTCAGATTGCCTCGGATCACCACCCATGCAGTGACCTGTTCACCCCAGTAGGCATGCGGCAGACCCGCCGCAGCGCACTCTGCCACCGCGGGGTGAGACAGCAGCACTTCCTCGACCTCGCGCGGATACACGTTTTCGCCGCCGCTGATGATCATGTCGTTCTTGCGATCCACCAGGTAGACATAGCCTTCCTCGTCGATTCGGGCCAGATCGCCTGTGACAAACCAGTCTCCCTGCATCGATTTTTCAGTGGCCTCGGGCAGGTTCAGATAGCCCGAGAACAGGTACGGCGAAGCCACGGCAAGCTCGCCGACCTCGCCAGTGGGGCAGTCGTTGCCCTCGTTATCGAGCACTTTCAGATGGGTGGCCGGGAGCGGCTGACCGACGCAGGCAATCTTGCGCAACTGATCCGCCGGTCGCAGCGCACAGGCGATATTGGTTTCGGTGGTGCCGTAGCGCTCGTAGAGCCTGCCCTCGCCGAAGCGGGCAATGATCTCGGCCTTCATCGATTGCGCAAGCGGTGCGGTGCCCGAAATGACCGCCTTCAGCGAACTGACGTCGTAACGCCGCGCACGTTCACCGGCGGCAAATAGCGCTGCGAAGTGGGTCGGAACCATGTAGGCGCTGGTCGCGCGGGTGCACTCAATGGCCTGCATCAAGGCCTCAATGTCAAAGCGTGGCATGAGCACCACCGAGCCGCCAAAGAACACCGGCGCCAGGGCCATCAGAAATCCCGCGCCATGAAACATGGGCGTGGTGGCGACAGCGCGATCGTCGGGGCCATAGCAGCCGTGCTCAGCCGCCATGGCATAGCAGGCGAGCACGCGCCCCCGGTGAGCCAGCATCACGCCTTTCGGCCGACCGGTGGCGCCTGAGGTGTAGGGCACCGCAAAGATGTCGTGTTCAGTGATGCCAGCATCGAGCCGGGTCGATTTCGACTGGCCGAGCAGCGCCTCGTAATCGCGCTCCATCACAACGATTCGCTCGACCGAGGGCGGCACGCAGCTTCGCGCCTGCTCGGCCAGTGCCTCGTCAACAAACAGCACGCGGGCTCGAGCGTCTTCGCAGATGAAGCGAACCTCTGGCGCAGGCGCGGCCGGGCCGATCGTGGCGCAGGCCACACCTGCCGATGAGAGCCCTGCAACCAGCTCCAGGTACTCGAGCCGATTTCGACATTGGATGGCGACCAAGTCGCCGCGCTTCAAGCCCAGTCCGACCGCCAGGTGCGATACCCGGTCGATGCGCTCGACGAGCCTGCGATACGACAGGCTGCGCTCGCCTTCGGTGATCGCGATTTTGTCGGGGGTCCGAAAAGCTGCCGAACGAATACCGTCGGCAATCAGAATCGAGCGGGAGCCGCCGTGGCGGATGCTGTCAGGCATGGATTGGAATGAGGTAGCCAGAGTTAGCGGCTACTATGGCAGCGTTGAAACATCACAGTCCACGCTTATGTTGTCGATTGAAACTTTAGCCGCCGAACTGCGGGCGGTGGTGGGCGATGCCTGCGTCATCACCGACCCTAGCGAACTGGCCGCGGCGTCCGCCGATCTGTTTCCTTTCCCCGCACCGCCGCCTGCTGCGCTGCTGGTTCAACCTGGCAGCACGGAGCAGACCGCAGCGGTCGTGAAGGCGGCGATGCGCGCTGACTTTCCCGTGGTGGCGCGTGGGGCAGGGCTTTCCTACACCCGAGGCCTGGCAACAACGTCGCCTGCGGTGGTGATTGACGGTGCGAGGCTTAATCAGATCGACATCCACGCAGACGATCTGTTTGCGGTGGTGGGCGCCGGCGTCAGCTGGCAGAGCCTCGCGGAGGCGCTTGCGCCGCATGGGCTTCGATCGCTGTTGGGGGGGCCGATCTCGGGCGCGGTCACCACCGTGGGTGGGGCGGCATCGCAATACGTGCCCGGCAGCATGGAGGGCGTGATCGGCCTCAAGGTGGTGCTGGCCGACGGGTCCGTGGCCACCACTGGCAGCGGCGCTCGCGCGGGTGCACTGCCGTTTCATCGCCATGCGGGGCCTGATCTCACCGGGCTCTTCGTCGGTGATTGCGGTGCATTTGGCGTCAAGACCGAGCTGGTTCTGCGATTGGTGCGCGATCAGCCCGCAGCGTTTGCTTCGTTTGCCTATACCGATGTCACAGCGCTGTTGGCGGACATGCTTGAGCTTCGCGCGGCATCGCTCGCAACGCGCGCGATGGCGATTGATCAAAGTCGCGGTGAGGCGGCCGGTAAGGTCGAGGCAGCGGAGGCGCTCCGTACCGTGGGCGCGGTGGTATCAGCTTCAGGCTCGGCGCTTGATGCGATTCGCGGCGTGGCCTCGATGGTGCGGGGGCGCGCCGAGTTGGCGCAGGCGCAATGGTCTCTACACCTCACCGCCGAGGCCCCCACCGAGGAGATTGCCCGGCAGATGATTGCCTTGGCCAAAGACCGTTGCATGCGGTCTGCGCGCGAAATCGAACCGACGGTGCCTACCGCGCTGCGGGCGCGCCCGTATTCGATTCGAGGGTTTGTCGGCATCGACGGCGAGCGTTGGGTGCCCGTCCACGGCATGGTGGCGCCGTCGCGGGCGCAGGCGGCGCTCAATGACCTTCAGGCGCTGTTCGATCGATACGAATCGGAGATGACGCGCGTGGGCGTGCGCCACTCGTATCTGATGTCAGCACCCGGTCCGTTCGTCACCATCGAACCCATGTTCTTCTGGGTGGACGCGCTTGATGCGCTGCACCTGAAGCATTTGTCGGCGCGCAATCGCGAGCGGTTCGCGGGTCGTCCGCCCAACCACGACGCTCGGCAACTGGTGGCCCGGCTTCGCGCTGAAGTCCGTGACTGCTTTGAGCGCCACGATGCGGTGCACGCCCAGGCCGGCCGCTTTTATCGCCACGCCGAACGTCTGGATGCCGGTTCGCGCGCGCTCCTGGCGCGGCTGAAAGACTCGCTTGACGCCGAGCACCGGATGAACCCCGGGGTGCTCGGCCTTGGGTGACGCGGGGGCTGTTTACTGGGCCTTGATGTTGGCCTGTTGAATCACCTTGCCCCACTTTTCCGCCTCTGAGGCGATGAACGCCTTGAAGGTTTCGGGTGGCCCGCCCACCACATCGCTGCCGAACCCGATCAGTCGCTCGCGCATCTCCGGCGTGCGGATGATCTGATCGATTTCAGTGTTGAGCTTGGCAATGATGTCGCGCGGCACTCCCGACTGCGCGGCAAAGCCGAACCAGCCGGTGGCTTCATAGCCGGTGACGCCCAATTCGTGCAGCGTGGGAAACTGAGGCGCCGCCGCCGCGCGCTGCGAGTTGGTCAGACCGATCATCCGTACCTTGCCTGCTTTTTCATTGGGGATGACGGTGGACAGGCTGTCGAACATCAGGTTGATCTGACCCGACACCAGATCAACCACCGCATGGCCGGTGCCCTTATACGGGATATGCACCATCTTGACGCCGGTCATCATCGAGAAGAGTTCGGCGAAGAGATGGGTGGCTGTGCCCTGTCCGGTGGAACCGTAGGTGAGCTTGTTCGGGTTGGCGTTCGCGTAGGCGAGAAACTCTTTCAGATTGGTGACAGGCACTGACGGATGGACGACGAGCGCGTTTGAGATCTTGGCCACCAGGATGATAGGCGCAATGTCGCGATCGACGTCATACGGAACCTTGGCCACCAGGAAGCGGTTCAGCGACAGGCTGTTGGACCCCAGCAGAAGCGTGTAGCCGTCGGGCGGCGACTTCACCACAAAGTCAACGCCAATGATGGTGCTGCCACCGGGCTTGTTTTCGACCAGCACCGGCTGGCCCCAGCGCTCGGTAAGCTTGGTGCCCACCGCGCGTGCAATCAGGTCGGTGGGACCACCGGGCGGAAACGGCACGATGACCCGGATAGGACGATTCGGGTAATCGCGTGGCTGGGCAATGGCCGGTGCGGCCCAGCAGGCAGTGGTGGCAACGAGCAGGGCGCTTGCCGCGTTTCGTAATGATCTGAGGCTGAGTAACATGGGCTCTCCTGAGTCAAACCGATTGCCGCGAGCTTAAAAAGCCCGACCTTTGCGCACGGCAGAGATGAAGGTCATGGGATGCAGGCGCTGTCCGGGCAGCGACTTGGGAATGTCGGGGCCGGGATCCTGGGGCAGGCCGTAGCGCGCCTGAATATCGATAAAGCCCGCCCGTGCCAGCTCGGCGCGCCAGTCAAAGCTGAGTAGCGTGTGCGCATAGGGTTCATTATTGCGCGCCGCGTAGCCGCTTAACAACCAGCGACCGATGTCCGCGCCAACGGGCTCGAACATATCGTAGGCAATCAACAGCCCTCCCGGCCGCAGCACCCGCCTGGCTTCCAGGATGAGTTCGCGGATGGCCTGCGGGGGAAGCTCATGCCAGAGCCAGTGTGAGGCCACGACATCAAGGCTTGCGTCGGGAAAGCTCAGCGACTCAACCGCACACTGAATCAGCGTGACGGGCGTGTTTTCTTCGATGGTTCGAAGCGCGCCCAGGCGCAGGCTGCCTTCGCAGACATCGCAGCCGTATACCTCGGCCTCAGGCAGTTCACGCTTGATCGCTCGCGTGGAGCGGCCGGCCGTGCAGCCCTGATCAAGAACGCTGTGCGGCGCCAGACCAATTTGCTCACAACGCTCGGCGATGCGCTGCGCGTAGAAATCAACCAGTTCGTCGGGGTTCGATAACGCGAACGAGAGGCCCGTGGTGTACCAGGCAAGCGCATAGGCATTGACCGGGTCTTGCCAGAGCCCGCCCGGTTGTTGATGCGTTTCGGTCTCGGTGACGTAGTGGGGCAGTTCCAGCTCCGGATCGAGATAAAGATTGGACAGGGCGTCGGCCTGCTGAAGCAGCGGTGCCAGCTGCGGTCGCTGACGCGCGACTTCGGTGGCGAATCCCCAGCGGCCGGACCATTTCATCTGCTGAAGGCGGCGCTCGAGCCAGGCATACAGCCGATAACTGGCGTGCTCGCGCATCGCCTGCTCGAGTTCAGCGGGTGGCTGCGCTTTGCAGGCCTGCGCCTCAGTCACCACCTGTCGATAAAGCGGGCCGCTCCAGTGCCGCTTCAGCGCTGCGAGGTAGCTTTGCCAGGCCTCGGTTTCGAATGAGGTCTGCCAGGCGCGCGATGCGGGTTGTGAGGCTGGGTGTGGTGCGTTCATCGGCTAGCGGCTCCGCATTGCCGCGCTGACATTGGGCGCTTCGTCGGGATGGGTGAAGGGACGCAGCAGCGCCTGACCGAACTCGGCTTCTTCGCGCTTGAGCCAGTCGTTCATCCGAACGCTGCCGCCGGCCTGTTCCAGCGCCTGTTCATCGAGCACCTGTCGATCGGCGAGCGCGATTCGCATCCTGCGCACTTCGGCCTTCAGAACATAGACCTCGCCTGCCAGCGCGAGAATCACTCCCATCAGCCGCGCACTATCCATCGAATCGCCAGGGGACAGACCCGTCAACCCAGCGAAATCAACAGACGCGTCTTCGTGCGAACTGTCGGGCTGAGGCGTGGAATGATGCGGAGGGGGTGAGGCAGGGGGCATGCGGGCAATCCAGGCTGAAGGTTATTGAGCCTAGTCCGGTGCGCGCGCGTCTGCAGCGCGCGTTCCGAAGAATGCAGTTAATGGCCCGCGTCTGTCAGCGCATGCATGGCCTGTACGAACTGCTGCTGCAGCGTGCTTCGGTTGCGATGCCTGCCACCGCACACCTGGCGCTGACCTGCCACCCAGACTTCGTCGATTGGCGGCGCGTCGCAGCCGAACACTGCGGCATCGAGCAGGTGGTGGGGTTCAACCGCGAGCAGACCACTGGCCTGGGCATTGAGCACGAGGCAGTCGGCACGGGCCCCGGCACGCAGGCCCCATTCGGTGCTGGAAAAACCGGCCGCCGCCGCCCCGCCGCGTCCCACTTGCGCGAACAGCGTCTCTGCGGTGCTGTTCGAACCCCGCTCGGGTAAGGCTGCGACATTGCGCCGCTGCAGTGCCAGGCGCTGGCCATATTCCAGCAGGCGAAGCTCCTGTGGCCAGTTACGGCAGACATGGCTGTCGGAGCCGATTGAGAACGGCACCGAACTGCCCGTGAACGCTTCAAGTTGAAACCGGCCATCACCGAGATCGGCTTCGGTGCTTGGGCACACCACGACCGTTGCGCCGGTTGCCGCAATGGCGTCGATGTCAGGAGCATCAGCGTGGGTGGCGTGCACAAGATGCCATCGCTGATCGATGGGCAGATGGCGGGCAAGCCATGCCAGCGGACGGTGTCCTGTGGTGGCAAGGCAGTCATCGACTTCAGCCTGCTGCTCTGCAATGTGGATATGGATCGGTCCGGCGTCGCCCTGACACGCGCGCACAAGCTCGGTCATTGACTCGTGCGAGGCCGCGCGCAGCGAATGGATCGCCATTCCTGCCGACACGTTGGGAACCCGCCAGCGCCGCACCTCATCGCGGATTGCGAGAAACTCGCTAACCGTGGTTCGGAAGCGTCGCTGGCGCTCGCCTAGCACCGGCTGACGAAAGCCTGCGCGTTCATAGAGGACGGGCAGGAGGGTGAGCCCGATACCGGTATCGACCGCTGCGTCGACGAGCGCGCGACTCATCGCAAACCGGTCGCTGTACGGCTGGCCATCGGGTCCGTGATGGAGGTAGTGAAATTCGCAGACATGGGAATACCCCCCTTCGAGCAGCTCGGCGTAGAGCAGCGCCGCAATGGCACGCAGCTGGGTGGGGGTGACACGAAGCGCGAGCGAATACATCTGTTCGCGCCACGACCAGAAATCGTCCTGAGGCTGCTCGCGTCGCTCGGTGAGCCCTGCGAAGCCGCGCTGGAAAGCATGGCTGTGCGCGTTGACAACCGCGGGCAGCACGGGGCCGCCTAACGCCTGCGCGTCCGCGGGTTGTGGCACCCCCGGCGTGATGCGAGCCCAGCAACCGTCCTGTCCTGACTCGAGCAGAACCTGGCGTTGCCAGTGGCCATCCAGCCAGGCGAGTGGCGCCCACAGGCGTTGGCCCGTGCCAGCTGGGCGGGCGCTGGCTGGCGCCACGTTGATCATTGCGGTGCCCAGTTGCGTAGCGCAGCCACCAGACGCTCAAGCAGCGGGGTCACCGCCTGTGCGCGTTCGTCATGCCAGGCATAGGGTGGGGATTCAAGCATGTAGGCGCGCCAGCTCATCTCGAGCTGCACCGCATGAATGCGCTCGGCGGGACGCCCATAGCTGCGGGTGATGTGCCCGCCTTTGAAGCGGCCATCCAGTACCCAGCTGTAGGCGCTTTGCGAGGCAAATACGTGCTCAACCGCCTGCCGCAAGGATGGGTCGCAGGCGCTCCCTGACACCGTACCGATATTCATGTCGGGGAGCAGTCCGGGAAACAGCCAGGGCAGTTCGCCCTTGATGCTGTGCGCATCGAACAGCACCGCGTGGCCGTGTGCGTCCCGCAGGCGGGACAGCTCGCCCCGGAGCGCGTCATGATAGGGCTGCCACCAGGTGGCTACGCGCTCGCGGATCTCGGTGGCATCGGGCTCGCAGCCGGGGCGGTAGAGCGGCTCACCTGTAAAGAAGCGGGTGGGGCAGAGCTCGGTATTGTTTTGGCCCGGGTACATCGGCTGATTGTCGCTGGGCCGGTTCAGATCGATCACGTAGCGGCTGGTGGCTGGCACCAGCAGGCTCGCACCGAGCCCCCTGGCAAAGCTGTAGAGCCGCTCCAGGTGCCAGTCGGTATCTTCAACTGCCAGCGCCCGTTCAACGAGTCGATGACGAAACTGCTCGGGGATGGCCGTACCGACATGCGGAAAGCTGATCAGAAGCGGCGTGGTGCCACGGTGCAGTGTGAACAGGTTGGACCCGGTCGAGGGGGCGTGGCGCTGAATGGGAAGTGTCATGAACAGGTGCCTGGCTGAATGAAGGGCTGCACTGAATTGCGCGGGCGGCCTGCATGAACGCTACCCAGGCAGGGCGCATGACCAAATCGATAGGCGAGCTCGCGCGGGTGCTCGGCATCCCACAGTGCGAGATCGGCACGCAGGCCCACCTGCAGTCGCCCACGATCCGTTAGCCCCAGCGCCCGCGCCGCATTCACGGTAACGCCCCGCCACGCTTCCTCAGGTGTCAGCCGAAACAGCGTGCAGGCCATGTTCAGCATCAGGATGAGCGATAGCGCGGGCGATGAGCCTGGATTGTGATCGGTGGCGATGGCAATTGGAACGCCTGCGTCGCGCAGCGCCTGAACCGGCGGTAACCGGGTCTCCCGAATGAAATAGTAGGCACCGGGCAGCAGCATGGCCACCGACCCGGCAGCACGCATTGCGCGAAGTCCCGTGTCAGACAGGTGTTCAAGGTGATCACAGCTAAGCGCGCCATAGCTTGCCGCCAGCGCGGCGCCCTCCTGGTTGCTGAGCTGTTCGGCGTGGAGTTTGACGGGCAGACCCAGAGCGCGTGCCGCGTCAAACACGCGGCGGGTTTGCGCAGGCGTGAATCCGATGGTGTCGCAGAACACATCCACCGCATCAACCAGTCCGGCCTGGTGCTGCTGCGGCAGCCACTGGCAGACCGCGTCGATGTAGTCGTCGGGGCGTCCCGAAAACTCATCGGGCAGGGCATGCGCACCCAGCGAGGTGGTAAGCACTGAAATCGGCAGCTGCTCGGCAAGTCGGCGCGCAACGCCAAGGCAGCGGGCTTCATGGACGGCATCCAGCCCATAGCCCGATTTGATTTCAACCGTCGTGACGCCCTCGTTCATCAACACGCGTGCACGGTTCGCTGCGGCGCTGAGCAGCGATGCGTCGTCGGCGCTGCGGGTGGCGCGTACGGTTGATCGAATGCCGCCTCCGGCACGCGCAATCTGCTCATAGGTGGCGCCCGACAGCCGCAGTTCGAACTCAGCGGCGCGGTCGCCACCATAGACAAGGTGCGTATGGGCATCGATGAGCCCTGGCGTGACCAATGCGCCGTTGAGGTTGACTTCGGTGTGCACCTGGCTGGCTGCCGGCAACTGCGCTTCCTGGCCGACCCAGACAATGCGATCGCCCTCAGCAATCAGGGCGCCGCGCTCGATGATGTCCCAACCCGATGGGCTGGCGAACGTGGCAAGGCGCGCGTGACGCCAGAGCGTGCGCTGCTTGGGCTCGAGCCGTGTCATGCAAGTGTCTCCGTGTCTGCAAGCGCGAGCCAGAACGAGCGTCCACCGCAAACGAATCGCCACGGCGCATCCGACGCCGTCGCGCTCCAGCAGAGCGTGCCCGCGGCTACCTCCACATCGCTTTGGCCATGTCCGAAATTGAGGGTTACCGAATCGAAACAGAACACCCCACGCCAGTGCAGGCCGGCATCGAGAAGGGGGTGCTGCCGGGCCTCTTGCATCAGAAGCTGACCGTGACTGCGCCGGCCCATTAGATTCAAGTCACGCGTGGGGCCTTGCAGCAGCCTGCAGCTGACGGGTGACTCGCCCTCGAAAAAGAGCGGCGGGTCGTCGCGGCGCTGCGCCGTTCGCCCGGCATCAAGCCCGAGTTCAACGCCTTCCCCTTCAAGGACCGCGAAATATCGATCAATGCCCGGAAAGCTGGAGAACGGGCCATCGTGTGCGATGTCGGCAACGCTGACCCGTACGCTCCAGTCGCTTCCCGTGGGCTCAGATGAAACACGGTTGGGCCGCGTCCAGATGAGCAGTTCACGCGTGACGCCGCCGCCGTTTCGCCACGGCTGAGGCGTGCAATCGGCCAGCCGAACGCTTGCGATGGGTGGGGCTGCGGCAGCGCTGAATGTCATGGATTGAACTCGCCCGAAAGCTGATAGCGCGACCCCGGATGAACGAGTCGGGCGAGCGTAATGACCGCGTCCCGCGAAAACGTTCGCCTGACCATGATCAGGCACGGGTCTGCAGGTCGAATTCCCAGCAGTTTCGCCTCAAGTGCCGTGGGAAGCACTGACTCGATCGTGTACTGCGCACGCCACAGCGCGGTGTGTCGAAACAGGTAGCGGGTAGGGGTGATGCGTGAAAAGTCGGCCTCGAGATAGTCGGGTGCGCAGGCGGGATTCACGAAGCGATCCTCGCACTGCAGAGGCTCGTCATTTTCAAAGTGAACAATCCGCGTGTGAAACACCCGGCTATGTTTAGCAAGCCCCAGTTGGGCGGCCAGCGCTGCATCGGCCCGCTCGGTGGCCAGGTGCTGTACCAGCGCGCGGTGTCGATGACCACGCGACTCGACCTCTTCCTGCAGATCACGAATAGTAAGCGTGCTGGAGACCCGATGAAGCGCCGCTGCAAATGAACCCAAGCCCTGGACCCGGTCGATCAGGCCCTCGGCCTGAAGTTCTTTAAGTGCGCGGCCTGCGGTCATGCGGCTGACGCCGAATTGCGCGACCAGCTGTGCTTCTGACGGCAGCCGGCTGCCTGGCGGCCAGCGTTGCTCGGCGAGTCCGGCCTTCAGATAGCGCTTGACCCGGGCGAAAGCCGGTTCGGCAACCGTGTCTGAGTCAGCCGGCGTGCGCTCGGGCAAAACATCGTTATCTCGCATCGCTGCAATTTACTTGCCCGGACCTGTCTAGACAAGTAGAGTTCTGCGGATTCGGTATCCGACCCTGGAGCTTTGCCATGAACGACATCGTTGCTGCTCAGGCGCTGGCCGCCGCCAATCGCTCGGCGGCTGTCGCAGGTCCTCGACCGGTCCGCTCTCCGCGCGGCTCACAGCTCAGCTGCGCAAACTGGCTGATCGAAGCCGCCTACCGCATGATTCAGAACAACCTCGATCCCGAGGTCGCCGAAAATCCCGACGCGTTAGTGGTTTATGGTGGAATCGGAAAGGCAGCCCGAAACTGGGAAAGCTTCGAGGCCATTCTGTCCTCGCTTCGCAGGCTCAAGGCTGATGAGTCGCTGCTCGTTCAAAGCGGCAAGCCGGTTGGCATCTTCCGAACCCATGAAGATGCCCCCCGCGTTCTGATCGCCAATTCGAACCTGGTGCCGCGCTGGTCAACCTGGGAGCATTTCCACGAGCTCGATCGTCAGGGCCTGATGATGTATGGCCAGATGACCGCCGGCTCCTGGATCTACATTGGCAGCCAGGGCATCATCCAGGGCACTTACGAAACTTTCGTCGAGGCGGCGCGCCAACACTACAACGGCAGTCTGGTTGGGCGCTGGATTCTGTCAGCGGGTCTGGGCGGCATGGGGGGTGCGCAGCCGCTTGCCGCAAGCTTCGCTGGCGCCAGTTCGCTGATCATCGAGTGCCAGCAAAGCCGAATCGATTTTCGACTCAAGACGCGCTATGTTGACGAACAGGCGCGCGACCTCGACGATGCGCTGGCCAGGGTGCAGGCGCACAGCCAGGCGGGTCGTGCGGTGTCCGTCGTGCTTCTTGGCAATGCGGCCGAGTTGTTGCCCGAACTGGCGCGTCGCGCTCAGGCGGGTGGGCCACGCCCCGATCTGGTCACCGACCAGACTTCGGCGCACGACCTGATCAACGGCTATCTGCCGCCTGGCTGGACCCTTGCACAGTGGCATGCGGCGCAGGCTGATCCCGCGCAGCATGCAGCGCTTCGTCAGGCCGCCGCGCAGGGGTGCGCGCAGCATGTCCGCGCCTTGCTTGAATTTCGGCGGCTGGGCATTCCCACCGTTGATTACGGCAACAACATCCGCCAGGTGGCGTTTGATGCGGGCGTCACTGACGCGTTCGAGTATCCGGGGTTCGTGCCGGCCTATATTCGGCCGTTGTTCTGTCGTGGCAAGGGCCCGTTCCGTTGGGTTGCGTTGTCGGGTGATCCCGAAGATATTCGCCGTACCGACGCGAAAATGAAAGCGCTCTTCCCCGACGATGCGCATCTGCATCGCTGGCTCGATATGGCAGGCGAACGGATCGCCTTCCAGGGGCTACCTGCCCGCATCTGCTGGATCGGTCTGGGTGAGCGGCATCGCGCCGGGCTTGCGTTCAACGAGATGGTGCGTCGCGGCGAGCTGAAGGCGCCCATTGTCATCGGTCGCGACCACCTCGATAGCGGCTCGGTGGCGAGCCCCAATCGCGAAACTGAGGCCATGCGCGATGGCTCCGATGCGGTTTCCGACTGGCCGCTCTTGAATGCGCTACTCAATACCGCGGGTGGCGCCACCTGGGTCAGTCTGCATCACGGTGGCGGTGTCGGCATGGGCTACTCTCAGCATTCCGGCGTGGTCATTGTCTGTGATGGCACCGATGCAGCAGCGCGCCGTATCGAGCGCGTGCTCTGGAACGATCCGGGCACCGGGGTCATGCGTCATGCAGATGCGGGCTATGAATCGGCCATCCAGAGCGCCCGTGACAACGGGCTGGATCTGCCGATGCTGCCGGGCTGACCCGTGCGCGTCGGCATGGTTAAACAGGTCCCGCATCCAACACCCGCCAGTGCCCCATGCTTCTGACGCCCGGTCAACTGTCGCTTGAGCAGTTGCGTGCCATCAACGCTGGCGCCCGCGGCATGCCATTGCCGTTGCAGCTCGACCCCTCATCGATCCCGGGCATTCATGCCGCCGCCCATGCGGTCGAACAGGTGCTTGCGCGAGGCGATCCCGTCTACGGTGTCAACACGGGCTTTGGTCGGCTGGCCAGTCATCGCATCAATGCGGCTGATCTGGCCCAGCTGCAGATCAATCTCATTCGCTCACACTGTGTGGGCGTCGGTGAGCCGCTGTCGCCCGCCGTTGTATGGCTCGTTATCGCGCTCAAGGTGGCGGGTCTTGCACGAGGCCACTCGGGCGTTCGCATTGAGGTCATCCAGACGCTGCTTGCGGTGTACCGGCAGGGCCTGGTCCCGTGGATTCCCTCGCAGGGGTCGGTGGGTGCCTCGGGCGACCTGGCCCCGCTCGCGCATCTGACTGCGGCGCTCATGGGCGAGGGTGCGTTCTGGGTAAACGGTCAGGCTCGGCCCGCTGCGCAGATGCTCGCGCAGGCTGGAATCGCACCGCTTACCCTGGCGGCGAAAGAAGGGTTGGCCCTCATCAACGGCACCCAGGTGTCCACCGCCCTGGCGCTCGATGCGCTGTTTCGATTCGAACCCGTGCTCGAAGCGGCGCTGGTCACGGGCGCGCTCACGCTGGATGCCGCGCGCGGCAGCGACGGGCCGTTTGATCCCCGGGTTCAAGCGGTACGCGGTCATCCCGGCCAGCGGGATGTGGCCCTCATTGCACGCAAGCTGCTTGACGGTAGCGCAATTCGGGCCTCGCACCGCGAAGGCGATGACCGGGTTCAGGATCCCTATTGCCTGCGCTGTCAGCCGCAGGTGGTGGGCGCGTGTCTCGATCAGTTGCGCGCAGCCGCCGAGGTATTGCTGCGCGAGGCCAATGCTGTCACCGATAACCCGCTGGTGTTTCCGGGAACCGACGGCGCGCCTGCCGAATTTTTGTCGGGCGGAAATTTTCATGCGGAGCCGGTGGCATTGGCCGCAGACTCCATGGCCACAGCCATTGCCGAGGTCGGCGCCATTGCCGAACGTCGGATCGCCATGCTGATTGATTCCAGTGTTTCGCGCCTGCCGCCGTTTCTGTGTCCCGATCCCGGATTGAACAGCGGCTTCATGATCGCGCATGTCACCGCAGCCGCGCTGGCGAGCGAAAACAAATCGCTCGCGCATCCGGCCAGTGTTGATTCGCTGCCGACCAGCGCCAATCAGGAGGACCATGTCAGCATGGCCACCTTCGCCGCGCGCCGGCTGCAGCCCATGGTGCGCAACGTCGCCCATATTGTTGCGATTGAATGGCTGGCGGCCGCGCAGGGCATTGAATTTCTTCGTCCGCTTCGCAGCTCTGGTCCGCTGGAGCGTGCGCACGAACTTCTCAGGCAGCAAAGCGCAGCGGTGAATACCGACCGCCTGTTGTCGCCCGACATTGAGGTTGCAACGGCCTGCGTCGTTGACGGTACACTCGCGCAGGTCGTTCGCGCCCTGCCGGGTCTGCCGACGCTGCTGGCTCCATTTACTTATCACGACACAGGGAGAGCTCCATGAAGTCGATTGCATCACGTGGCCTTTCATTGGCGGCCGCCGCGCTGGTAAGCGCGTTTGCGGGTTCAGCCGTCGCTCAGGAAACGAAGGTTGCGGTAGGTCTTTCCGGGTGGACAGGCTTTGCGCCGCTCACCCTGGCCAAGGAGGCGGGTCTATTCAAAAAGCATGGGCTCGACGTCACCCTTAGAAAGATTCCTCAGAAAGATCGCCACCTCGCGATTGCATCGGGCGACATTCAGTGCGCGGCCACCACGGTTGAAACTTGGATCGTCTGGAACGCCAATGGCGTTGCAACCACGCAGATCTTCCAGCTCGACAAGAGCTATGGGGCCGATGGTATGGTGGTCAAGCCCGGCATCAACAGCATCAAAGAGTTGAAGGGGAAGACGGTTGCGGCAAGCGCGCCGGGCACGGCGCCTTACTTCACGCTTGCCTGGATGCTGCGTGAAAACGGCCTCAGCATGAAAGACGTGAAAGTGGTGAATCTGGAGCCCCAGGCGGCGGCCAATGCAATGATTGCTGGAACCGCCGGGGTGGATGCCGCGATGACCTACGAGCCTTTCCTGAGTGCCGTGCGCGCCAAGCCTGAGGCGGGCAAGATTCTGGCCACCACGCTTGATTACCCGATGATCATGGACACCTTCGGATGCACGCCAAAGTTCTTGGCCGAGCAGCCCAAGGCGGCCAAGGCCTTAGCCGATGCGTATTTTGATGCGCTCAACATGATCAAGGCCGAGCCACAAAAAAGCTTCGGCATCATGGGGGCCGATGTCAAGCAGACAGCCGAGGCTTTCGAAAAGAGCCAGTCGTACCTCAGGTGGCAGGACAAGGCGGCAAACCTGAAGTTCTTCGCGGGTGAACACGCGGCGTTCAGCAAGAAGGCGGCCGAAATCCTGCTCGAAGCCGGCATCATCAAATCTGTTCCAGACTTGAGCAAGCTCGCCGATACGCGCTTCATCCAGTAAGTCAGGCTGTCGTTCTTCGTGAGACCGCTTGTTCCGGTCAGTTTCGCCACCCGCGTGGTGCTGGGTGTCCTGTTTTTTGTCGTGTTCTTCGCGGCATGGGCATTCGCCACGCTGGGTGGGTATGTATCGAAAACCTTTCTGGCTGACCCCATCACGATGTTCAAATCGGGGTATGCCTTAATCACCGAGATGGACTTCGCCCACGACATCGCCATGACGGTCTGGCGAGTGGTCGGCGGTTTCGTGATTGCCGCGCTGATTGCACTGCCGCTTGGCGTTGCAATGGGTGCCTACAAGCCGATTGAAGCGTTTTTTGAGCCCTTCATCAGCTTTGCCCGGTACCTGCCAGCCAGTGCCTTCATTCCATTACTCATTCTCTGGGCTGGGATTGGCGAAGCACAGAAGCTCGCATTGATCTTTATCGCCAGTTTTTTCCAGCTGGTCCTGATGATTGCCGTGATCGTGGGCAACACGCGCCGCGATCTGGTGGAGGCGGCTTACACGCTTGGGGCCAAAGACCGCTCGCTGATCTGGCGCGTGCTGATTCCTGGCGCGGCGCCCGATATCGCCGAGACGCTTCGCATGGTACTGGGCTGGGCCTGGACCTATGTGATCGTGGCTGAGCTTATCGGGGCTTCGAGCGGTATCGGCCATATGATCACTGACAGTCAGGCGCTCCTGGCTACCGACCAGATCATCTTCGGCATCATTGTCATTGGCGTCATCGGGCTGATCAGTGACACGCTGTTCAAGCTGGCCAACCGAAGGATGTTCCCCTGGGCGATGCTGGGTCGATGAATAGCAGTCCGCCACGCCCGGTCATTCTTTCCGCGCGAGGGGTCGAGCGGCGGTTTGAGTCGTCATCGGGCAGCACGCTGGCGCTTCAGGCAACCGACCTTGAGGTGGCTGAGAACGACTTCGTCACCATCCTGGGTCCAAGCGGCTGTGGCAAAAGCACGCTGCTGCGGATCATTGCGGGCCTGGACCAACCCACCGCGGGTGAGGTGCGCCTGGACGGTCAGCCGATCAGCGGGCCCGGTGCAGACCGCGGCATGGTGTTTCAAAGCTATACGCTGTTCCCGTGGCTCAATGTTCTGGATAACGTGTGTTTTGGGCTACGTGAGCGGGGGTTGCCTCGCGCCGAGCAGGTTGAGATCGCACAGAGCTTCATCGCGAAGGTGGGTCTGATCGGATTTGAGCAGCATTATCCGAAGCAGCTGTCAGGCGGCATGCAGCAGCGAACCGCACTGGCACGGGCGCTTGCCAATGCGCCGCGGATGTTGTTGATGGACGAGCCCTTTGGGGCGCTTGACCACCAGACGCGCGAGCTGATGCAGGAGCTGCTGCTGGGCATCTGGGAAGCCGAAGCCAAGACCGTTCTCTTCGTCACGCACGACATCGATGAAGCCGTGTTCATCGGCAGTCGTGTGGTGTTGATGAGCGCAAGGCCCGGACGTATCAAACTCGATCGACCTGTGCCGTTACCGCACCCAAGACACTACTCGGTGAAGACCACGCCAGCGTTCTCTGCGCTGAAGGCCGAACTGACCGAGGCGGTGCGCGTGGAAGTGCTGGCGGCTGCGCGTTAACGGGGGGGAGCGTCGGCCGAGGGGGCGTGTTGGGGCGGCTCGACTGGCTGCGCCTGCGCCGATGGCGCCGGTTCCCTCGGCGAGTGGACGGCGAGCGGAGACGGACACAAACTCGCTCGCTGGCGCTCGCTCAGACAGGTGTCTGTCTGGTGGGGAAGCGCATGCGCTTCCCTTCCGCCCGGCGCCCACTCGCCTCGGCTTGCCAGACTCGCCGCCCCTGCTCGCTCATCCGGGCAATAGGGATGATGTTTGGGAGACAGTCGAGTTCAGTCCTTGCCAAAATTTGCCAAGCTGACTAGACTGCTCCGATGACAACCATGAATATTTCCCTGCCGGACACCTTGAAGTCGTTTGTCGACGCGCAAGTCGCTGAACGCGGGTATGGCACAAGCAGTGAGTATGTCCGCGAGTTGATTCGCAGGGATCAGGATCGACAGATCTTGCGCGGCCTGCTGCTCGCCGGCGCCTCGTCCCGGCCTGGGAAAGCGGCGGACGGCGACTACTTCAAGGCGCTACGCGAGCGGGTCAAGAAAAGCGGTTCGGCTTGAAACCCAAGCTGGTCGTCCCCCGAGAAGTCGCGGGCAAGGACATTGAGGATGTCGTTGATTACTACCCCCGGGGGGCGGGTTACCAAGCGGCCTTGAATTTCATTGAGTTCCTGCAAAGGGCCTTCGACCACATTGGTCGGCATCCTCAAACAGGCTCACCACGTTACGCACATGAGTTGAATCTGCCGGGATTGCGCGCGTGGCCGGTCAAACGCTACCCCTATTGGATCTTTTACGTCGAGTTAGACGACCACATCGACGTCTGGCGTGTACTCAACGGTCAGAGGGATATCCCGGCGTGGCTGAGCACCGAAAATTTCAACCCTGAGTGATCGTCAAGAGCACTGAGCTCCATTCGTTGCCCGCGAAACAAGCAGGGCCGCGCCCCTCGCTGATCCAGGCCCGCCCACTCCTGGCGTACCGAAAGCGATGCACCCTCTAGCCGAACCTGCTCGCGAACCAGGCGAAATTTACGGTATCGTCCACGGTTCCTCCTCAATCAAAAAAAGTGACGTCGTGAAGTGCGTGATCGCGGGCGCGGGCGTGGCAGGCTGCATCGTGGCGAGAGCGCTCGCGAGGGTGCCCGGTCTGGAAGTGGTCTGTCTCGAACAGGTTTCCGCAAGCGACCATTCGGAGTCGGGCACCGGACTGAATGTCGGTCCAAATGCCGTCCGGGCGTTGTTGGAACATGACCCGCAGTTGCACGCCGCGGTGCTTGCAAAGAGCTATCTGTGGCACACCTGGCGTATCTCGCTCACCGACGGAACCGAACTGTTTCGGCTGCCGATATCGTCTGTCGCTGATAACCCTGGTATCCGGATTCGCTGGTCTGAGCTGTACTCCGCCCTGCGGGGTGAGGCTGCAGGCCTGATTCGGTATGACACCCGTATCACGAATGTGCAGGTTGACCCCACCTCACCAACCGGTCGGCTGAGCCTTGAATTCAATACGTCGGGGCAGCCGGCGCGTATTGACCAGATCGATCTGCTGATCGCGGGCGATGGGCGTTATTCGCTGGTTCGGAAGCTGCTTGCTGGCGCTCCCGACATCACCCAGCATGGCGTGGTGATCTTTCGCCTGCTGGTGCCCGATACCTCCGGCGGCCTGATCGACGATTACGAGCAGTGGTTCAATGGCCCCAACCGGCTGCTGGCCTTCCGCGTGCCGGGCGAGGCCATCTACATTGCGGGTACCTTTCCGATCGAGCCGGGCGCCCCGGTACCGGAAAGCGCTCGCGATGGAGACTGGCTGGCGGCCCTGTACACGCCTGACTCACGGCCACCCTCGGCGCAGTGCGGCTGGATGATTGATCAGATCCGGCAGAACGTCGACAGCATCCATTGGGCGCGGCTGCAGGAATCGCCGCCGCTGTACGCGCTGTCAGGCGGACGCGTTCTGCTGCTGGGGGATGCGGCGCACGGCATGGTGCCCACCCTGGGGCAGGGTGCCACGCAGGCGATCGAAGACGCCTGTGTCGCAGCACGCTTGTTGGAGAACGGGCTCGGCCGGGCAGACGCCAATGTCGGTCAGCTGATCGACCAGTTCGCTGCGCTGCGCGACGAGCGAATCCGATTTGCCATGAGCTTTTCTCTTGAGGCGAGCGACACGCTGCTGGCGGGCGCTGATCCCGTGGCAGGCACGCGTGCCAAGCTTGAGCGCCCGTTTTTGTCGCAGCTCGAAAGGTTGTATCGCGACATCACCCGCGTTTGAGCTACCCACCAACCCGAAAATCACTGCCACGCCATGAGAGCCAGCGTTCATCGCTTCACCATGCGCGATCCCTCGGACGTTTCCCAGCTTGCCGGGGCGATCGACGATGGCCGGATTGATCCCGCCCAGATCGTCGCCTTTATTGGAAAAACTGAAGGCAACGGCCTCGTCAACGATTACACCCGCGGCTATCTGGTTCAGTCGTTAAGCCTGCTTCTTGCCGAGCGTACGGGACACTCCGCCGAGGCCATCGCGAAGTCGGTTGCCTTTGTTTTTTCGGGCGGAACCGAGGGCGTGCTCACCCCGCACTACACGGTGTTTTGCGTCGATCCTTCTGAACATCCTGATGCCCCAGACGGCGCAATGGGAAAGCGCCTCGCCATCGGCCGAGCCCTCACCCGGGTGCCGCGCCCAGAGGAAATCGGCACGCGCGCGCAGGTGGCCCTGATCGCGGAGGCGGTTGAGCGCGCCATGGTCGAGGCCGGGATTGATGACCCGGCAGATGTCCACTTTGTTCAGGTGAAGGGCGGTTGCGTAACCGCGGACGGGGTACGAGACGCGAAACAGCGCGGCGTAGCCCTGGCAAGCGCTGATCCGAATCGGTCGATGACGCTCTCGCGCGTGGCGGGCGCCTTTGGTGTGATGCAGGCGCTGGGCGATATCGATTCCGCGCAGGTGGATGAATCGCTGTTTCTGACCCGCCCAGACCTCTGGAGCGACCGGGCAAGCGTCTCGTCCGGTATTGAGGTCACCATGAATGAGGTGGTTGTTTTCGGTAATGCAGAGAGCTGGAGCAGCGATTTCGTCATTGCGCACCACACCATGGATGACGCGCTTGATATCAACGGCATCTACGCCTGCCTTGAACAGCTGGGAATCGATTGCCGGGGCGACAGCCGGGCAGGCAGTCTGGCTCGTATTGCCTGTGCGCTCGTCAAATGTGAGCCCGACGCAAGCGGCGCCATCCGCGGCCAGCGCCACACCATGTGGCAGGACGGCGATATCCACGCGCAGCGCCATATTCGTGGCGCTGTGGGCGGACTGGTTGCAGGCGTTCTGGGCGATACGCGCATCTTTGTGTCGGGGGGCGCCGAGCATCAGGGCCCGCCCGGCGGAGGCCTGCTTGCGCTCATTGCCCGCGTCGGACCGTCGTAAGACGCGCGCAACACCCGTTCAGTTCCTGATGACAACAGCGCCTGCGCTCTGGACACTCAGCGCCACCGAACTCGGTGATCGGTTCCGCTCCGGTGACGTGACGCCCGCTGAGGCGCTGAGCGTCATCCTCGACCGCATCGCTACGGTCAATCCGAAGATCAATGCCATCGTGACGCTTGACGAAGCGGGCGCACGTGCAGCGGCCGCGGAAAGTTCAGCGAGATGGCGGGCGGGCAGGCCTTTGGGGCCGCTGGATGGCGTTCCCATCACGATCAAAGACAACCTTGAAGTCGCAGGCTTACGCTGCACCTGGGGCAGCCCCGCGTTTGCCAATCATGTGCCGCAGGTGGATGAGCTTCCCGTGGCGCGCCTGCGTGCTGCCGGCGCGGTCATTCTCGGCAAAACCAACTGCTCGGAATTCGCCATGGTGGGCCACACCGATAACGCGGTGTTCGGCGCAACACGCAATCCGTGGCATCTCGGCATGACCGCCGGCGGATCCAGTGGTGGCGCGGTGGCTGCCGTGGCAGCCGGGCTGGCACCGCTTGCGCTTGGCACCGACGGCGGGGGCTCGACACGGCGCCCTGCCGCGCACACCGGCCTGGTGGGCTTCAAACCCTCGGTTGGTCGAATCGCGCGGGCGGGCGGCTTACCACCGCTCTTCCTGCAGTACGAGGTGTGCGGGCCCATTGCACGAACGGTGTCGGATGTGGTGCTGCTCACGCGCGCACTGTCTGCGCCGCATCCGCACGATCCTGCATCGCAGGCACTCAATGGCGCACGCCCGTTCGAGCCGCTGCCGCGACCGCCTGGCCCGCTCAGAATCCTTCACATTCCAACGTTTGGAAGCGCCCCCGTTGACCCCGTGATCGCGGCGCAGATCGCGCAGGCGGCATCACGGTTTGCAGCAATGGGTCACCAGGTGACTCAAGCGGATCATTGGGATCTTGCTGACGATATCAACGAGCGCTGGATGATGTTGTCTCAATGCGGTCTTGCAGGCATGCTGAGGAGCCGCGCGATTGACCCCGGGCAACTCTCTGCTATCGCCAAGGCCAATGCCGCTGCAGGCGCAGCATTGTCAGGAAGCGCGCTGTTTGATCTGTTTGAAACCATGGCGAGCCTCCAGCTAAGGCTGGGGGATTGCTTTGAACAGCACGATGTCCTGCTGACCCCGGCCGCCGCGGCCTGGCCCTGGCCAGTCGATCAAACGTTTCCCGAATGGATTGCCGGCCAGCGCGTGGGGCCCCGGGGTCATGCCGTGTTCACCGGATTCGCCAATGCCGCAGGCCTGCCCGCCATTGCATTACCTTGCGGCCGCCAAGAAAACGGGCTCCCCAACGGCTTGCAATTGGTGGGCCGCTGGGGCGAGGACGCGCTGTTGCTGTCACTGGCAGCGCAGTGGGAACGCGACGCCCTCTGGCAGGCTCGCTGGCCTTCTTTGTAGCGTGTTCTGCGGGGCAGCGCTAATCGGGTGCCTTAGCGCTGCGCGAAGAAGCTGGCAATCCAGCGATCCGTCGTACCGTTGGCGCCAGAATCGGCCGAATCACCCGACTCAATGCGGGTGCGTAGCGCCACCACCCCCGGTTCCAGGCCCGGCGCATCACGGCTCGACAGCTCGCGAATCTTTGCAAGCACCCGGTCTGCTTCAAGCGGACGCGCTGGACTGCCAAGTGCCGCCTCGCAAAAAGCGCTTAGCTGCTCGCCATTGTCGAGTTCGAGCGTGACGCGCGCGGGGCGATCGAGCGGCCAGGGCTTGACCTCGGGCAACTGGGACAGCCTGACCTTCGGTCTGAGCGCAATGATGGCCGGGTCGCGCAGGCTTGCGTCGAGAAAATTGTCGGGTGCATCCGCACCATGCGCGAGCGTGGCGGCAATCGCGTGCGGGATGGAAAATTTGGCGCCCAGCGTGGTGTCCGGCGCAGCATTATCAAAGTTCATCGCCATCGACGAACCCTCCACCGTGACCTGACGGACACGACTGCCGCCGCGCAGTTCAGGGCGCTTGGCAAAGATGGTTTCGATGGCCTCCATGGCCGCATGCGAGTGGTGGCAGGCGCCGTAGAGCTTGTGATAGCCGTCGCAGGTCGTCCACTCTGAGCCCAGGCCGACCACCAGTTCGTCGGGTCGGGCAGGGGCACCCAGTCCACGCGTGAAGATGTCGTAGGGCCCCCCGGGCGTGCCTGTAATGCCAAGCTTTGCCAGATCACAGGCAAACACGCCCAACCATGAACCCGCTGCGGGCCAGGCGTTGCGTACCAGAGCCCCTTCAATGGGATGGCTGTACGGGCCAGGCGAGGCCATGCTGGCCGCTGTGGTGAGCGTTCGATGCAGCAGCGCCGCGTCATAGTTGCGAATGAGCGCAAGCCCCGCCGCAGCGCAGACGGTATTCCAGACGCCGTGCGGATGCAGGCGCGGCAAGGTGCCATGCCAGGCGCGCGCGAACCGTGTGCCGATCTCGTAAGCGCCTACCGTGGCACGCAGCATCGCGGAAAGCGGCAGCCGGGCCGCCTCTGCTGCAGCCAGAATCAGCGGCTGGCTGAGCGCACCCGGATGCACGGCCGTTCGCGTGTAGCCGTCGTCCAGTTCGTTCCAGGTGCTTGCAAGGCCGTTGCCCACGGCCGCATCGAGCAGACTGACCGCAGGGGCGTCGCGCCTGAAGAGCGTAGCCTCGCGAGGGCCGTTTACTGCCATCAGCTGCTGGTGATAGGCGCGCAGCTCGGGTTCCTCGGCTGCGGACAGCATCGCGGCAATGTTGTCCCCCAGAATGAGGGCAGCCTGCGACAACACGCGCGGCGGCAACTGATCGGCTCGCAGGGCAGCCGCCCACTGGCAGAGCTCCGCCAGCCGCTGGCTGACCTCAGTGCGCAGTTGCGCGTGTTCGTCTGCGTGGGTCATCAGGCAGCCTTCTGTGCGCTGGCATTGCGAATTGCACGCCAGACCTTCTCGGGGGTAAACGGCATTTCGAGATCGGTGACACCCATGGGCATGAGCGCGTCATGCATCGCGCTGGTAATGGCCGCGGGAGCGCCAATGGTTCCTGATTCGCCGCAGCCTTTGACGCCCAGAGGATTGTGCGTGCAGGGCTGCGATTCATCGGTTTCCGAAATGAAGTCGGGCAGCACATCCGCGCGCGGCATCGCGTAGTCCATGAACGAGCCGGTGTAGAGCTGGCCGGTTTCGCGGTCATACACAGCCTGCTCGAACATCGCCTGGCCGATACCCTGGACAATCGCGCCGTGCACCTGACCTTCAACGACCACCGGGTTGATGACGGTTCCGATGTCGTCAACCACCACGTACGACATCAGCGTGGTGACGCCGGTGGCGGGATCGATCTCGACCTCACAGGCCTGGGCACCGTTGGACCAGGTTAGGTTGGGAGGATCAAAGAACGCGTTGGAGTGCAGCACCGGCTCCATGCCCGGGGGCAGGTTGTGCGCATAGGTAACCGCGCGAGCCACATCGGCCCAGCCGATCACGGCATCGGTGCCTGCCACTCGGAACTCGCCCTGGCCATCGACTACCCGATGCTCGACGTCCTGTTCAGCAGCCTCGAGCAGATGAGCGGCCAGCTTCCTGGCTTTCGCGAGCAGTTTGTCGGCCGCCATGGTGATCGCCGACCCTGCTATGACCATTGAGCGCGAACCGAAGGTACCGGTACCGTAAGGAACACGACCTGTATCGCCCTCAACCAGTTCGATCATGGAGAGCGGCACGCCGATCCGGTCGGCCAGCACCTGCGCGAACGTGGTGGCATGCGCCTGCCCATGGCTGTGTGTGCCGCACATCACCAGCAGGCTGCCATCGCAGCCGACGCGGATATCGGCCGAGTCGAAGAAGCCTGCGCGAGCGCCGAACATGCCCGCGTACTTTGACGGTGCGACCCCCGAGCTTTCGACGAAGTAGCAGATGCCAAAGCCACGGATGCGACCGCGCGCCTGCGCCTCACGTCGACGCTTCTCGAAGCCCGCGTAATCGGCAAGCACCAGAACGCGGTCGAACAGCCTGACGAAATCGCCAGTGTCGTACGTGGGGCCAACCGGGGTGGAGTAGGGCATCGCCGCGGCGGGAATGAAGTTGCGGCGACGAAGCTCCATACGATCGATGCGTAGCTTGCGCGCAGCTTCCTCGACCAGCCGCTCAAGCACGAAGCACGCTTCGGGTCGCCCCGCACCCCGATAGGCGTCGGTGGGCACCGTATTGGTAAACATGGCGCGCACTTCGGCATGGATGGCCGGAATGCGATAGGGGCCCGACAAAACCGCCGTATAAACCGTGGTGGGAACTGCCGCGCCAACGGTGGAAACATAAGCGCCCACCGCGGCCAGCGTGGATACGCGCAGGCCGAGGAAGCGGCCGTCGGCGTCAAGCGCGAGTTCGGCGCGTGTGACGTGGTCACGGGCGTGATAGTCGCTGACGAACGCCTCGCTTCGGGTGGAAACCCACTTGAGCGGACGCTCGAGCTTTCTGGCCGCCCAGGCGAGCACGATTTCTTCCGGATAGTGTTTGCCCTTGGTACCGAACCCCCCGCCGACATCGGGCGCGATCACGCGAACCGCGTTTTCCGGCAGATCAAGCTGCTCGGCCACGAACTTACGGATGTGATGCGGGACCTGGCTGGCGGTCCAGATGGTGACCGCGTGACCGTCGAGTCCGCGCGTGGCGGAGGCCTGCGCGATGACCGCCCGGGGCTCCATCGCAGCGCAGATGATTCGATGATTGACGATGTCCACCGCCACTTTGTGCGTGGCGCGAGCGAAGGCCTCATCGACGGGTGCGCGGGTGCCGCGCTCAAACTGCACGCACACATTGCCGGGGGCTTCCGGATGCAGTTCGACCGCGCCGGGGGCGGCCGCGTCGCGGACATCCACAACGGCCTGCAGCGGCTCCC
This sequence comes from Betaproteobacteria bacterium, assembly GCA_016868375.1. Taxonomy (GTDB): domain Bacteria; phylum Pseudomonadota; class Gammaproteobacteria; order Burkholderiales; family Burkholderiaceae_E; genus SYIM01. Next base: position 25,082 of record VGHA01000003.1, on the reverse strand, counting down.
AGTCGACCGCGACCTTTTCAGCCGCGTCCAGCGCCTGGTTGCGGGTGGCTGCAACCACCATTGCGACCGCTTCACCGACGTGACGTGCCGTGCCGCGCGACAAGCCCCAGCGCGGAGGCTCTTTCATGACGCTGCCGCCCACGCCGGGAATTCGCCAGAGCGGAATCATGGTGCCGACCCGATCTGCGGCCATGTCGTCGCCGGTATACACCGCCACCACACCAGCACTTGCGAGAGCCTCGGTGGTATCGATTGAGCGGATTCTGGCGTGCGCGTGCGGCGACCGAACGAATGCGCAATGGAGTTCGTCATGGAACGACAGGTCAGAAACATATTGACCCCGTCCGGTTAAAAACCGCCGATCTTCGCGGCGCAGAACTGAAGCGCCGATTCCCTCTGGATGCATGCCGGACTCCATCAAAAAACGAAACGAAAGTGGGCGAAACCCTCAAAGGCTCGATCGCAGTGCGTCGGGCGCACATTGACCGTGCGCGTCAGTCCTCAGGCGCCCGCCGCCGGTGCATTTGCCCCAGAAACGAACGCCAATCGGTTTACAAACCGCGTCTGCCAGAGGATTCTGAGATCGGCTCGCGAGTTGCTTGAATAAGCCTCTCTCAGTTCGAGTCCGAGTGTAGACTCGAGGCCGCGAGATGGCAAAAGACCATGCTGCAATTTCGGGTTGATTCATGAAGTTCTTGACCGCGACTTGGGCATCGTGCGAGTGTGCGCGGCGGAAGTTTTCAGACTCACCTGTCTAAATCGTTTTTCAACACCTGACACCGGAGGATCTCATCTATGTTCGCCTCGTCCCGCAAGCTCACTGCGCTGGCCCTGGGCCTCGCAATCGCAGCCGGCTCGTCGCTGGCTCCCCGTGCCGCCGAGGCTCAGGCGCGCGACAAAGTCACGATGGGTCTGTTCATCGCCTCGTCGGCGATGCCTTACTTCATCGCTCGCGAGCGCGGATACTTCGCCGCCGAGAATCTCGAGGTTGAGGGCATTCCGCTGGCCAACCATGCCCTGATCGTGCAGGGTCTGGTAAAGGGCGACCTCGAAACCGCCTCCAACCTGCTGTCGCTGGAAGGCGTGAACATCAACGCCATTCGTCCCAACACGCTGCAGTACTTCTCAATCAACTGTCAAAACGAGAAGCACCAGGTTGAATCCTTCGTGGTTCCGCCTGACAGCAAGATCACCAAGTTGTCCGAGCTCAAGGGCAAGCGTATTTTTTCAGCACCCGGGCCCGGCAATCTGTTCGTGGCGAAGGGCGTGCTGAAGGCGGTCGGTCTCGACGAGAAAGACTACTCGATGCAGGAACAGCAGATGAGCGTTCACATGGGCGCGATCAAAGGCGGCCAGTTCGATGCGGGTTACACGCTTGAGCCGATTACCAGCATGATGGTGTCGCAGGGCCTGGCACGTCGTCTGGAAGTTGGCCTGATTGCCAAGTACATGCTTGGCCGCAATGATGCCTGCGCAGTGCTGGCTGGTGGCGTCATGAGCGTCAAGTTCCTGAAGGAGCGTCCGCAGGTTGCAGAGCGGCTTGCGCGTGCCTGGGCCAAAGCGCTGAACGACGGCAACAACGATCCGAAAGCGCGTGACCTGCTGTCTGCCCACATGAACGTTTCCCCGACTATTGCAGGGACCTTTCCCCTGTCGTACTACAACATGGTGAAGGATCTGAAGCCCACTGAAATCGCCGACTTGCAGAACCTGGTTGATCAAGCGACTGCGGCGGGTCTGGTCAAGACCAAGGTCGATGTGCGCACGATGCTGAAGACCTTCTAAGGTCTCGGCTGTCACCCTCCGATAACCCAGTCCAGGCGACATCAATGTTCGGTGCTCGAATTGCTTCGGCGCTATCACCCGCGGTTGGTGCAATCGCGTTCATTGCACTTTGGGCGCTGATTGCAGCCCTTGAGTTGGTTGACCCGGTCTTGTTGCCGTCGCCCCAGGCGTCGGCCGTGGCCATCTGGGATGGGTTCGTCGGGGGGGCGTTGATCGGCGACACGATCATCACCATCCGTCGAACGCTGTTGGCGTTTTTCATCGCGGTGGGAATCTGCGTACCGTTGGGGCTGGCGCTGGGGTCGTCGGTTCGGTTGTACCGGTCACTTGAGTTCGTAATCGACTTCTTTCGCTCAACGCCCGCATCGGCGCTGTTCCCCCTGTTTCTGGTCATTCTTGGCGTGGGTGAAAGCACCAAGGTGGCCGTCGCCGCGTTCGGGGCTGGGCTACTCATCCTATTCAACACTGCCTACGGCGTCATGAACGCGCGTAAAACACGTCAGGCAGCGGCCCGGGTCATGGGGGCCTCGCCACTACGAGTGATGGTGGGGGTGACGCTGCTCGAATCACTGCCCCAAACGCTGGTTGGCATGCGCGCGGGGGTGTCCTTTGCGCTGGTCATCGTGATTGTGGCGGAAATGTTCATCGGCTCCACCGATGGCCTGGGCCAACGCGTTATCAATTCGCAGTCCATCTTCAACATGCCCGAAATGTATGCCACGATTTTTTCTGCCGGCGTTCTGGGTTACGGGCTTAACCTGATTTTCATCATCATCGAGCGCCGGTTTGTGCACTGGGGTGGAAAATGAACGCGGCGATGTCGCCCGATCTGGCATCCGTGTCATCGAAGGTGGATGCGGTTCCGCACATCACCATTCGTGGCCTTACCAAGAGCTTTGCAGGCCAGCCGCTTTACACCAATTTCAACCTTGATTTTCCCAAGGGGCGAATCACCTCGATCTTTGGCCCCAACGGCTGCGGCAAGTCCACCATGATCAACATGGCGGCGGGGCTGCTGCCCATGGACAGCGGCGAGGTGCTGTTTGACGGCAAGCCGCTCAGCCAGACGGTGATCGGCTACGTGTTCCAAAATTATCGCGATGCGCTGTTTCCCTGGAAGCGGGCCATCGACAACATTCGCTATCCGCTGAAAATCGCGGGCAAATCGGCCGGCGAGTGCAACGCCCGCACCGAAGAACTGGTGCAGTCGTTTGACATCCGCTTCGACCTGAACCGCTACCCGTATGAGTTGTCAGGCGGGCAGCAGCAGCTGGTGTCAATCATGCGCTCGCTTGCCGTGCACCCCGAGGTGCTGTTTCTTGATGAGCCGTTTTCCGCGCTCGATTATGAGATGACGCTCTTCATGCGCGACAAGCTGCAGGACATTTTCGAGGCAACCGGCACCACCATGATCCTGGTCTCGCATGACCTCGATGAGGCGGTCTACCTCGCCGATGAAGTGCTGATGCTCACGCGTCGACCTACTCGCATCGCAGAGCGGGTGGTGTTCGATGCCCCGCGCCCGCGCACGCCGGCAACGCTTACCTCTGATGCATTTACCCGCGCCAAGGCGCGCTGCCTCGACGTGTTCCAGCGAGAGGTCAGCGCCCGCGAACTCGCCCTCTGACTATTCCGGAGCAATTGATTCCATGACAGTCCGTGTATCGATGACGGTTAACGGCAAGGCCGTGAGCCATGAAGTCGAAGAGCGCACATTGCTTGTGCAGTTCATTCGAGAAACGCTGAAGCTGACGGGCACCCATGTTGGATGTGACACCGCGCAGTGCGGCGCATGCACGGTGCATGTCAATGGCCGCGCGGTCAAAAGCTGCAACATGCTCGCCATGCAGGCCGAGGGTGCGCAGATCACCACCATTGAAGGGCTCGCTGCGCCTGACGGTACGCTGCACCCAATGCAGGAGGCCTTCCATCTTGAGCACGGGCTGCAGTGCGGTTACTGCACGCCGGGCATGGTCATGAGTGCGATCGATCTTCTGAAGCGTATCCCTGATCCCACCGAAGAGCAGATCCGTGATCAGCTTGACGGCAATATTTGCCGCTGCACCGGTTATCACAATATCGTCCGTGCAGTGAAGAAGGCCGCCACGCTGATGCCAGGAGCCTGATCCATGTACGCCTTCGATTATCACCGCGCCACCACCGTTGAACAGGCCCGCGATCGGCTGCGCAGCCAACCCGGTGCCAGGGTGCTGGCAGGCGGCCAAAGTCTGGTCGCCAGCATGAAACTGCGTTTGGCCGACCCCGCTGAGTTGATTGATCTGGCTGCCATTCCGGCGCTGACCGGCATTCAGGTGGGCGATCGCACCGTCACTATCGGGGCCATGACCCGGCACGCGGAAGTGGCCGCGTCGGCCGACGTGCAGCGGGCCTTGCCCTCGCTTGCAGCGCTGGCGGGCGGAATCGCCGACCGGATGGTTCGCAATATGGGAACGATGGGTGGGTCGGTTGCCAACAATGACCCGGCCGCCGATTACCCGTCGGCTGTGCTGGCGCTGAACGCTACCGTCATCACCGACCGGCGTCGTATTGCGGCCGATGATTTTTTCCTCGGCATGTTTCAAACCGCCCTTGAAGCCGACGAACTGATCACCTCCATTCAGTTCAAGGTTCCGCGCCGGGGTGCCTACATCAAATACCGTCACCCTGCCTCCCGCTATGCGATTGTGGGCGTCTACGTGGCGGATTTCGGCGATTCGATCCGCGTGGCGGTTACCGGCGCCGGACCGGTGGTGTTCCGTGTTGCAGACATGGAGCGGGCGTTGTCCACAAAGCTTTCCGCTGATTCGGTTGCGGGCATTCGGATTCCGTCCGATGGGTTGAACGCAGACATTCACGCGGGCGCCGAATACCGGGCCGACATGGTGTCGGTGATGGCCGCGCGCGCGGTCGAGACAATGCTGAGCGAGCCGCTGTCATGGTGATCAATGGTCTGTTTCACATCGCCATCAAAACCAGCGATCTCGCGGCCACGCGGGCGTTCTATTGCGATGTGATCGGACTGCGCGATGTCTTTCGCCCTGACTTCGGTTATCCGGGCGCATGGCTTGCCTGCCCGATACCGGGCGGGCAGCCAATCATGCACATCTATGCGGGGGGGCCCGCATTGGGCGCGGATGGTCTTGCGCCGTCTGGTACCGCAGCAATTGATCACGTGTCACTCTCGTGTTCCGAGTTTCATCAATTCCGCGAACGCTTTCTCCAGTTCGGGCTGCCGTGGCGTGAGTTTCTCGTGCCGGGCACGTCGCTTTGGCAACTGTTTGTCTACGATCCCAGCGGTGTTCAGCTTGAATTGACGTTCGAGGGCTCGGCCGAATCGGGCCCCCTTCCAGATATGTCGCCCGGACGCGTGTACGTGGCAGGGGCCAGCTTCTTCGATCCGGCAACTTACCCAAGGCTTGGGGTTGCCAAAGCTGCAGCGCGCTGATTTATCCAGGCCGATCACTCTGAGCGAGTCGCCATGCAAGCGAAAGAGCATTTTTTTTCAGGACTCGATAGCGAACGAGCCTGGGGATACTGCCGAGCCGTTCGGGTCGGCGACCGGGTGTGGGTCTCGGGGTCCACTGCGCTCGAAACCGGGGGCAGTGTTGCTGAGCATCGGGTTAACGACGCCTATGAACAGTCCGCGGAGGCGTTTCGCCGAATCGGCGCAGCGCTTACCCATTTCGGGCTTGGCTTTGGCCATACGGTTTGCATCAGAGCGTATGTCACCGCACCCGCTCACATTGCAGGATACCTGCGCGCCCATCGCGAATTTCTCGGTGATACCTGTCCAGCGGCCACCCTGGTAGGAACCCCTTTTCTGGCCCATCCCCAGTTGGTGGTTGAGGTCGAGGTCGAAGCGGTAGCCTGACGCTGCCGCCAACATGGATTAGATTCCGGGGCGGTATTGTTTTGCACCGCCCATTGGAGCCCTGAATGGATTTTTCGATTCCCGCCGATCTGGTGTCGCTGCGCGATCGCACCCGCGATTTCGTGCGCAACCAGGTGATCCCGTTTGAGAACGACCCCCGCCGCACTGCGCATGGCCCCACGGATGACCTGCGCCGCGAGTTGAATGCACTTGCCCGCAAGGCGGGCCTGCTGGCACCGCAGGTCGAGGAACGCTGGGGCGGTCTTGCGCTCAGTCATGTCGGCCGTGCCGTGGTTTTTGAAGAGGCAGGGTATTCAATGCTCGGGCCCATCGCGATGCACTGTGCCGCACCCGACGAAGGCAATATGCATCTGATGGGAATCGTGGGGACCGAGGCGCAGCAATCGCGCTGGTTGTCACGGCTTGCAAGCGCCGAGATCCGTTCATGTTTCTGCATGACCGAGCCTGCACCGGGCGCTGGCAGCGATCCTGGGCTTTTGCAGAGTGTGGCCGTGCGCGATGGCTCCGATTTCGTGATCAACGGCCACAAGTGGCTGATCACCGGGGCCGATGGCGCTGGCATGGCGATCATCATGGCGCGCACGCTGGTCGATGGCAGCGATGTTGGCGCAACGATGTTCATGACCGATCTGCCAACGCCTGGGTTCGAGATCGAGCGACTACTGGACTCAATCGATTCAAGCTTTTGCGGGGGGCATGCGGAAGTCCGCTTTCGCGACTTGCGAGTTCCCGAATCGGCCGTACTGGGTGAGGTGGGCGGTGGGTTTCGCTATGCGCAGGTCAGGCTGGTACCTGCCCGGCTGACGCACTGCATGCGTTGGCTGGGCGCTGCGCGTCGTGCGCATGACATTGCCGTTGACTATGCCAATCGACGCAGCGCGTTCGGATCGCGACTGATTGATCACCAGGGGGTCGGTTTTGCCCTGGCTGACAATGAAATCGATCTGCACAGCGCGCGCCTCTCAATCTGGCATACCGCCTGGTTGCTCGATCAGGGACAGCGCGGCAATCGCGAAAGCAGCATGGCCAAGGTGTTGTGCTCGGAGGCGATTTACCGGGTGGTTGACCGTTCGATGCAGGCGATGGGTGGCCTGGGTCTGACAGCCGATACCGAGGTATCAAAAATATTCCGCGACGTACGCGCGTTCCGCGTTTATGACGGTCCGTCAGAGGTGCATCGCTGGAGTCTGGCGCGGCGTCTGGGGCGAAGCCACTGATCCGGCGGCGGGCAAACGTTTATGTGTCGGTTGCCAATTGATCGAATGACGCGGTGGAGCGCGATCGGCCGCCGTGGCCCATTCCAGCACCAGGTCATCGCGTTTGTTTGCGTGCTGCTTTGTCTGCTCGGTACTGCTGGGCAGGCGGCTGCGCAGCAGGCCTCGGCCGAATTTCCGACCCGCCCGCTACGAATCCTGGTCGGATTTGCACCGGGAGGCGGGACCGACATCACTGCTCGAATTATTGCCAAGCGTCTTGCCGAGCAAACCCGTCAGCAGGTGGTCGTTGAAAACCGATCGGGTGGCGGCGGCGTGGTGGCGATAGAGCTACTGGCTGCCGCTGCGCCTGACGGTTACACGATCTTGCTGGGGGCGGTTGGACCCTTTGCCGTCACGCCCCACATGCAGAAAGTAAGCTACGACGTGGGGCGTGATTTCGCACCCCTCACAATGGGCGTGGTGTTCCCGAATGTGGTGGTGGTTCACCCGAGTGTGTCTGCGACTTCGCTGTCCGACTATCTCGCGTTAGCCCGGGGTAGGGATTCAAAGCTAAGTTATGGCAGTTCTGGTATCGGCAGCGCGGGCCATCTGGCAGGCGAGTTGCTGAATTCGATGGCGGGCGTTCAGATTCCGCATGTCGCTTACAAGGGTGGGGGGCCTGCCATGGCTGACCTGCTGGGAGGGCAGGTGCCGGCCGTCATGGCGTCATTACCCAGCGCATTGCCGCATATCCGCAGCGGGCGGATCCGGGCGCTGGCTACCACGGGTCAGTCGCGCGCTCGCGACCTGCCCGACACGCCTACCGTGGCCGATAGCGGTTTCCCCGGCTACGATGCCGTCAACTGGTACGCCTTTGTTGCGCCAGCAAAAACGCCCGCTGCGATTCGAACTCGGCTCGTCGATGAACTGGTGGCTGCGCTCAGGGCCCCCGATGTCGTCGACCAGTTGCATGGTCATGGAATGGAGCCCCGACCAGATACCCCGGAACAGCTTGCCGTCACGATGCGGCGCGAATCCGAGGTTTGGGCAAAGGTGGTCAGGCATGCGGGGCTGTCCACCCGCTGATCCTGCAAGGTCGCAAGTTGGTTGAGTGGTTCGTTCGTATCCCGCTTTGATTCTTGGAGAAGCTCTCGATGGCCGCAGCCCTGAACGTTCACCAGGCCGATGGAATCGGCTGGATTGTTTTTTCCAACCTGGAACGCCACAACGCCGTTACCTATGAAATGTGGTGCGACGTCCCCCAGGCCATTGCCAGATTTGATGCGGACCCATCGGTCTTTGCGATCGTTCTGGCAGGTGATGGCGAGAAGGCTTTTGTATCGGGCGCCGATATCTCCGAATTCGAAAAGAAGCGCGGCACGCTCGATGCGTCAACCGTCTATAACGAAGCGGTCGATACGGCCTACGCGGCCGTGCTGGCCGCAGCCAAACCCACTTTGGCCAGGATCCGTGGCATCTGCATGGGGGGTGGGTTGTATCTTGCGGCGTCCTGTGATCTGCGCATTTGCAATGACCGCGCGCGGTTTGCGATGCCCGCTGCCAAGCTCGGGCTGGGCGTGCGCTACGAAAGTGTTCGTCGTCTGATGGAGGTGCTGCCGTCAGCGCAGGCAGCCGACATTGTGTTCACCGGACGTCAGTTCGACGGGCCGGAAGCGGCGCGTCTGGGCTTCGTCAATCGTTCGGTCCCAGACGAACAGCTCGACGAAGTTGTGAGCCAGTACCTGCAGTGGCTATCGGTCAGTGCGCCCTTGACCGTGCGGGCGGCCAAGGCGGCGATGCGCGCCTGGGCGGCTGGCGAGGCACCCGAGGCGGTTGCCAGGGTGCGTCAGATGACCGATGCCTGCTTTGCCAGCCAGGACTATCAGGAAGGACGCAAAGCGTTCGCTGAAAAACGTAAGCCGCAGTTCAAGGGAGTGTGAATGATGAAAGCATGGATGCATGAAGCGGGTTCTCTCGCACTCAATCTGGCCGATCAGCCCGACCCGGTACCTGGGCCTGGACAGGTGCTGATCGACGTCAAGGCGTCGTCGCTCAATCGCGGTGAATTCCTGCACGGCGGCAGCCGCGTTGTCGCGGTGAAGGGGGCTGCCCAGGTCAAGCGATGCGGGATGGAGGCGGCAGGCGTGGTCAGTGCGCTGGGCGAGGGCGTCACACGCTACCGAATTGGTGACCGTGTGATGGGGCGCGCGGCTGGCGGTTTTGCAGAGCGAACCCTGCTTGATGAGCGCGACTCAATGCCGGTTCCGGACAACGTGAGCTGGGTCGAGGCGGGATCCATTCCGATTGCCTATGCGGTCGCCTACGACATGATCGTCGCCCACGGCGAGTTGAAGGCGGGCGACACGATGCTGGTCACGGCGGTCGCCTCCGGCGTGGGTGTGGCCTGTCTGCAGATCGGGAAGGCCCTGGGCGCGAAAGTCATTGGCACCTCGGGCTCTGCAAGCAAGCTCGAAGCGCTGCGCAAGGCGGGTCTTGATGAGGGCATTCTTACCCGAGGCAGTGACTTCGTCGAGCCAGTCAGGCGTTTCACCGACGGCAAGGGCGTACAACTTGCCATCAACAATGTCGGCGGTTCAGTGTTCGAAGCGCTCATGCAGTCGCTGAGCTACATGGGGCGTCTTGCGCAGGTGGGGCATGTGGATGGGGTCAAGCATGCGCAGATCGACGTCGACGATCTTCATAGCCGTCGCCTCAAACTGTTCGGTGTCAGCAATCGGTTTCGCACCGCCGAACAGCGCGCGCAGACGATTGACGGCTTCATCCGCGACATGCTGCCGCTGGTGCGCGGCGGTCGGTTGAAGCCGCTGATCGATACCGTGTTTCAGTTTGATGAACTGCCGCAGGCGGTCGAGCGGATGAAGGCCGATGCGCATGTCGGCAAGATTGGCCTGCTGGTGGGGTGAGGCTTCTGGTTTTCGCGAGCGTCGTCGGCCGGGGGGTGGGGGCTGCGGGGGCTCGACTGGCTACGCCGGCGCCGATGGCGCCGGCGCAGCCAGTCGATCCGTCCTCCAGCTCCCGCTCCGGCCGACGCGCACCCAAGCTGGCGAAGCACTTCAATCAGGCGCCACCAACCTCACGCTTGGGAAATGCCGGGTGTACCGCCGGGTGTCGCGAGTGAGAAGCGGAAGCGAGCTGACGGCTGCATGGGCGCCGATGAAGAAATCGGCGAGTACATTGTTCTTCACGCCGCCCTGCCGCCGATATTGCGCAAACGCTTTGCCTGCCAGAAACAGTGCGGGTTTCGGTATCTCGAGCATGCGCAGCTCCATGCGTTCGATCATGTCGTCCAGCGCTTCAACTGTCGAAAACGCGAGAGATAACTCGCCGTAGATGATCGGATTAATCGTCAAACGGTTAACTTTCGACTGTGCTCGGAGTTGAGCGATTGACCACTCAGCCCAATCGGGGTCGTCCTCCAGCACGTCGATCAGAACGTTGGTATCGACAATCATCAGGCATCGCCGCGCAGAAGTGCCATCAGATCTTTGGTTCGCCACTTCACGTCCGCTCTTCCACGAACCGAGTCAAAGCGATCGAGCTTCCGCCTAGACAGATCTTTCGCCTTGTGGATGACCACTTCGCCATCGCGATTGACCGTGAAGTCGACCGAAGATCCCGGCCTGAGGCCTAAGGCGTCGCGGATCTGCTTGGGGATCGTGACCTGGCCTTTGACGGTGATTGAGGTGGGCATAGGTTACTCGAGTATTACAGAGTTTATATTGGTAATACTAACGTATTTCGCCAGGTTCGCGAGCGTCGTCGGCCGGGGGGTGGGGGGCTGCGGGGGCTCGACTGGCTGCGCCGGCGCTGCGCGTCCCGCACCTCCTACCAACAGCGAAGCCCAACGGCGTGGCCTGAGGCCGGGGCGGGAGCTGGGGGGCGGTGAGTCTGGCCAGCCGAGGCGAGTAGGCGACGGGCGGGAGGGAAAGCGCATGCGCTTTCCCGCTGGGCGGACACCTGTCTGAGCGAGCGTACGCGAGCGAGTTTGTGTCAACTAAGGCTTCGGTGAAGCCTTGGCAAGCGTAGGCAGGCGTAGCGTCATCGTGGTCACCCCGCCGACGCCCTCCTATCTCTGAAAACCGGCAATAAGTAATTCCGGCGTGGGCTGTTGGGGCCCCATGGCTTTACCGTGCTTATCAACGCCGCTCACGGCTGCTCACACATCGCGTGTGGGGAACCGTGGGGGAAAAATAGGACGGAACACCATGGCAAACACACTTTCAGATGCATTCATCAAAAACATCGCAACGCCGGGGCGCTACACCGACCGCGCAACGCCGGGCCTAAACCAACAGGTCAAGCGAAACGGTGGTAAGTACTGGACGTTCCGCGTAGTCGATGCTGGCGAGCGTCGCGATGTAAGTCTGGGCGCTTACCCAGCTGTAACTCTTAAAACCGCGCGAGCTCGCGTGGTCAGTCTTCGATCTCAGATCTACAAGGGCGAGCGCCTATCTGCAGCTTGGCGGCCAGCACATCAGCCAGCATCGAACGACATTACTCCGCTCTTTGCGAACTACGCCGCCAGTTGTATCGAGGCAAAGCGCCCCGAGTGGCGGAACGCGAGACATGCGGCCCAGTGGTCATCAACCGTTAGCGATATGCGAACCCGATTATCGGGAAAATGAAGATCGATGAGATCGGCGTCGATGAGATCTTGCAGATCTTGACCCCTATCTGGACGGTAAAGACGGTCACAGCGGAAAGACTTCGAGGTCGCCTCGAGTGGATCCTTGCATCTGCCACCGCCCCAGAACTGAGGTCGGGGCCGAACCCTGCTGCATGGCGCAGTCAGCTCGCGACCATCCTACCTCGCCCAAGTAAAGTTCATCGTGAGGTACACCATAGAGCGATGAGCTACAAGGATCTTCCAGCATTCATGGCCCGTTTCCGAGAAATGGATGGCATGGCCGCGCTCGCTCTGCAGTTCTTGATCCTTAACGCCAGCAGAACCGGCGAGGTGATCGGGGGGTTGCGTTCGGAAGTATCAGACATGCATGTCTGGACAATCCCCGGGCACAAGATGAAAGCCGGAAAAGAGCATCGGATATTTCTCGGCGAACGCGCTCGCGAGCTGATACTGATGGCAAGGGACTCCGATCCGACTAGCAAGTACCTCTTCTCGATCAAGAGCAAATCGATATCGAATATGGCGATGCTAGCGCTCATGAAGCGAATGGGAGAGCCGTTTACGGTCCACGGGTTCAGGTCTACCTTCCGGGACTGGGTCGCCGAGGAAACGCAGTACTCAGCAGACGTTGCAGAAATGGCGCTTGCACACGCGATCCCCAACAAGACGGAGGCGGCATACCGGCGCGGAGATCTATTCGAGCCTCGCAAGCGCATGCTCGCAGAGTGGGCTGGGTACTGCTTAGGGGAGAGCAGCCATGCCGACAAATAAGTCGCCCCTCGCGAAGAAGCGTGAGCCTCGGGTAGCGAGCCAGCGACACTCGGGGCTTGCCTGGTGTCCAGGACCTTGGCCGTCACCGAGCCGCGCTGACGAGCATCAATGCGACCATGATCGTCGGGGCACGAAGCAACTTTGCCTTGGGTCTCACCTGGTCATCGCTCAAGTTCATGGGCTCATGGAATATAGCCTCGGGAACGCCCACGGTCGCGCTGTTGGTCCGGGGAGGGATCGCACTGGCACTGGTGCTGTTCGGCACTCAGCAGCGCGACGGTTTCGGAGCGATGGTTGAGTTCACAGCGCCGGTTTTCTGGACCTTCCTGTTCCTGGTGGGCGTTTCGGTTTTCATCATGCATGGTCGACCATTCCTCGGCGAACGGTTCGATGTGCCGATCTATCCGCTCACGCCGCTCCTGTTCACAGCCAGTTGCGGCTATCTTGCCAATTCCAGCACGATGTATGCGGCAAGCAAGAACGCTGTTCACATCTCGTTTGGCGTGATGGCCGTAGGCGTGGTGGCCCTGGTGCTGCTGGAGATGGCGGGGCGTCGCAGGAAGGCGGTCGCGGCGTAGGGGTGAGGGGGGCGGTCTCAGTCGCGTTACCGTTCAGCGTTCGCCGGTCAAGACTCCCCGGGCGAGGTGCTCTGTGAGGGCCAGGGCATCGCCGCCAGGTGACGATCAAACGAATCGACGTATAGCCGTTCGATAATCGCGCCGACGAGCCGCTGCAGACCAGTTTTCAGTCCAGTACCAGACGACCCCGAAACCCCGACGCTTGGGGTGGCGGCGTAGTTGAAAAGGTGGATCCGTTTGATCCACGGCGCCTGCCCTTGTACGCGTTCAAGCAGCTCGAATCCCCGACCAAGATAAGGATAGAGGCCGACTTCGTCGGCCCTCTGTGTTTCGTCGGGCGTGAATCGATCGCACCATCGCGCAGCCAGCGGAGCGACCGACGCGAGTTCGGGGCGCATCGACAGATCGTAGCGGGCACCGGTGCCAAAAATCGCAAAATCGGCTTCCCGCGGGCCCGCGCTGGTGGTGATTTGGATGCGGCCGTCCCGGTAGGCCGTCTCGATCCAGCCTGTGCCGGCGTGCATTGAGAACGATGCGTGCCCGATCACTCGCGCGACCGCGCTCTCAGGGGCGGGCGCTCCGAGTGATAGCAGACGGTGCATCACGGCCCATTTCTGGCGGTCATCGAGTGCACCGAAGCCTCTGAGAAACCCTGCCTGCTCGAGCCAGGCGCGGTGTTCAACCTTGAGGAGTCCCGCGCGGCGGAAATATAGATCGACCGTTGCCCCATGATCGAGCGCGGCCGCAGCCGCGTCAAAAGCAGATGCGCCCGCGCCCAGCACAGCAACCCGGCATCCGCGCAGCATTTCAAGATCGATCGGGTCGGAAGTGTGCGCCCAAGCGCTTCGGGGCAAGGGGCGGGTGAACTCCGGCGGGGTATACCAGCAGCCACCGCCGTCCATGCCATTGGCCAGGACGACATGCCTGAACACAGCGCTTCGGCTGGTGCCAGCGGATTGAAGCTTGACTTCAACCAGACCAGAAAGCGTGCCACGGCAGTCGGCCAACTCCACGCCGTTGGAGACCTCGACGCCGCTGATCTTGCGGAACCAAAGCAGGTAGTCCATCCACATCGGCGTCGGGATGCGTTGCAGCGCCTCCCAGGCTGATGCACCGTGCTGACACTCGAACCATGCGCGAAACGTGAGGGACGGGATCCCGTAGTCGGGTCCGGTCAGGTACTTTGGGGTGCGCAGGGTCAGCATGCGTGCGAAGTTGATCCAGGGACCTTCCCGGCCTGATGGATTACGGTCCACCACGGTGACATCGTGTATGCCTTCTCGCTTGAGCGCGAAAGCGGTCGCCAGCCCCGCCTGACCCCCGCCCACCACCAGCACGGCCCCTGCACGTTGCCCGTTGGTATCGAAGACTTCAGGTACCCAGGAGGCCTCCGGAAAGCTCAGGCAATCGAGCTCGTAGGTGACCCTCGCCTCAAGCTCTGACAATGCTCCGGCGGCCGGCCCTTGCCACCGATGGTCGTCCGCCCCCATCACTTGTAGCCCGCGACCGTCGGAAGCCACATCGTGAGCGCTGGGAAGAAGGAGATCATGGTCAGAACAATGAGCATGGCTGCGATCAAGGGAATCACCGCGAGCGAGATCTGCTCGGCCGAGACTTTGGCAATCGGCGCGACGACAAAGAGTGCCAGACCTAATGGCGGCGTGAGCAGCCCGATCAAAAGTGCGTACATCAGAAAAACGCCGTATTGAAAGGACTGCATCTCGAGCAACTGGGTACAGATCGGCATCAGCAGGGGGCCGAGAATGATCATGTTGGCCACAGCATCCATCACGCAGCCAACAACGAGCAAAAGAATCACCACAATCAGAAAGACCAGAACCGGCTCGGTGGTGATGCCACTCATGAGTGCGACCAGTTTGTTCGGGATCTGTTCGAAGGCCAGAATGCGCCCCATCACCAGCGAAATCGCAACAATGATGACCGCCGCTCCAGTGATCTGCGCAGTCGACATCAGCGCCTCGCCGAATGACCGAAGGCTCAGATTACGGTAGACGAGCGTCCCGAGGATCGTTGTATACATCACCGCGATGACGCCGGCCTCGGTGGGCGAGAAGACCCCGCCCAGGATGCCCCCCAGGATGATCGCCGGGATGGTCAAGGCAGGAAGGGCCCGTATGCTGTGCCGGCCGAGTGCGCTCACCCCCTCGAACGGTCGCGGCGCGCCAAACCCGCGGAACCGGCAAAGCAGCCAGGAAGTGATCATCAATGCGATACCAGTCAACAGGCCCGGGATCACGCCGGCGAGAAACAGGCCGCCAATCGACATGCCGAGTTGGCTGCCGATGATGACCAGGGGGACGCTGGGCGGAATGATCGCGCCGATGCATGCGGCCGCTGCCGTGATCGCCGCAGCGAAGCCAGGCGGGAAGCGTTCGCGGATCATGGCAGGGATGACGACGGGCCCAAGCGTCGCGGCGTCGGCGAGCGCGGATCCGCTGATGGTCGCGAGCAGCATGCCGGTCACGGTGGTCACATGGGCCAGACCGCCCCGGATCCAGCCGACTGCCGCATTGGCGAGGTTGACGAGCCGGTCGGTGAGCCCGCAGCGATTGAGCAGTTCGCCGGTCATCACAAAGGCGGGCAGCGCCAGCAGCGCATAAGAGTCCAGGCCCGAGGCCATCTCGGTCACCAGCACCAGCATGGGGATCGTGGTGCCGGAGAAGGCAAGAAAAACGAAACAGCCAATCCCGATCGCAAAAACGACCGGGACGCCGATCAAAATTGAACCCAGGAACGGCAAGACAAGATAGATCAGGACGTTGGTCATGTCATCAGTCTGCTGAGCCCGATTGGCCATAGCCAGCGAAATGCGCATGATCGCCGCGGCGCCACGCAAAGAAATCGGCCGCAAGCCGGGCGGCCACGACGATCGCCGACAGCAAGGCACAAAAAGGGATGGCGAGCTTGAACCATCGGGTCGACAAGCCCAGGCCCGGGGTCACCCTGTGAAAAGTTCCGCCAACGACCTGGAATCCATACCAGGCCAAGGCAACCAGGAGGCCGAGGGTCAACGCCTGAGAGAGCATGATCGTCAACTGGCGGGGCCTTACGGGCAACGCATTCACGAGGGCGGGCACATGAATGTGTTTCCAGTCGAAGCACAGTCCCACGCAGGCCAACATCACCAGCCAAGCCATGCCCCATATCGCGACGTCGTCCGCCCAAAAGACCGAGCTGTTGAAGACGTAGCGGCTGACAACCTGAACGGCCATGGCCGAGAAGATCGTTAGTACCAGCGCCGCTGCCAGACCGTTACTCAGAGCAACGATCCGGGCAGCGGTCGCCGCGATCGCTCGCATCGGTAGTCAGGCTCGGATCAACGCAGCGCCACCATCCGGTCGAGCACCGATTTGTCGATACCTTTGGCCTCGGTTTGCCAGACCGACTCGCCGCGCGTGCGCCAAGCCTGCATCTCTGCAGCCGACGGTCGATAAATCTCCATTTTTTCGGCTGTGAGTTTGGCAGTAAATTCGGACTCGAGCTTGCGGTCGAGCGCGTTGGCCTCCGCCGCCGCCTCGGCCGCTGCTTTCATAAAGCGTTCGCGGATCGCGGCCGGCATGGCATTGAATGAATTGCGATTCATCACCTGGAACTGCACCGCGAAAATCGAGTCGACGGCGGTCGCATGGCGCAGGACTTCATGCATCTTGAAGCCAAACGTCCAGATCGGCTGGACGTGCATGCCGTCGACGAGTCCGTTCTTGAGGCCATTGTAGGTTTCGGTCCAGGCAAGCGGAGTCGGGCTCCCACCCCAGGCCCGGATGAGAGCGATCTCGGCTGGCGAAGTCGTGGTCCGAAATTTGAGCCCCTTGACTGCGTCAGGGGCAGGCAGCGCCCGACGGCTATTCCAGAGCAGCCTGAATCCGCCTGCGCCAACGGGAGGCAGGACGACCAGCGGCGTCTGGGACTCGAATCGCCGAGCCTGGTCGCGCCACAGATCGGAGCTGAACAGCCTGGCGCCCATGTCCCAGCTGGTGATCGCATAGGGCAGATCAACGAAGGTGAACGCGTTGGAGAACTGCGCGAACTGGCCCGTGACGTTACTGGTGATGTCGATGAAGCCGGTCTGGACCGCTTCGAGCTGCGACAGGTCTGTTCCGAGGGCCGAGCTCGGGTGGACGCGCAGCTCGAGATCAACCTCGTATTTTTCCTTGAGGATCTGCGGGATCCGCGCAATGGAGATGTACGACGGATCGCCTTCCTTGGCATTGAGGCCAGCGACGATCGGCTTCAGATAGCGGAGTCGTCCCGACGCCTTAACGAGCGAGGGTGCTGCGAGTACAGCCGAAGCCGCGCCCAAACGGCGCATTGAGTCTCGACGAGCTACAGAAGCGATGGGGGCGGCCCCCTTCGTAAGGCTTGAAGTCATGAGATCCCTCTCCTCAGCTGATCGAAGCCTCATTCAAAACGGGCTTCGGTTGTAGATGTGCATCGATCCCGAATGCCACGGCTCGCACCTTTTCGGCACAATGGTTCGGAGCGTCTGGATTTAAACACCAAACATCTGGCTTGTACACAGACGGATTTCGAGTCGCGGATTCGCAGCCTGCTACTCGAGCCCGGTCTCGCTCGGGAGTCGTCAGCAGCCAAGCGCTTCCGCGCATTCGAGATCTCTGAATTCTCAAAGGGGTATTGAAATGGAAACGGGGCTTGTGGGTCGTTCGGTGTTGATCACCGGCGCTTCCCGGGGAATCGGTCGGGCGGCCGTGCTGGGCTTTGCCGCTGAGGGCTGTGTGCTTCATCTTGCCGGTCGAAATGAAGCTGACCTTCGCGCGGTTGCTGCCCAAGCGCTCGATCATGGGGCAAAGTCTGCGCAGGTGCACACGGGCGACCTGATGCACACGGGCGAACCCGCCCGACTGGCGCGGGCGTGCGGCGAAATCGATGTGCTGGTCACCAACGCCGGGGCCACGCCTACTGGACCCATCGAGACGGTCACCGAGTCGGATTGGCAGGAGGGGCTTGGACTCAAGGTGATTTCGACCGCGCTCCTGATTGGTGAGGTGTACCGCAGCATGTGTGAGAGGCGCAGCGGCGTCATCGTCAATGTGATTGGCAATTGCGGCGAGCGCCCCGATCCCGAGATCATCATCGGTACGGTCTGCAATGCGGGCATGATGAATTTCACCCGGGCGCTGGGCGCCGACAGTCCTCGCCATGGCGTGCGTGTGCTCGGGGTGAATCCCGGCCCTACCGCGACCGAGCGTCTGATCATGCTGATGGAGCGCAAGGCGGCCGATCGCTTGGGCGATGCGCAGCGCTGGACCGATCTCACCGCGCCCTTGCCTTTTGGACGCGCCGCCACGCCTGAGGAGATTGCGAACATGATCGTTTTCGGCGCATCCGATCGTGCTTCGTTTGTGAGCGGGACTGTCCTGACGGTGGATGGCGGCGTGGCCTGGCGCGGAGGACTTTTCTGACGGGAGTCCCTCACGTATTGGCCGACTGCGGGAGCCGCGCGAGCACGTGCAAATGGCCTCGACGCCTCGGGAGTGCACTGTGTACACTCGAATTCGATCCGCGATGCCCTGGAGCGAAACCCGTCCGTGAGGCTCGTAGGTTCAATAACGAATGCAAGGGAGGAGACGATGGCCCGATTCCATCTTGCTGCGGCGTGTGCCGTGGTTCTTGCGCTTTTTGGGCAACAGCCCGCCTTGGGCCAGCCTGGTGCCCCCGATCTCAAGCCGCTCGAGGTGCTGTCCCAGTGCGCGAAGAAGGACAAGGTCCGGATTGCCAATACTGGGCACGTGTTGATCTACGTTGCGGGACAGTACGCGAAAGCCTCGGGCATTTTCGATAGGCTCTGCCTTGATGTCGAAATGGTGACCCTCAATGCTCAGGTCGAGGGACTGATCGGCCGGCAGGTTGACTTTATCGAAAGCAACACGATGGAGCCCGTGAAGACGCATGCGGCGGGTCGCCATCTGCTCGCCGTTGCGCCGATGCTCGCCTGCTACACCAACAGCTTTGTGGTCCGGAAAGAGGTCGTCGATCGTTTCAAGCTCACGCGCGAGTCGCCGCTCAAGGACCGTCTCGCTGCGCTCAAGGGCCTGCGGATTGGCGTCACCAATCTCTCGCAGGGCGCAGGGCTCTGGGTGCTGTTGATGCTCGATGAGGCGGGGCTGAGTGCGAAGGATGTCAAGCTCAACCAACTCGACAATGCTCCGGGGATGATGGCGGCGTTCCGTACCGGGCAGATCGATGCCTTGAGCAGTGGCAGCCCTCCCGGTGAGCAGCTCGAGTCCGAAGGTCTGGGTTATCGCCTGATCACTGGGCCGGGCGGCGACTTCCCGGGTTTTGGTCCGGACAGCCGCTTTCCGTACACCTCGATCATGACGACGCGCCAGTTCGCGCTGGACAATCCGGAACTCGTCCAGAGGGTGGTTGCGGGCTTGATGTGGGCCAATGCGCGGGTCCAGAGCGAGCGGCAGGCGGTGCGTGATTCCACGCGCAAGACGATGTTCCCCAAGCTCAATGAGAAGGTGTTTGATCAGGCGTTTGATTTCACCTACCCTTGTTTTGCGCATCCGGACGATCGCTATACGCAGGCCTCTTTCGAGCGGGTGCTCAGAGTGGCCAACCTTGGCCGCAA
Organism: Betaproteobacteria bacterium; assembly: GCA_016868375.1. Taxonomy (GTDB): domain Bacteria; phylum Pseudomonadota; class Gammaproteobacteria; order Burkholderiales; family Burkholderiaceae_E; genus SYIM01. Next base: position 5,599 of record VGHA01000003.1, on the reverse strand, counting down.
GGCCGGTGGCTTGTCGCCCGTCACCCGCATCCGGATGGACGACATCATGACCAACCGTTTCCTGGATTCGGTCGCCTCGGCTGCCAAGACGATCAATCCATGACGGGGTTTCTGCGCCGGTCGGCTCAGTCAGACGCTGAGTTTGATCCGAGTCGTCCCATCCTGAGTGCCGAGGGCGTGCACCACTGGTACTACAGTCCTGAGCGTAAGTCCTTCGTCACCGCGCTCGAGGATTTGAGCCTGAGCGTCCGGCGGGGCGCTTTCGTCGCGCTGCTGGGACCTTCGGGCTGTGGCAAATCGACGCTTCTGAACATGTTTGCCGGGCTGATTGCGCCCAGCCTAGGGGTGGTGCGCTATCAGGGTCAGGCCATCACGGCACCCAATACCCAGGCGGCCTATGTCACCCAGAACGACAGTCTGCTGCCGTGGCGTCGTGTGGCCGCCAATGTCGGATTGCCCCTCGAGGTGAGGGGCGTGCCTGCGCGCGAACGCGAGGAGCGTGTGGCGCAGGTGCTTAATCAGGTAGGCTTGCAGGGCTTCGAGCGCGCATTCCCCAGCGAATTGTCAGGCGGCATGCGCAAGCGGGTCGGGCTCGCGCGGGTGCTCGTCACCAACCCCAATCTGGTGTTGATGGACGAGCCTTTCGGTGCGCTCGATGCGCAGTTGCGCGCGCGCCTGCATGCGGAATTTCTGCGACTGTGGAGCGAGCGCGGGATGACCGTTGTCTTTGTCACCCACGATATCGATGAGGCGGTGACGCTTGCGCAGGAGGTGTATGTGTTTGCCTCGCGGCCTGGCAGGATCCGCGCCCGGATTGATATCGATCTGCCTTTCCCGCGCGATGTCGAGGAGATTCGCTATAGCGCGCGTTTCGTCGAACTGAGTCATCGTCTGCGCGATGAGTTGCGCCTGGCCAATCCGGTCATCGAGGAGCACTGAATGAATGATCGGACATCGCCTGCAACCGATTCGGTTCCCGATCAGGATCCGGCCTTGCGGGCGCGGATCGAGCAGGGCCGACGTGAAACCATCGCCGCATGGCGCAGGCAGCGGCAGTGGGTCTGGGTCGGGAAGATCCTCTTTCCCTTGGCCTTTCTGGGGTTGTGGCAATACGCCAGCGACCGCTGGATCGATCCCTTCTTCGTCAGCAATCCCGTCGATGTTGCCATCAGGCTCTGGGAGTGGTTGCTCGACGGCACCATCGTGGGTACCGCGATCGAGACCCTGCTCTCGGCCGCGTATGGGTTTCTGCTTGGGGGTGCCGTCGGCATTGTGCTTGCGCTGTTGCTCGGTCGGATCTTCTGGCTCGATGAGATCATCCGCCCCTTTCTGACTGCGCTCTACAGTCTGCCGAGGCTGGCACTGGTGCCGCTTTTCATCATCTGGCTGGGCATCGGCGCGGCGATGAAGATCACGCTCACCTCGGTGATTGTGTTCTTCATCGTGTTCTATACGACCTACGCGGGCGTGCGGGATGTACCGGCGTCGTTGATCAACCTGCTCCGCACGATGGGCGCGTCCAGGTTTGACATCGTTCGCAAGGTGATACTGCCTTCCGCTGGGGTTTTCATGTTCACCGGACTCCAGGTCTCCGTACCCTATGCCGTGACGGGCGCGGTATTCGGAGAACTGGTGGTGGGCAGTTCAGGTCTGGGGTGGCTGCTGCGACGATCGCAGAACAATCTCGACTCCACAGGCGTGTTCGCCGGACTGATCGTGATCATGTGCGTGGCGGGAGCGATCTCGTTTTGCGTGACGATGCTGCAGCGGCTCACCTCCAAGTGGCGAATGGAGGTGAGCGCGCCCGTGATGTGAGCGAGAGCGCCGAGCCGGAGGTACGGCGCCCGTGCGGGTCTCACGCCACGCGAATCAGGTCGAGCAGATCGTCCACGCGTTCGGACTCATGCAGCTTGCGGGTCGCAGCGATCAGTTGCTCCTGGCGGCGCTCATCAAAAAAGCCCCGAGTGCATTCGACGAACTTGCGCTCGAGTTCGTCATCGCTCATCCCCGCTTCGATCTGGGCGAGCGTCACCATGTGATCGGCGCTTACCGTCCGGCCGTCGGCCAATGTCGCCGTGATCCGGCATTTGCGTTCACCGGGTGTCGCGCGGGTGAACTCATCGAGCACCACCACTTCGGTGCGTCCAATCAGGTCGAGCACGTCAGCGTCCAGGAAACGGCCGCGCTCGAAGCTGTGAATGCTGAGTTCGCCGTCAATCAGAGTACATACAACCGAGAACAGCATCGAATGGTCGGCTGTCTCGCGCGTGCGTGGCGCCCAGAGTTCGCGATCCTTGACCGCGCCTTCCCAGGCTGACTTGTAGGTGTCGATCCGCAGCGAGCGGATTGCGGCTGGGTCAATGGTCTCGCGCAACTTCAGCGCAGTCATGATCGGCAACTGGCAGGAATCACGGACCGGGTAGGTCTTGATATTGGTCTGAAACACGCCCCAGCGCCAGTCGCTCGATCCGTCGGGCAGACTGACCGGGTAGCGCTCGCCCTTGAGGGTCTGGTTCCAGAACCCGAATACACCGTCGAAGCAATCGTAGGGTCCGGTGAGACCTTCCGCGGCCAGCATCGCAGCGAAAACGCCGTTGCGCGCGCCATTGGGCCCCGCGCACCCCTTCCACATCGACAGTTCGCCCGCGCGCGTCTGATAGGTGCAAAGGTTGGGCGTGATCGCGAGCGCGAGCGCATGCTGCAGTGCCTCGCGGTCCAGGCCAAGCAGCCGTCCGGCACCCATCGCTGTGCCCATGATGCCGGTGACCGGTTGATCCCACCCGGCTGAATTGAGCGGTGCCACGTCGGTGAAGCGGCACATGATTTCGTAGGCCACCGCGAGCGCGGTGATGAATTCGCGACCTGATCGCCCGCAGGCCTCGGCCACCGCCAGGATGCCCGGCAGGTAGTCGGACGGGTGATGGGCATCGCGGGTGCGCCACGCATCGTTGAGGTCCAGGTAACGAACCATCACGCCATTGGCAAACGCGGCCATATCGACCGTGGTGCGCATCTGTGAGCCCCATACCCGGGCCGACATCGGACCGACGGAGGGTTGGGCCATCTTGCGCGCGATTTTCGAGGGCGGCGCGTTCCAGGCCGCGATCGCCACACCGATCGAGTCGAGCACGCGCATCTGCGCAGCACGCACCGCATGCGCGGGCAGGTCTTCGAAGCGGGTCGAGGCTGCGAATTCGACGATCCTGCGGTCAAGTTGAGCGGTATCGTTCAAGTCATGTCCTCCTGATGGGGTACGGTTCGGGTGCTAAGCACGTTTTCGACGAATCTCGCCGTCGGGAAGAGACGATCGGCCGATGGGTGGGGATCGACGATCTGCAAGCCGACTGGCAGGCCATCTTCGGCCACGCCGGCGGGAATCGTGATCGCGCCCAGGCCCAGCAGAGACCAGGGTCGGTTGAGGAGTGCGTTGCCCGTTGATCGAATGCCCAGGGGGGCGGTCTCGAGCGTCGCGGGGCCGATCAGCAGCGCTCCCGCCTCGGCGAAAGGGTAAAGACGCTGCGCGATTCGCGCGACACGGGCTCGGGCATAGGCAAGGTCGTCCTCGGTTGCGGCCTGACCCTTGGCGATAAATGATCGAAGACTTTCGCTGAAACTTGCGAGCGCTTCGGCGCTCCATCTCGAGAGCGTGCGCGCGACCTCTGCGGCCATCAGGACGCGGTGGGCGTCGTCGATCCGATCGAATTCTTCCAGCGGCGCTTGTTGCAGGATCTCGATCCCGGAAGCTGCGAGGCGGTCGCACGCACGGTCGATGAGCGATTGAACCTGCGGCTGGCATGCGACGCCCGCCGGCAAGGCGAGCCGGACCAGTCGCAGCGGCGCTTGGGGGTCCGCCGGACGGGTTCGGGCCTCGAGCACGGTCGCGACCCGGGCGATATCGGCAACGGAACGCGCGTGCAGGCCGATGTGATCCATCGAGGGGGCCAGATAATGCAGACCACGCGTCGGAACATGACCGAAGGGGGGCTTGTAGCCGACCACGCCGCAGTAGGCGGCCGGCCGGATCGTCGAACCGCCGGTCTGGGTGGTGAGCGCAACCGGCACGTGAAAATCCGCAACGGCCGCTGCAGACCCGGAGGATGAGCCCCCAGGTGTGCGGCGCGTGTCGTGCGGGTTGACGGTCGGCCCCGGTTCGGTGAACGCAAATTCAGTCGTGACCGTCTTGCCCACCGGAATCGCCCCGGCTTTGCGCACTCGCTCGATGCACTCGGCGTCGAATCGAACCGGATCGGGGTCTGTTGCCCAAGCGTTGCAGCGCGTGGGCATGGCGGCCACGTCGATGACGTCCTTCACCCCGATGGGCAGACCTCTGAGCGGCGCGGACCCGGGTGCTGATCGGTCAGTGTCGTGGGCGGCCGCACGGGCGCGCTCTGGGTCCAGATGCGTCCAGGCGCGGATCAGAGGATCGCGGGCCGCGATCCGATCCAGACAAGCCTCAACCCATCTCACTGCGGTGAGATCCCCGCCGGCCTGCCCGGCCAGCCCGTCGCAAGCCGACAAGCGTGCGGATGAGTCAGGAGGTTCGATCACGAGCCACTCGCGCGTCAAGCGGGATCATGGAAGGCGTTTTCGGAACGACGAAGTACGCCCGAGGCCAGCCTGCTTCAGCTGGCGACCTGATTCGGGATCTCGATGCCGAAGTGCTTGCTCGCAACGGCCTGCAATTCGGTGAAACAGATGCCGATCCGTACCGGCTTGAAGTCACGCAGATCGATGATGCTCGATCCCAAGCCGCGGTCGTTGCTGTAGCGGCTATTGCCCCGGTCGAGGGTGAGGTCGGTCGCGGCAAGCACCTCGGGCTCGATGTCGCCGAATACGAACTTGCTCCCCGCAAGCGATCGGTTGGCGGACGATCCGAAGACCGGTCGGGACTCGGCAAGAGCGATGCGAGCAATCTCGTCGTGCGTGGGGCCGGCATTCATCAGCACGTCCATGGTGCCGGCCTTGGAGGCATTGGCCAGCACGAACGGGGCAACCGATCGAAAGAAAGGATGGTCCGCTCGGAAGGGCGCGACCACCGAGATCGGCAAGCCGTGGTCAAAGATGACCGCTCGGACGTAGTCGCGCGCGCGCTCATCGATCTCGATGATTTCCTGAAAGATCGCCCACGAACCGAACATGCCGCAAGGCTTGGAGAAACTGCGGTTTTTGGCTTCGTAAATGCGGCGGATGGCAGGCTCGGTGTGGCCCACGATTGCGTAACCAACGTCTGCCTTGAAAATGGCAACACCATCGGCGGCTACGGTGTCGTGCACCGCCCGGGCGTCGGCGATGGGATCGAAGTCTGACGCCAACTGCAGTCTCCCCGGCGCCTGTGGTAGGCGTCATTCTTGGTTTTAAAATGAGCGCGGTTGATTGTACACAATGGAGTCGATTATTTTTACCCTTCGAGGCCTCGTAAAGCCTGGGTGCACATGATGTTCGTAATCTCCCGGGCGCTCAAGATCCCTTTCAGCTTCGCCTTATTTAAATGGCCGTTCAAATATGTTGAATGACAAGCCCATCCATTGGCTCGGAGTCGGCGAGGGGCTCGGCCTGATTGCGGCCAGGCGCCTGACTTCGCGAGACTGGGAGCAGGCGT
>VGHA01000002.1 GCA_016868375.1 Betaproteobacteria bacterium | reverse complement strand
CCCAACAGGTCGACAAACCGGTTCAGTTCAGACGAAGCGTCGCCCAGAATGATGCCGCCGCCGGTGTACACCATGGGCCGCTCTGCCGACAGCAGCAGCGACAGGGCCTTGCGAATCTGGCCCTGATGACCCTTGACCACCGGGTTGTAAGAGCGCATGGGAACCGACTCGGGATACTCAAACCGGCACTTGTTGCGGGTGACGTCTTTGGGGATGTCGACCAGCACCGGGCCGGGCCGCCCCGTGCTCGCGATATGAAAAGCCTTCTTCATGGTCGCGGCGAGATCTTTGACGTCTTTGACCAGAAAGTTGTGCTTGACGCAGGGCCGGGTAATGCCAACGGTGTCGCATTCCTGGAAGGCATCTTCACCGATGGCGTGCGTGGGCACCTGGCCTGAAATGACCACCATCGGAATTGAATCCATGTAGGCGGTGGCGATTCCGGTCACAGCGTTGGTTACACCGGGGCCGCTGGTGACGATACACACGCCCACCTGCTGGGTGGAACGTGAATATGCATCAGCCGCATGCACGGCGGCCTGCTCGTGCCTGACCAGAATGTGTTCGAAGCTGTTTTGCTTGTAGATTTCGTCGTAGATGTAGAGCACTGCGCCGCCGGGGTATCCGAAGATGTGCTTGACGCCTTCGGCCTGCAGGCAGCGGACGACGATTTCCGCGCCGGAGAGTTCCATGAAGTCAGTCCCTTCAAGGCCTGGGGAGCCCGCCCGCCGGTGCCACCCTGACGCGTTAACGCCACGACGACACAGACCTTGCAACAGGACCCAGGGGGTTGATTGACTGTCCGTCGCACGCCTCTTGAGCGTACTCGGGACAAGAGTTTTACAAGGCGAACCGCGAGTTTAGCAGCATAATCTCGCGTCTCATGGAAACACTCGACTCACGCACTCGGGCTGAAGCCTCCCATCGCTTCGCGGCTGCCACCCCCTGGCGCCGGATGATGGCGATCACCTACGAAAGCATCATCCTGTTCGGCGTCATCTGGTTCGCCGATTACGCGTTCTCGGCCGTCACCCAGTTTCGCGGGGAACCGGGGCCACTGCGTACAGCATTTCAAACCTTCACCACGCTGGTTCTCGCTGGCTACTTCGGGTTTTTCTGGAGTCGCGGGCGGCATTCGCTACCCATGAAAACCATCGGCGTGCGGGTGCTTACGGCCGATGATCAGCCACTGTCGTTGGGGCGTGCGCTGCTTCGATTCGCTGCGGCATTGTCCATGCCCATTGCAGTGCTGGCCGCCGGCACGTACGGATCGGGCTGGTTCTTTCTGGCCCTGCCGCTCCCCTGGGTCTGGTGCCTGATTGACCGCGACCATCAGAGCCTGTACGACCGGGTGGCGCGCACCCGGCTGGTTCATGATCCCAGACCGGTTGCCACGCGATCCGTTGACGTCTGATCAGACCTTCACGCAATCCACGAAGTATTGATCAACACCGTCGCGTTTTTCGACCAGCAGACCGTGCACGTCGGTATCGAACCCTGGGAAGCGCGCGTTGAAAGAGCGTGCGAACTTCAGATATTCAACGATTGAGCGATTGAAGCGCTCGCCCGGGATCAAGAGCGGGATGCCTGGCGGATAAGGCGTGACCAGCATGGTCGTGATTCGCCCCTCGAGCTCATCGATTGGAACCCGGTCGACCCTGCGATGCGCAAGACACTCGAACGCATCAGATGGCTTCATGGCGGGTTCCATGGTCGACAGATACATCTCGGTCGTCACGCGCGCAACGTCGTGGCGCTTGTACTCCTCGTGGATCTGCTGAGCCAGATCGCGCAGCCCTACCCGCTCATACTCGGGATGGCTTTGAACAAACTCGGGCATGACCCGCCAGAGCGGCTGATTGGCGTCGTAATCGGTTTTGAATTGCTGCAGTTCAGTGACCAGCGAGTTCCAGCGGCCTTTGGTGATGCCGATGGTGAACATCACGAAAAACGAATAGAGGCCGGTCTTTTCCACGACCACGCCGTGCTCGGTGAGGTACTTGGTGACGATGGCTGCCGGGATTCCCCATTGCGCAAATCGGCCGTTGATATCGAGCCCCGGCGTAACAATGGTGGCCTTGATCGGGTCAAGCATCGTGAAATTGGTGACCAGCTTGCCGAAGCCATGCCAGCGATCGCTGGACCGCAGGAACCAATCTTCACGGCGACCAATACCGCGCTCGGCAAGGTCTTTGGGGCCCCACACCGTGAACCACCAGTCTTGGCCGAATTCGGCATCGACCTTTCGCATGGCACGCCGGAACTCGAGCGACTCGAAAATTGATTCTTCGACCAGCGCCGTGCCACCTGGCGGCTCCATCATCGCTGCAGCCACATCACACGACGCGATGATCGCGTACTGCGGACTGGTGGAGGTGTGCATCAGGTAGGCTTCGTTGAACCGATACTGGTCGAGCTTGCGGGAATCGGAGTCCTGCACCAGGATCTGCGAGGCCTGCGACAGACCGGCCAGCAGCTTGTGCGTGGATTGCGTGGAGAACACCATGGAATCGGCGCAGCGCGGACGGTTCGTGCCGATGGCATGGAACTCGTGATAGAACGGATGAAACGCCGCGTGCGGCAGCCAGGCCTCGTCGAAGTGAAGATTTTCGATGTAGCTGCCCAACGATTTCTTGATGGTTTCTACGTTGTACATGACGCCGTCGTAGGTGGACTGCGTGATCGTCATGACGCGCGGGCGGCGGCTCTTGTCGTGAATCAACGGGTTGGCGTCGATCTTCTTCTGAATGCTGGCCGGGTCGAATTCTTCAAGCGGAATGGGGCCGATGATGCCCAGGTGATTGCGCGTGGGCTGCAGGAAAATGGGCACCGTGCCTGTCATGATGATGGCGTGCAGGATCGACTTATGACAGTTCCGGTCGACCAGTACCACGTCGTCAGTGCCCACCGTTGAGTGCCACACCACCTTGTTCGACGTGCTGGTGCCGTTGGTGACGAAAAACAGATGGTCGGCGTTAAAGATGCGCGCCGCGTTGCGCTCTGAGGCGGCAACCGGCCCGGTGTGGTCAAGCAGTTGGCCAAGTTCGTCCACTGCGTTGCAGACATCCGCGCGCAGCATGTTCTCGCCGAAGAACTGGTGGAACATCTGTCCGACCGGGCTTTTCAGGAAGGCAACGCCACCCGAGTGCCCCGGGCAGTGCCACGAATAAGAGCCGTCATGCGCGTAGTTGACAAGCGCTTTGAAGAACGGCGGCGCCAGGGACGACAGATAGTTGTTGGCCTCGCGAATGATGTAGCGGGCAACGAACTCAGGGGTGTCCTCGAACATGTGAATGAAGCCGTGAAGCTCCTTCAGGATGTCGTTCGGAATGTGCTGAGACGTACGCGTCTCACCAAAAAGGAAGACGGGAATGTGCACATTGCGGCGGCGCGTTTCGGCGATGAACTGCCGAAGTTCCTGAACCGCTTTGCTCTCGGCCCCGTCTTCGTTGATTTCTTCGTCATCGATCGAGACCACGAAGGCCGAGGCACGCGCCGCCTGGTTGGCCACCATCGTGACATCCACGTAGGTGAAGCCCCCCACCACTTCGTAGCCCTGATCCTCGATCGCCTTGGCGAGCGCACGGATGCCCAGGCCGCTTGCAGATTCGGCCTTCCAGTCTTCGTCGATGATGACGATTGGGAAACGGTATTTCATCGTGTCGCCAAAGTGAGGTTGGAGATAGGAGAAGGATTCAAGTAGACCACAAAACCCGACGAAGCCGAGACCCGCTCAGCGACTTCGCAACAACTGACCCGGCCAGCGATCCTTGGAAGGCATCGAAACAGGCTGTCCGTTGCGATCAATCACACGTTGGCCGTTGACCCACACGCCATGGAGCCCGACCGGCGGCGTGATCAGCCGCGCACCCCCAGCAGGAAGATCGTTGACCCGTGTCTTGCCACCGCGCGCCACCGTCGATGGATCGAACAGCATCAGATCCGCCCAGGCACCCGGTCGAATCATTCCGCGGTCAACCAGGCCAAACACGGCGGCAGGCTCTGCCGTCAGCTTTCGAACCGCCTCGGCAAGGCTCAACACGCCACGCTCGCGCACCCAGTGGCCCAGCAGATGAAGCCCAAAGCCGGCATCGTTGAAAAATGTCAGGTGTGCGCCCGCGTCGGACAGTGACACCAGGCTTGCAGGGTGGCGCAACAAGCGCGCAACCGCCTCTTCATCGGAGTTCAGAAGAACCGCCGAGAACACGGTATCCAGCCCCTCTGCAATCGCCAGATCGAGCATGAAATCGAGCGGATCAACGCCGGCCTCGCCCGCCAGTTCAGCAATGCTGCGGTGCTCAAAATGTCGGTGGCTCGCACGCTGGGTTTCGACCACCTGAACCTTGTCCCACTCGCCGTTGAACAGCCGAAAGACCGCAGGTTGGGCAAGCTCGGCGCGAATCGCATTGCGCCGCTCAGGTGACTTCAACGCCCGAACAAACGCCGCACCCTTCAAGGGCAACAGCGGCTGCCAGGACTGAAGCCCTTCGACCGGATAGGGCGAGTGCAGCGTGAAATCGTTAGTAAGCGGACAGGCGGACACGGCACCCACCATCCGACGGCCACGGCCGCGCGCCGCTTCAATCGCGTCGAGGTCTGCGAACACTGCGCCCGGGTTGGTGCTGTTGTGCAGCAGCGCGGCAACAATCACGGGCCCACCGCTTTGCGCCGCCAGATCTTCCAGAAAATCGATTCGCGTGTGGCCGCCCTTGGTCAGCATGAACACGGATCCGGGCGCGTTGGAGAGCGATGCGACCAGTTCGCGCAGTTCGCCATCATCGGCCAGGCGCGAGGGCATGGGTACTCCTGCTTCACCGTTATGCGCCGGCGAGGTGGAGGTGGCGAATCCGATCGCACCCGCGCGCAGACCCTCCGCGAGCAGGCTTCGCATCCGCGCAATTTCGGCTGGTGTGGCGGGTCGACGCGAGGCGTCGTCACCCATGACGAAGGTTCTAAGGGACGAATGCCCGACGAATGCCGCGACATTCGGGACGGTTCCGCGGCGCTCAATCAACGCAAGGTAGTCGGGCACGGATTCAAACTGCCAATCAATGCCCGCCCGCAGCACCTCCAGGGACATGCCCTCCACCTGAGTGAGGTTGCGCATGATGCGGTCGCGGTCACCGGGACGGCATGGGGCAATCGTGAAGCCACAGTTGCCGATCACGGCCGTGGTCACGCCCAGTTGGGGCGACGGCGAGCACCAGGGATCCCAGGTGACCTGCGCGTCGTAATGCGTATGGTTATCGATGATGCCGGGCATCAGTGCGAGCCCGTCGGCGTCCACCGTTTCGCGCGCGGCAAGCTTCGTACCAGGGGCCTCAATCGCAGCGATGCGTCCGCTGGATACCGTCACATCGGCCTTTTGAGGCTCTGCGCCACTACCATCCACCAACAACGCGCCACGGATCACTAGATCGTGCATCAGGGGTCTCCGCTACGAGGCTTTGCGTTATCGCTTCAACGCGAAATCAGGCGAGCCAGTGCGGCGCCCAGCGCCGTTGGCTCGGAAGCAGCTGCCGACGGTCTTCCTGTACCGCCTGAAGACGGGCGCGAAGGATTGCTGCCTGGCGATGCAGGCGGGCGCCCGGCCCCGGATGTCGCGGGCTTGGACGGGCCGCCGGACGAAGCACGCTCATCACCCGGCCGCGAGGCCAGCGTTGGCTTACTCTTCATTGACAGTGTAATGCGTTTGCGCGCGGCGTCCACCTCAACCACGGTGACGCTGACAACCTGCCCCGCTTTAACCGCTTCGCGCGGGTCCCGCACGAATCGATCGGACAACTGCGACACATGCACCAACCCGTCCTGATGAACACCGATATCAACGAACGCGCCGAAATTCGCCACGTTTGTGACAACCCCCTGCAGCCGCATGCCGGGCTTCAGGTCGGCGATCGATTCAACACCCTCCTTGAAATTGGCCGTCACGAACTCGCCACGCGGGTCTCGGCCCGGCTTTTCAAGCTCCGCCAGAATGTCACGCACAGTTGGTTCACCAAAGCGATGATCGGTGAACTCTGAGGGCGTGACCCGACGCAGCAGATCGCGCTGACCGATCACCTCGCGTGCCGACCGGGCAAGTCTGGCCAGAATGCGTTCGACGACCGGGTAGGCCTCAGGATGAACCGCCGACCCGTCCAAAGGATTGTCACCATCGCGAATTCTGAGAAAGCCTGCGGCCTGCTCGAAGGCCCGCTCACCCAGCCATGGCACTTCTTTCAACGCCTCTCGGTTCGCGAAGGGGCCCTTGGTATTGCGCTGATCGACGATGCGCTGCGCCACATTTGCCGTGAGACCCGAGACGCGAGACAGCAGCGGGACCGAGGCCGTATTGAGATCAACGCCCACCGAGTTCACGCAATCTTCAACCACGGAGTCAAGCGCTCTTGCCAGCGCACGCTGATTCACATCGTGCTGGTACTGGCCGACACCAATCGATTTCGGATCGATCTTGACCAGCTCGGCAAGCGGGTCTTGAAGACGACGTGCAATCGAAACCGCACCCCGCAGCGTCACATCCAGGTCCGGCATTTCACGGGCGGCAAGCTCGCTGGCCGAATAGACCGAGGCACCCGCCTCGCTCACCATCACTTTGCGCAGCCTCAACTCGGGGCATTGGCGCAGAAGATCAGCCGCCAGGCGATCGGTCTCGCGCGAGGCGGTGCCGTTACCGATCGCGACCAGCTCACACCGGTGGCGCGACGCCAGCGCAGCAAGCACCGCAAGCGAACCCTCCCAATCGCGTCGGGGCTCATGCGGATAAATGGTGGTGGTATCGACCACCTGACCCGTTGCATCAACAACCGCCACCTTCACGCCGGTACGAAGGCCGGGATCAAGCCCAATTACCGAGCGCGCGCCAGCAGGCGCGGCCAGCAGCAGGTCCTTAAGATTGGCGCCAAACACCCGGATAGCCTCGCCTTCCGCGGCCTCGCGAATTCGACCAAACAGGCTGGTTTCGAAGTGGGGTAACAGCTTGACCCGCCAGCACCAGCGCAGCACCTCGGCCAACCAGCCGTCGGCGGCACGCGTGCCGCCGATCGCCGCAGCCAACCCGGTCAGGCCGGCCAGCCGGACAACCGCAGGATGCGGTGTCAGCGATTCCAGCGCTGGTTCAAGCCCCAGCCGCAGCGACAGTACGCCCTGCTGTCTGCCTCGAAACAGCGCGAGCGCCCGATGGGACGGCACGGCCGCGATCGGTTCGGCGTGGTCGAAGTAGTCGCGGAAATTCTCGCCCTCAGCACGCTTGTCCTCGAACACTTTTGACGCGAGCCAGCCTCGCTCCCACAGCCAGTCCTGCAAGGTGCCGAGCACTTCGGGTCGCTCCGCAAACCGCTCCGACAGGATGTCCCTGGCTCCTTCCAGCGCCGCCTTGATATCGGCCACGCCGTGCTCGCCCGCGGCATCCGGCGGTCGGATGAAGCGCTGGGCCTCCTCGGCGGGGACCCGCTCGGGTTCGGCCAACAGCAGATCGGCGAGCGGCTCAAGCCCACATTCGCGAGCGATGTCCGCCCGCGTTCGCCGTTTCGGTCGATAGGGAAGGTACAGGTCTTCCAGGCGGCTGCGGGTCTCAGCGGTATCGATCAGCGCAGCCAGCTCCGGGGTCAGCCGCCCCTGCGACGAAATGCTCTCCAGAACGGTGGCGCGCCGCTCCTCGAGCTCACGCAGCGCCCCGAGACGCTCTTCCAGCGTGCGCAGCTGCCCGTCATCGAGGCCGCCAGTGACCTCTTTACGGTATCGCGCGATGAATGGCACCGTAGCGCCCTCGTCCAGTAGCGCCACGGCGGCATCAACCTGGACCGGTTTCGCAGAAATTTCATTGCAAAGCGTGCGCAGAATGCGTGCCTGCGCGGCATCGGAAAGCGTGGATGACATCAGGGATCGTGCGTGAGAAGCGTTTAAGGGGAGCGGGCGCGATTGTGCCACGCCATCAAGCCGCTCAACTCGCCGACTTCAGCGCCGGTACGAGTACGCGCCATATTCGAATTGCAGCCGGCCCGAGCAGCACGGTAAACATGGCAGGAAAGATGCAGAACACCAGCGGCAGCATCAGTTTTACTGGAACTTTAGCCGCGGCCTCCTGAGCGCGGAGTCGACGCGTGGTTCGAAGCGCATCGGCCTGTACCCGCAGCGCGTCACCGATGCTGGTGCCAAATCGATCGGCCTGGGTCAATATTGCGGAAAATCCAGTGATTTCATCGAGCCCGATTCGCTCGGACAGGCGTTGCAGCGCGCGCTCTCGCGTCGACCCGGCCCTGACGTCCGCGCAGACCAGCTCCAGTTCATCAGAAAGCGCAGGACATCGCAGCCGAATTTCGGTCGCGACACGCTGGATCGCAAGATCAAGCCCCAGCCCCGACTCGACGTAGACCAGCATCAGGTCGAGCGCGTCGGGAAAGGCTTCGAAGATTTCACGCTGCCAGCCCCAATCCATCCCCGCGAATAAGGCAGCAGCAGCAGACCCAAGGCGACGCCCCCGCCAATCGCTCACGCAACTGGCTGCAAGCAGCAGCGCCAAACCCAACTGACCAAGACGGACCACCCAGAGATCGAAGGCCATTAGCGACGGACCTCAATCAGGCTTGGCTGATTGACATGGACCTCGATAGGTTGCATATCGACGCACTCGTGGTCAGGCTGGGCAGCCCACTGCGGTGCCGCCACCGGCGGTCACTGCACCGTTCAGCTTGTTGCAGACCAGCGAAAAGATCGCGCTGAGGTTGCCGCCGGCGGCGGTCACCGCGGCGATCACCACCACCGCCAGCAGGCCTGCAATCAGGCCGTACTCGATCGCCGTGACGCCGGACTCGTCCTGCCAGAATTTTTTGAGTGCTGTTGACATCTGTCGCTCTCCGTCTCGTTGAGTGATGCCGTTTCGCGAATGCGACACGGCGACGAAACCCCGTGATCGTTGACCTGCGGGGCTTCGTATCGACGCGCACCGCGGCGCGCACCGACACGAGAGGCAAGATTAAAAAAGCGACAGCGGGGACCGCAATTGGCGATCCGAGCGGGACTTGCCGAGAAGCAAGCCCGCGGGCGCGTTAGCGCAAGGTCCTTACACTGCGACCCAGGATCGCATCAGTGAACGAGGCGAGCGAAGCGAAATTCGCCGTTCATGAAGTCGACCGGAACCTCATCTTTGGGTCCGAAGCGCCCTTCGAGAACCAATCGTGCGACCGGGTTCTCGATGTGCTGCTGGATTGCGCGCTTCAAAGGTCGTGCGCCATACAGCGGATCAAAGCCCACCTTGGCAACTTCATCAAGCGCAGCGTCTGTGACCGACAGCGTCATCTCGCGCTCAGCCAGGCGCTTCTCAAGACGGGCAAGCTGAATGCGCGCGATGTTTCGAATATGGTCGCGACCCAGCGCATGAAACACCACGAGCTCATCGATCCGGTTGATGAATTCAGGACGGAAATGCTTGCGTACTTCGCCCATCACGGCCTCTTTAATGAGGTCGGGATCCTGACCTGCGAGTCGTTGAATATCATGTGAACCCAAATTGGAGGTCATCACGATGACGGTGTTCCGGAAGTCCACCGTACGCCCCTGGCCATCGGTCATGCGCCCATCATCGAGTGCCTGGAGCAGCACGTTGAAGACATCCGGATGGGCTTTCTCTACCTCGTCAAGCAGAATGACGCTATAGGGTTTGCGTCGCACCGCCTCGGTCAGGTGGCCGCCCTCTTCATACCCGACATAGCCCGGTGGCGCGCCAATCAGACGCGCAACCGAGTGCTTCTCCATGAACTCGCTCATGTCGATGCGAATCATGTGCTCCTCGGTGTCAAACAGGAATTCAGCAAGGGCCTTGCAAAGCTCTGTCTTGCCAACGCCGGTTGGACCGAGGAACAGAAATGATCCGTAGGGACGATTGGGATCGGACAGCCCCGCGCGCGAACGACGGATCGCATCCGATACCAATGTGACCGCTTCGTCCTGGCCTACCAGGCGCTTGTGCAGGAAGTCTTCCATCTTGAGCAGCTTGTCGCGTTCGCCCTGCATCATCTTGGATACCGGGATACCGGTTGCGCGAGACACCACCTCGGCGATTTCCTCGGCGCCGACCTGCGTGCGCAGCAGACGCGGACGGGCAGAATCGCCCTGAGCGCGGCCAGCTTCGGCATCAGCCGCCGACTTCAGACGCCCCTCGAGTTCAGGCAGGCGCCCGTACTGGATCTCGGCGAGCCTGTCGAACTGCCCCTTGCGTTGCAGTTCGGCCATTTCGAGTTTCAGACGATCGATTTCAGCCTTGATCTGCGCGCTGCCCTGAAGCGCAACCTTTTCCGCGCGCAGCACCTCTTCCAGGTCGCTGTACTCTTTTCCGAGCTTGCGGATTTCCTGCTCGATCAGGTCAAGCCGTTTCTTCGATGCGTCGTCCTTCTCGCGCTTGACGGCCTCGCGTTCGATTTTCAGCTGGATGATTCGGCGATCAAGCCGATCCATGCTCTCGGGCTTCGAGTCGATCTCCATCTTGATGCGGGCAGCAGCCTCATCGATCAGGTCGATCGCCTTGTCGGGCAGGAACCGATCGGTGATGTATCGGTTCGAGAGCTCCGCGGCAGCCACGATGGCGGGGTCGGTAATGTCAACGCCGTGGTGAAGTTCATAGCGCTCCTGAAGCCCGCGCAGAATCGCAATGGTGGCCTCGACGCTGGGTTCACCCACCAGTACCTTCTGAAAACGACGTTCAAGCGCCGCGTCTTTTTCGATGTACTTACGATACTCATCGAGCGTGGTGGCGCCAATGCAGTGCAGCTCACCCCGCGACAGCGCAGGTTTCAGCATGTTGCCCGCATCCATGGCGCCTTCGGCCTTGCCCGCGCCGACCATCGTATGAATTTCATCGATGAACAGGATGATGCGACCTTCATCAGCGGCCACCTCTTTGAGCACCGCTTTCAGACGCTCTTCGAATTCGCCTCGAAACTTGGTACCCGCCAGCAGGCCTGCCATATCGAGCACCAGCACACGCTTGTCGCGAAGCGAATCGGGTACTTCGCCATTGACGATTCGCTGAGCCAGGCCCTCCACAATGGCGGTTTTGCCAACGCCGGGCTCGCCAATGAGCACCGGGTTGTTTTTGGTACGTCGCTGCAGAATCTGAATGGCACGACGGATTTCATCATCGCGGCCGATAACAGGGTCGAGTTTGCCCTGGCGCGCACGCTCGGTCAGATCGATGGTGTATTTTTTCAGCGCCTCGCGCTGGCCCTCGGCCTCAGAACTTGCCACCTTGGCACCGCCCCGCACCGCTTCGATTGCGGCCTCGAGTGGTTTACGCGACAGACCTGTCTCGCGTACCACGCGCCCCGCCTCACCCTTGTCGTCGCTGAGCGCCAGCAGGAACATTTCAGTGGCGACAAACTGGTCGCCACGCTTCATCGACTCTTTCTCGGCCAGGTTGAGCAGATTGATCAGCTCGCGCCCCACCTGGACCTCACCCCCGGTACCCGACACCTGAGGCAATCGCTTGATTGCGCTTTCGGCGGCCGACTTGAGCGCGGCTATTCGAACTCCCGCGCGTTCCAGCAGCGCGCGTCCCGACCCATCAGGCTGGGATACCAGCGCCACCAGCAGATGGAGCGGATCGATGTACTGATTGTCGTTGGCCAGCGCGAGGCTCTGTGCTTCGCCGAGCGCCTGCTGGAGTTGCGTGGTGAGCTTGTCGATGCGCATGTCGGAGTATCCTTTGAGCCGTGCCAGATTGCGCGGCAAAGCGCCGCTACCGAGCGATGTCTGCACCGACGTGCGGGCCATTCCCGCGGATTTCAAGCCCTTCGGAGCCCTGCCGATGACCGTTCAATTGTTCGAACCCCTCTCCCTGCGATCGCTTCGCCTGCCAAACCGGGTCGTGATCGCACCCATGTGCCAATACTCGGCGATCGACGGGCGCGCCCAGGCGTGGCATACCGCTCATCTGGGCCAGCTTGCACTGAGCGGCGCCGGACTGCTCATTCTGGAAGCCACCGCGGTTGAGCCACGCGGCCGCATCACGCCCGGCTGCCTGGGTCTGTATGACGATGCGTGCGAGTCGGCACTTGAGGGCGTCCTGAAAGTCATTCGCAGTGTGGCGCCAATTCCTTTGGCCATTCAGCTGAGCCATGCGGGCCGAAAGGCATCCAGCGGCCGGCCATGGGAGGGCGGCGCGCTGATTCCCGCCGATCAGGGCGGCTGGAAGCCCATCGCACCCAGTTCGGTGCCGCTCAAGGAAAGCGAAGCCGCGCCCGACGCCCTCTCGCGCGAGGATCTTGATCGACTGCGGGACCAGTTCGTTGCGGCGGCGTCCCGGGCTGACCGGTTAGGCTTTGATGCGGTCGAGGTCCACGCAGCTCACGGTTACCTGCTGCACCAGTTCCTGTCTCCGGTTGCCAATCAGCGCGCCGATGAATTCGGTGGATCGCTGGATAACCGGATGCGTTTTCCGCTGGAGGTCCTTGCCGCGGTACGAAGCGCCTGGCCCGCTCACAAGGCCCTCGGCGTGCGGCTGTCAGCCACCGATTGGATCGACACCAGCAGCTGGCAGCTCACTGAAGCCATTGAATTTGCCAGGCGGTGTGAAACCCTGGGTGTTGATTGGATCGATGTGTCGAGTGCTGGCATTTCGCCGCAACAGAAAATCGTCCTGGGACCCGGCTACCAGGTGCCGTTTGCGAAAGCGATCCGCGAGGCGGTGCGGATACCGGTCATGACGGTCGGGCTGATCACGGAACCGAAGCAGGCCGAGCAGATTCTGGCTGAAGGCAACGCAGACATGATCGGACTCGCCCGGGCTATGCTCTATGACCCGCGCTGGGTCTGGCACGCTGCCGCCGCGCTCGGGGCGCAGGTGCCCGCGCCACGGCAGTACTGGCGCAGTCAGCCGCGCGAGCATCCCACGCTGTTCGGAGACATCCGTACGGCGCAGCGCTGAGCCGCTCAGCTCGCCAGTCGATAGCCCACCGCTGCCGCGCCGAGCGACCCCAGCAAGTGCACCGTTGAGTGGAGCGCAGCCGCGCCGAATTCAGCCCGCATCAGCAGTGCCAGCGATTCGGCTGAAAAAGTTGAGAAAGTGGTCAGCCCACCCAGAAACCCCGTCGTGATAAACAATCGCCAGCTGGGCGACAGTTCCGGGTGACGCGCAATCCAGGCCATGGCGACACCCGCCAGCAGACCGCCCGCCAGATTGGCAACCAGCGTACCGATGGGTAGCGCGGGCTGCAGGCTGTTAAGCGCCACGCTGAGCACCCAGCGCAGGCTCGCGCCCACGGCGGCGCCCGAGGCCACCGCAGCCAGACCGAGCAGAGTCAGTGACATGCTGGGCGCTTGAATCGCGTGGCGGTCAGCCAGCGGGCGATGAACGGACGCGATCGGTGTTGGGCGAAGATTCGTCCCAACGCGCAGCCGCCTCATCGTCGGCCCGACGCGCATCCACCCATCGGGTGCCCGCGGGCGTCTGCTCTTTTTTCCAGAACGGCGCTCGGGTCTTGAGGAAGTCCATGATGAACTCGCAGGCTTCAAAGGCGTCGCCACGATGCGCCGAGGTTACCGCGACCAGCACAATCTGATCGCAGGGCTGCAGTTCACCGTAGCGGTGGATGATCAGCGTGCCGTTCAGACGCCAGCGCTGGTGCGCCTGCGCAGCGATATCCTCAAGCGCAGACTCGGTCATGCCCGGATAGTGCTCCAGCGTAAGCGTGGACACGCCGCTGCCTTCGTTCACATCGCGGACCGTTCCAACAAACACCGCCACGGCACCTACGCCGGCATCGCCCTGCCGAAGCGCCTGGACTTCCCGGGTCAGGTCAAAGTCTTCGTGCTGGACTCGAACCAATGATGTCGCCTGACCCATGGGAATGCTCTGCCATCAACCGCCGGTTACCGGCGGAAAGAAAGCGACTTCAGCATCGTCGACAAGCAGAGACTCGGGGCCTGCCAATTGACGATTCACCGCCATTCGAACGGCGCGCCCCTCAACAAGCGATTCCGCCCACGCACCGCCCCGCAGACGCAACCAGTTGCGCAGCGCCCCCATGGTGGCGATCTCTGCAGGAACCTCGACCGATTCACGCTCGAGCCCAAGCGTCTCGCGAAGCGATGCGAAATACAGGATGGTGATCTTCATGCACCCAACGCCGAAAACGGAATAAAGCGAACCGTGTCCCCAGGCGCGATAGGCCGCCCTGCGGGGTTATCCACTAGCCCGTCGCACCGAACGGTGGAGGTGAGCACGCCCGAGCTTTGATTGGAGAACAGCTCGAGCCCGCCGCCAGCATTCAACGAGACGCGAAGAAACTCACGACGCCTGTCGGGCTTGGGCCAGTTGAAGTCAGCGCGCATGGGCAAACGCGGCGGGTCGGTATCCATTACGCCCTGACAGCGCAGCAGGAACGGACGAACCATCATGAGAAAGGTGACAAAGCTGGAAACCGGGTTACCGGGCAGGCCGATAAACCAGGCTGGCGCCGCGGCGCTTGAGTCGTCCCGACGCACCCGACCAAACGCCAGCGGCTTGCCGGGCTTCAGGGAGATCTGCCAGAGCGCCAGTTCGCCTTCAGCCTCCACCGCCGGCTTCACATGGTCTTCCTCGCCAACCGAGACGCCACCGGAGGTGAGAATCAGATCAGCGTTTACCGCCGCACGCCGGAGCGCCGAGCGCGTGGCCTCGAGTGAATCGGGCACGATGCCAAAGTCGGTAACGTCGCATCCCAGCGAGCGCAACAGCCCTACCAGCACGAAACGATTGCTGTTGTAGATGGCCCCGGGTCGCAAGGGTTCGCCCGGCATGGTCAGTTCGTCGCCGGTAAAAAAGCAGGCAACGCGGAGCGGTCGGCGAACATGCAGCGTGGCAGCCCCCACCGACGCCGCCAGACCGATGGCCTGCGGCGTCAGTCGTGTCCCTGCAGCCAGCACGACGCTGTCCTGGGCAATGTCTTCGCCCAGTCGACGGATCCATTCACCCGCACGCGGCAGATGGTCGAGCACGATGTGCTCACCCTCGACACGCACCTGCTCCTGCATGACCACCGTATCCGCGCCCTCAGGAATGAAAGCGCCCGTGAAGATTCGTGCCGCTGTGCCGGGCTCAAGACGCGCACCCAACTGGCCTGCCGGGATTCGCTGGCTTACTCGCAAGCGTGCGCCCTGCACGCCTTTCAGATCGCCCGCGCACAGGGCGTAGCCATCCATCTGCGTATTGTCGGCGGGCGGTACGTTCAGGCTGGACCGCAGGTCGGCAGCCAGCACTCTGCCAACCGCATCGAGCGTGGACACGGTGTCAGACTCGGCCACAACGACCGCTGCAGCCAGCAGCGAAGCCAGGGCATCATCAAACGATAAGAGCGGCGCCTTGCTCATGATCACTCGGCTCCGCGGGCGGCGACCGGCGGCCGGGTTTCAGCGGATTCTGTCGTCTTCATTCGACTCAATCGACCATTGACCAAATAACTGCCTGCGAGGATAAGCGTAAGCCCTGCGAATGCATGGATACCCAGACGCTCGCCAAGGAATGCCCAGCCGCCAAACACCGCCAGCACGGGCATCAGGAACATGGCGATGGCCGCCCGCGTGGCGCCGACCCGCTGAACCAGCAGGTAATTCAGGATTGCCGGAAGCATGGTGCCGACGGTGGCCAATGCCAGCAGCGTAAGCATGACGCCCGCACCAATGCGAGCCTCAAGCGGCTTTTCAAAAATGAAAGCGAGCGGCACCAGCACCAGCGACGCGGCGACAAACGCACCCGCCGTGAGCGATACCGGATCAATGTGCCGAAAGCGCCGCATCAGCACCATTGCCGACGCATACGCAATCGGCCCGCACAGCGTAATAAGTTCAGCCACCGCATGCTGGCCCAGGCCGCCCAGAACCGACGGCCCGATAACCACCACCACCCCCACCATACCGAGGGCAATACCCGCGAACCGCGCGAGGCCCAGGCGTTCATCGCGCAGAAAAAGCGCCCCCAACAACAGCGTGAGCAGCGGAATGATGGAGTACAGAATGCCCGACAGGCCGCTTGCGATGGTCTGCTGTCCGATAGCAAGCGCCGTGTAGGGCACGACAATGATGCCCAGCGAGGCAAACCCCACCGCCGTCCGGTCGCGCGGTGCGCGCGGCAAGGACCGGTGCATCATCAGCATCGCACCCAGACAAAACGGTAGCGCCAGCAGCACCCGGCTGGCAGCCAGCGTAAACGGCGGCAGGGCCGTCACCATGAGTTTGTTAAGCACGACCGACGAGGCAAAACTCGCTGAGGTTGCCAGCAGCAGCAGAACCTGCCGCCAGGACAGCGCCTGCTCTGACATCACCGTCAAGCCGCGGCTAGCGGGCAGCGCGCCGCGATGTAGTGCTTGAGCATGGGCACATCCGCAGGCATTAACGCGAAGCGCTGGACCTTGGACTCAAGACCGTCGAACCCGGCAGGCCTGGGCGCGTCAGCACCTAGCGCCTCACGAATGGTGTCGGCGAATTTTGCGGGCAGCGCCGTTTCGAGGCAGATCATGGGAATGCCGGGCTCGCGCCAGCGCTCAGCGACCGCCAGCCCATCTGCAGTGTGCGTGTCGACCACTCGGCCATACCGGGCATGGACCGCCCGGATTGTGTCGAGCCGGTTGGAGTGCGTGCTGCGCCCCGACGCAAAACCGTAGCGCGAGATGGCGGCGAACTCAGGGCTTGCGCTTAAATCAAACTCGCCACGCGCATCGACATCTCGCCAGAGCGCCGCCACTCGTTCGCCGTCCCGGCCGACCAGGTCATACACAAAGCGCTCAAAGTTTGACGCCTTGCTGATGTCCATGGAGGGGCTGCTGGTCTGGAAAGTTTCAGCGGACCCACGAACGCGGTAGCGTCCGCTTCGAAAGAATTCATCAAGCACATCGTTTTCGTTGGTGGCCACCACCAGGCGAGAAATGGGCAGCCCCATCTCGCGCGCAATGTGCCCGGCAAGCACATTGCCGAAGTTGCCTGAGGGCACGGTGAACGACACCCTCTGCTCGTTTTGTTGCGTGGCTGCGAAGTAGGCTCGGAAGTAGTACACGACCTGCGCCACCACCCTGGCCCAGTTGATTGAGTTGACCGTGCCAATGGCATAGCGCTGTTTGAAGCCCAGATCGGCGGATACCGCCTTGACCATGTCCTGGCAGTCATCAAACACGCCGTCAACCGCGATGTTGAAAATGTTCGGGTCCGCCAGTGAATACATCTGTGCGGCCTGAAACGCGCTCATACGCCCATGGGGCGACAGCATGAAAACGCGAATGCCGCGCCGTCCACGCATGGCGTACTCGGCCGCACTGCCTGTGTCGCCCGACGTGGCGCCGAGAATATTGAGTTGAGCACCACTGCGCGCAAGTACATGCTCGAACAGGCGCCCCAGCAGCTGCATCGCGATATCTTTGAACGCGAGCGTGGGGCCGTTGGACAGATGAAGCAGATGCAGACCGTCATTGCCCAGGGGCGACAGGGGCGTGATTTCGTCTGTGCCGAACACCTGGGCGTTGTAGGCAGAGGCTGTCAGCTGGCGCAACACCGCAGGCTCAATGTCGGTGGCATACAGACTCAGGACTTCGAAGGCCAGTTCAGCGTAAGACAGGCCCCGCCAGCGGCCAAGCGTGGCCGCATCAACGCGCGGATACTGCTCTGGCACGACCAGCCCGCCATCGGGCGCCAGGCCGCCCAACAAGACTTCGGAGAAGCGCGCGGGTGCAAGCCCACCGCGTGTTGACAGATAGTTCACGACAGCTCTTCCATCCGAAGCCGAACCACCTTGGACAGTACAGTGGGCAGCGCCTCGATGCGGCCAATGGCTTCGTCGACGCGCCCTTCGACCGCAAGATGCGTCAGCAGGATGAAGTCGGTCTGGCTTTCACCTTCGCCCGCTTCGCGCTGAAGCGCTGCGTCGATGGAAATTTTCAGATCGGCCAGGATTCGGGTGACGTCGGCGAGCACGCCCGGCTCGTCGGCCACACGCATTCGCAGGTAATAGGCCGACTCAACCTCAGACATCGGCAGGATGCGAATGTCTGACAGCGATTCAGGCTGGAACGCCAGAGCGGGCACCCGGTGCCCGGGATCTGCACTGAAGGTGCGGGTTACGTCGATCAGATCAGCGATCACTGCGCTGGCGGTGGGTTCGGAGCCAGCGCCCTTGCCGTAGTACATGGTGTGGCCGACCGCGTCACCTTTGACCCAGACCGCATTCATTGCACCCTCGACACTGGCGATCAGTCGACGCGACGGAATCAGCGTGGGATGCACTCTCAGCTCAAGGCCATCCGTGCCGTTGGCCAGCGCCCGCCGTCGAGCGATACCGAGCAGCTTGATACGGTAGCCCAACTGCTCGGCATACCGGATGTCTTCGCTCTGCAGGGCGGTGATGCCTTCAACGTGACACCGGTCGAACTGCACCGGGATACCGAATGCGATCGCAGCCAAAATGGTGGCCTTGTGCGCGGCATCGACCCCTTCAATGTCAAAAGTGGGATCGGCTTCTGCGTAGCCCAGGCGCTGCGCCTCGGCCAGGACCTGGGAAAACGGCAAACCCTTGTCCCGCATTTCGGACAGAATGAAGTTGGTGGTGCCGTTGATGATTCCTGCGATCCATTCAATGCGATTGGCTGTGAGTCCCTCGCGCAGCGCCTTGATGATGGGGATACCACCAGCCACCGCCGCCTCGAACGCCACCATGACGCCCTTGTCGGCCGCGGCACGAAAGATTTCGTTGCCATGAGTGGCAAGCAGCGCCTTGTTCGCGGTCACCACATGCTTGCTGTGCGCGATCGCCTCAAGCACCAGTTCGCGGGCCACGCCATAGCCGCCGATAAGTTCAATCACGACATCAATATCGGGATTGCGAACCAGCGCGAAGGCGTCGGCACTGACGGACACATCGGCCCCCACCAGCTGGCGAGCACGCTCGACGTTGAGATCAGCGACGTGCGTGATGGCAATGCCGCGGCCGGCGCGGCGCATGATCTCGGCCTGATTGCGCGTGAGCACGGTGTACGCACCGCTGCCCACGGTACCGATTCCGAGCAGACCGACGCGAATCGGTGACTGGGTGCTCATGTCAGGCGTGCCTCCGTCGGTAGCCGTCCAGGAACCGGCCGAAGCGACCGATTGCATCGTGCAGATCGTCGGCGTTCGGCAGGAACACAATTCGAAGGTGATCAGGATCAGGCCAGTTGAACCCAGTGCCCTGCACCACCAGCACATGCTGTTCTTCGAGCAGCTCCAGAATGAATTGCTGATCGTCGGTGATGGGATACATCCGGCGGTCAAGCTTCGGGAACAGGTACAGCGCAGCCTGCGGCTTGACGCAGCTGACGCCCGGCAGCTGGGTGAGCAGGCTCCAGGCGAGCTCGCGCTGGCGGTAGAGTCTGCCCCCGGGGTTGATCAGGTCATTGATGCTTTGGTAGCCCCCCAAAGCGGTTTGGATCGCGAACTGCGCAGGTACGTTGGCGCATAGCCGCATGGTGGCGAGCATGTTCAAGCCTTCGATGTAATCGGAGGCGATGCGCTTGTTGCCCGAAATGACCATCCAGCCCGCGCGATAACCACAGGCCCGGTAGTTTTTGGACAAACCGTTGAAGGTGATGAATAACAGATCATCGGCCAGCGATGCGATTGACGTGTGCTGCTGGCCGTCATAGATCATTTTGTCGTAGATCTCGTCGGCAAGAATGATCAGACCATGGCGGCGGGCGAAATCAACCAGCGCGCGCAGCATGTCGTCGGGGTATAGGGCCCCCGTGGGATTGTTCGGATTGATGATCACCAGGGCCTTGGTGCGCTCGGACACCTTGCGCTCCAGGTCGTCGAGCGCAGGCAGCCAGCCACTGGACTCATCGCACAGATAGTGCCGCGGCACGCCCCCCGCCAGGCTGACCGCAGCGGTCCACAGCGGGTAGTCGGGCGCTGGCAGCAGCACCTCGTCTCCGGAATCCAGCAGCGCCTGCATTGACAAACCAATAAGCTCGGACACGCCGTTGCCGGTGATGATGTCGTCGAGCTGCACACCGGCGATGGCCTTGGTCTGGGCGTACTGCATGATCGCCTTGCGGGCGGCAAACAGACCACGCGAGTCGGAATACCCCGCAGCACTGGGCAGGTTGATGACGACGTCGCGTACCACCTCTTCAGGCGCCTCGAACCCGAAGGGCGCAAGGTTGCCGATATTGAGCTTGATGATCCGATGGCCCTCTTCCTCGAGCGCGCGCGCTCGGGCCATGACCGGTCCACGGATGTCGTAACAGACGTTGGCAAGCTTGGCCGATTTCTGGATGGTTTTCATTTGGTGTCGGAAGGCTCGCCCCCTGCGCATCGCTGGCCATGCACAGGGAATTTTTGCCGATTGAAAATGCAAACTGCTATTTTAGCCGTTTATCGCGTTGCCTCGTGCCGCCAAGCCTGATTCGGTTCCCGCGTTGAAACTCCACACTGACTCTCCCGCGTCGCTCAATACGGTCACCGGCTACGGACCGGGTTTTATCGAAGTCAATCGCGCACGACATGAGGGCGCGTTGCTGCTGCTGCCCGAGGGCCCCATCCTCAACTGGGCCGTCTCCCAGTTCGAGCAGATCGACCCCCAGTGCGTCTCTGAACTGCTCGCGCACACGCCCGAGATCGTGTTGCTCGGCACTGGCGTGCGGCAACGCTTTCCACATCCTCGCGTCAGCGCGGCACTGGCTGGCGCCCGGATCGGGCTCGATGTCATGGATACGCCGGCGGCCTGCCGAACCTACAACATCCTGGTGGCCGAAGGTCGCCGGGTCATCGCCGCCCTGTTGCCAATCTGAGTGAGGCTTGCGGTCTGTACCCGGGCAACCTCAACCGCTGTGATAAGTTTCGACGGTTGCCGGGTGCATTCAGACCCATTCCACTCAGAACACCTGATCCGGAGAAACCGCGTTGACTCTCAAGACCGGGGCCAAGCTTGCCGACTTCACTTCCGAAGGAACCGGCGGCCCATTCAGCCTGTCCGCCATCCAGGGCAAGAAGCTGGTGATCTACTTCTACCCCAAAGACAACACCCCCGGCTGCACCTCTGAAGCCGGCGATTTCCGCGACCTGCATGCCGAGTTTGAAAAAGCAGGCGCTGTGGTTCTGGGCGTATCGCGCGACAGCCTGCGCTCGCACGAGGGTTTCCGCGCCAAGCTCGGCCTGCCATTCCATCTTCTGTCAGACCCAGACGAAACGTTGTGCGAACTGTTTGGCGTCATGAAACTGAAGAACATGTACGGCAAGCAGGTGCGGGGCATTGAGCGCTCCACGTTCCTGATAGACGGCAGCGCCCGCCTGGTGCGTGAGTGGCGCGGCGTCAAGGTTGCCCAGCATGCGGCTGAGGTGTTGGAGGCGGTCCGAGCCGTCTGATCCAAAACCGCCATCAAGGCCACGATCCACCGCTTCTAGGCAAGGTCGTGCAACCGTCCTGCCCCGGCCCCTAGGCCGCACACCTCAGGAACATCATGCCGCTCCCCAAACCCCCGACCGGCCCGGCCTCGACCATCGCTGACTCCGCGCGAGGCGCGCGCAAGAGTCGCGTCGCCAGCCAGGCGGTCGCAGCGGCCAGCGAAGCAGCCGTCAAGCCGGCCCGCCCGTCAAAGAAAAGCGAGCGCGTGGCGGCTGCCAATCTCGCGCCCGCGGCAAAGCCCGTCATCACCGAACCCACACGTGTTCAGCCGCCTGGTAGCGGATTGCCGCTGCCCTACCGGGTTGCCGCCGCAGACGCAGAACGCGGCGCCGGCAAGGCGAAACGCCCCGCCCCCGCCAGCAAACCCGCTCAGTCTCGCGCGGCGGGCACACCACCCAAGCTGTTTGTTCTCGACACCAACGTGCTGATGCATGACCCGAGCAGCCTATTCAGGTTTGCCGAGCATGACGTCTATCTGCCGATGATGACGCTCGAGGAACTCGACGGCCACAAAAAGGGCATGTCCGAGGTGTCTCGCAATGCCAGGCAGGTCAGCCGCTCGCTCGATGCGCTGATCGCAGCGGCCAACGCCAACCTTGAAGCGGGTCTGCCACTGGCGTCGCTGGGCAACCGTGACGCGTCAGGCAACCTCTTCTTCCAGACGCAGTCTTTTGCTGCCATGCTGCCCGCATCCCTGCCGATGGGCAAAGCGGACAATCAGATTCTTGGGGTCGTACGGGCCCTGCAGGAGCAGCACCCGGACCGTCAAGTCGTACTGGTGTCCAAAGACATCAACATGCGCATCAAGGCGCATGCGCTGGGCCTTCCCGCTGAAGACTACTTCAACGATCAGGTTCTCGAGGATACCGACCTGCTCTACAGCGGGACGCTCGAGTTGCCCGCCGATTTCTGGGACCGCCATGGCAAGGGCGTTGAGTCATGGCAGCAGAATGGTGCAACGCTCTACCGGATTTCGGGCCCGCTGATCAGCAAGCTGGTGCTCAATCAGTTCGTCTATCTCGAAGGCGATGCCCCGCTGATGGCCAGAGTGAGCGAAATCGTCGGCAAGACCGCGGTGCTGCAAACGCTCAAAGACCATAGCCACCATCGCCATGCGGTCTGGGGCGTGGGCGCACGCAACCGTGAGCAGAACTTCGCGCTCAACCTGCTGCTCGATCCCGACATTGATTTCGTGACGCTGCTGGGTCAGGCGGGCACCGGCAAGACCTTGCTTGCGCTGGCGGCGGGCCTCACGCAGGTGCTGGAGAGCCGTCGCTACACCGAAATCATCATGACCCGCGCCACGGTCCCGGTGGGCGAAGACATCGGCTACCTGCCGGGCACCGAAGAGGAAAAAATGCAGCCCTGGATGGGCGCGCTGGAAGACAATCTTGAGGTGCTGCTGCAGGGCGACCCGGCGGCAGGCGAGTGGGGGCGATCGGCCTCCACCGATCTGGTACGAACGCGAATCAAGGTCAAAGCGCTATCGTTCATGCGTGGTCGCACCTTCATCAACAAGTTTCTGATCATCGATGAGGCGCAGAACCTGACGCCCAAGCAGATGAAGACGCTGATCACCCGCGCCGGTCCGGGCACCAAAGTGGTGTGTCTGGGCAACATCGCGCAAATCGATACGCCCTACCTGACCGAGGGCTCATCGGGCCTCACCTACGTGGTGGATCGGTTCAAAGGCTGGGCCCATTCAGGCCACGTGACCCTGCAACGGGGCGAGCGCTCGAGGCTCGCCGACTTCGCCGCCGAGGCCCTGTAGCCCTAGCCCCGCACTCAGGCGGCGGCGCTGCCTGAGATGAAGTTTTCGAACTTTGTATAGGCGCCCACAAACGTGAGGCGCACGGTGCCGATCGGGCCGTTTCGCTGCTTGCCGATGATGATTTCAGCCGTTCCCTTATCGGTGGAATCCGGGTTGTAGACCTCATCGCGGTAAATAAAAATGATCACGTCCGCGTCCTGCTCGATGGCGCCGGACTCGCGCAGATCGGACATCACCGGCCGCTTGTTCGGGCGTTGCTCCAGCGAACGGTTCAGCTGCGACAGCGCGATCACCGGACAGTCGAGTTCTTTTGCGAGCGCCTTCAGCGATCGCGAGATTTCTGAAATCTCGGTGGCGCGGTTTTCACCACTGGTGGATGCCGACATCAGCTGCAGGTAGTCGATGACCACCAGCCCCAGCTTGCCGCATTGGCGGGCCAGCCGGCGCGCCCGCGCGCGCAACTCGAGGGCGTTGAGCGCGGGCGTTTCGTCGATATGAAGCGGCGCCTCCTGCATCTTGGAGATCGCGCTGGTGAGCCTGGGCCAGTCATCATCGACCAGGCGCCCAGTACGGATCCGTTGCTGATCGAGCCTGCCGGACGAACACAGCATCCGCATGGCCAGCTGGGTTGCACCCATTTCCATGCTGAATACCGCGACCGGCAACTGCTGCTCAATGGCGACGTGCTCGCCGATGTTCATCGCGAAACTGGTTTTACCCATCGAGGGCCGCCCCGCGACAATGACCAGATCGCCGGGCTGCATGCCGGAGGTCATTCGGTCGAGATCCACATAGCCGGTTGGCACACCTGTTACGTCGCTGGTGTTGTCCTGGTTATAAAGCTGGTCGATTCGCTCGACCACTTTGCCAAGCAGATCCTGAAGCGGTTGAAACCCCGCCTCGCCGCGCGAGCCGTCCTCGGCAATCTGGAATATTTTTGACTCGGCCTCATCGAGCAACTGCCGGGTATCGCGCCCCTGCGGGTTGAGCGCGGAGGTGGCAATTTCATCGGACGTGGAGATCAGCCGGCGCAACACCCCGCGATCGCGAACAATCTCGGCATATCGGCGGATATTGGCTGCGGACGGAGTCTCGGTGGCAAGCGCGTTCAGATAGGCCAATCCGCCCGCTTCGTCGGCATGGCCACTGGTCTGCAGGGATTCGAGCACCGTGACCACATCGGCTGGCTGGCTGCGCTCGATCAAACGGGCAATCTGGCGCCAGATCAGCCGGTGATCATGGCGATAGAAGTCCTCCTCGCGCAGCACGTCCGCGACGCGATCGAACGCCGTATTGTCGAGCATGAGCCCGCCCAACACAGCCTGCTCAGCTTCAGTGGAGTGCGGGGGGGTCCGCAGCGCGGCGATCTCGGGATCGACGGGACGCGCGTCGGATTCAACGGGGCTATCTGAGAACATCGCGTGTCAGCCGAAAGAATCCCGACATTTTCGGCGAAGCCGCCGCAAATAAAAAGGGGCGCATCGAGCGCCCCGGTTCAGACCGCCGACCGCACGGCCGGCGACCTGAGCACCGCATCAGGCCGTGTCGCCCAGCACCGACACGGTGACCTCAACCACGATGTCATGGTGCAGCGCGATCTCGAGCTTATGGTCACCGATCGTTTTGATCGGGCCAGCAGGCATGCGAACCATGGCTTTGCTGACTTCGAAGCCCTGACTGGTAAGACCCTCAGCCACGTCGAAGTTGGTGACCGAGCCGAACAGGCGGCCATCAACGCCGGCCTTGACAGTGGTCTGCCAGGTGAACCCGGACAGACGTTCACCAAGCGAGCGGGCTGCGGAAAGCCGGTCCGACTGCACTTTTTCGAGTTCGGCGCGACGTGCTTCGAACTCTTTCAGCGCGGCATCGGTGGCGCGACGCGCCTTGCCCTGCGGGATCAGGAAGTTACGCGCGTAGCCGTCTTTGACGCGAACCACATCACCGAGTTGCCCCAGGTTGACGACGCGTTCGAGCAGGATGATCTGCATGGTTCACCCTTCAATGGTTATCGGTGTAGGGAAGCAGCGCAAGATACCGCGCACGCTTGATGGCATCGCCCAGCTGGCGCTGGTAGCGGGCCCGCGTACCCGTTAGACGGGCCGGAATGATCTTGCCGGTTTCGGTGATGAAGTCTTTCAGGGTATCGACGTCTTTGTAGTCGATCCATTCCACCTTCTCAGCGGTAAAGCGACAGAATTTGCGGCGCTTGAACAGCGCGCTCTGAGTGTTGCGGCGGACCTTTTTGTCCTTGATGCCACGACGCATGACCATGATGGAGCCTCTTTAGAGAATTCGAAAATTATTCAGACTGATGCGACTGCAGACGATGTTGCGGTCTCGAACTCGGTGACATGCAGCAGCACCGAACGGCTGCCACGACGCCTTGGTGCCAGAAAACCGCGCACCTGCAACACGCTACCCAGTGCGGTTTTGGACAGCTGCTCGGCTGCCCTGTCCGCGAAGCGTGCTGGCAGATCAAATTCAACCTGCCGGGGGTGCCCGCCTTCCCGCTGGGTGGATCGATGCGACAACACCGCTTCGATCATGGCCACCCCGCCTGGCGTGTAGCGCAGCGACTGCATAGCCGTTAGCACTGCGTGCAGCAATACCGTGTTCGATTCCGGGATCAAGCCTGCGTCAGACCTGCGGCGCTGCGGTGGGCGCGGGCGCCGATTCCGCTGCAACCTTACGGGCTTCCTCGCGCTGGATCTGCTTCCACATCGGCGACGGACCGGTGTGAGCACGCTTCATGACCAGCGTAAGGTGACGCAACACCGCATCATTGAACTTGAATGCATGCTCGATTTCATCAAGAACGGCTTTGCCGCACTCGATGTTCATCAGCACGTAGTGTGCCTTGGCCATCTTCTGAATCGGGTAGGCCAGCTGGCGGCGACCCCAGTCTTCGATTCGATGGATTTTGCCCTGCTGCGCCTCGACCATGGCCTTGTAGCGGTCGATCATGGCAGGGACCTGCTCGCTCTGATCTGGGTGAACGATCAGTACGATTTCGTAGTGACGCATCTGCTCTCCATTTTTGTGATCGAACCCGACAGGCTTGCGCATCGGACCTGTCCGAAAGCGCGATGACCCTGGCGGGTTCCCGTTACCGGAACGCGTCCGGTTCGCCCCTGGCCCCGGTATGATTCAGGCAAATGAACCACCCTTCGGCCGCCGGATCGGTGCGTCAGCTGAATCAAACCCGGGTAAGGCCCCGACCTGATCCGGTAAAGATCCGTGCGGCAGGAAACCGTCAATAATACTGTCTGCGCACGCGCGAGGCAAATTCCCCAGGAAACCCGAATGTACGAATCCGACATCACCCGATTCATCAAGACGCTGCGCGAGCAGCGTCCTCATCTCGAGCAGGCTCAAAAAGACGGCCGCTCAATCTGGTGGGACAAGCCACAGGACGTGGACACCACGCGCCGCAACCGTGAGTCACGAATTGCCCAGCGCCCTTACGTGTACTTGCAGAAGCCTTGACTGCCGGCGCCCCGTCAACCGCTGAGACCGACGCGGCAGCCACGGCAGACGCCGGCGCGGCCCATGCGGTGCCGCCCGACATCGTCACATCGGCGGAGCCCGCACCGGCAGGCGCGGCATCGCGCGAACCAGAGCAGCTTGAGCTTCGCATCGTGGCCCGGCTTTACGGGTCACCACTCGAGTCTCTGCCGCAGGATCTGTTCATCCCGCCCGACGCGCTCGAGGTCTACCTGGAGTCGTTCGAGGGCCCACTTGATCTGCTGCTCTATCTGATTCGTAAGCAGAATTTCAACATCTTTGATATTCCCATGGCCGAGGTCACGCGGCAGTATCTGACTTACATCGATCAGATCCGTGAGCGCGACCTTGAACTTGCTGCCGACTATCTCCTGATGGCGGCGCTGCTGATCGACATCAAGTCGCGAATGTTGCTTCCGGTGAAGCGCGCCGACGGCGAGGAAGAAGCGGCCGACCCCCGGGCAGAGCTTGCCCGGCGCTTGATCGAATACGAGAACATCAAGCTTGCCGCCCAGCGCCTGGAAACACTGCCGCAGGCAGGGCGCGATTTCCTGCCCGCTGCGGCGATGCTGCAAACCGAAGGCGTGGTCAGACTGCCCGAGGTCAGCCTGGATGATCTGCGCAACGCCTGGGCCGACATTCTTCGCCGGGCAAGCCTGGTGCAGCATCACCGGATCAGCCGGGAGCAGTTGTCGGTGCGTGATTTCATGACGCGCATCCTCAGAAACCTGCACAACCGGCGATTCGCCGAGTTCGAAGACCTGTTCGAAGTCGACCAGGGTCCACAGGCCATTGTGGTCACGTTCATCGCGCTGCTCGAGCTTGCCCGCGAGTCGCTGGTTGAAATCACCCAGGCCGAGGCCTTCGCGCCGATTTATGTGCGGCTGGCCTACCGGCCCAGCTGATTGCCGCTGGCTAACACCGGATGTCGCTGCACATCACTGACAACGCCGACCTGTCGGCTCTCAATGCCTTCGGCGTAGCCGCTCGCGCGCAGCGTCTGATTGAACTTGCACACGAGGCCGACGCCGATCAGGTGGTGGCACTCGCGCACACGGCAAGCCGAACCCTTCTGCTCGGCGCGGGCAGCAATCTGCTGTTCGCATCCGACTTTGACGGGACGATCGTCAGGATCACCACCCGGGGCCGGACCATTCTCGAATCGGGGTCAGTCGCCGAGCGTGTTCAGCCACCCACTGTCCTGGTCGACGCCGCAGCAGGCGAACCCTGGCATGAATTTGTGCTCTGGACGCTATCGCAGAGCCTGTACGGACTCGAAAACCTCGCCCTGATTCCTGGCAGCGTGGGCGCCGCCCCGGTTCAGAATATCGGGGCCTACGGCGTTGAACTACGCGAACATGTGCACTCGGTTGAGGCGATATCGCTCGACACGGGCGAACGGCAGCGCATCGCCGCCGCCGATTGTGAATTCGCCTACCGAAGCAGCCGCTTTCGGCGGTCGCAGGCTGGGTCGCGCTGGTTGATTCTGTCGGTTCGATTCGCACTGTCGCGCACGCCCTGCCCGCGCCTGACCTATCCCGATCTGCGGACAGCGTTCGCCAATCGCACTGAGCCGCCTACACCGGAGCAGATCGCCGACGCGGTCTGTGCCATCCGGCGGCGCAAACTCCCTGACCCCGCAAAGCTCGGTAATGCCGGAAGCTTTTTCCGTAACCCGGTCATCAGCGCCGCTCGGGCGCAATCGCTGCAGGCGCAGTATCCGCAACTGCCCGCCTATCCCGACCCCAGCCAGCCCGGTCAGATCAAAATTGCCGCAGCCTGGCTGATTGAGCGATGCGGCTGGAAGGGCGTGCGGCGCGGCGATGCGGGCGTTCACGCGAACCACGCGCTGGTACTGGTCAATCACGGCAGCGCCCGTGGCTCGGACATCGCAGCGCTCGCCGCCGAGATTCGCGAGTCGGTCGCCGCACAGTTCGGCGTCTCGCTCGAGCCCGAAGTCGTCATCGTCTGACGCGTCGGGTTATGTCCCGAGTATCAGCCGCGCCGGAACACCCAGGTGTCGGCGTCCGATACGCCCTCGTCAAAGCGGTATCCATCCACATCGAATTCGCGCAGATCGTCAGGATTTTCAACCCGGTGATCGATGGCATAGCGGGTCATGCTGCCCCGCGCGCGCTTGGCGGAAAAACTCACCACCTTCCAGCCCGAGGCGCGCCGTTCTTCGAATACGGGCTGAATGACTCTCAGCCCCAACGACTTCGGTGGCACCGCTCGAAAGTATTCGTTGGAGGCAAGATTGACCAGAACCGGATGACGATGCTCGGCGAGCTCGGTGGCCAGGGTGCGGGCGAGGCGGTCGCCCCAGAAGCGATACAGGTCAGGGCTGCGACCAGTGTCCAGCCGTGTGCCCATCTCGAGCCGGTAAGGCTGAATCAGGTCCAGCGGTCGGAGCAGGCCATAGAGCCCGGACAGGATCCTTACCCGACTTTGCGCCCACTGGAGCGCTGGTTCATCCAGCGTGGGCGCTGCAAGGCCCTCATACACATCGCCAGCGAACGCCAGCGCTGCCTGCCGCGAATTGGAGGGGCTGAACGGAAGCTGCCAGGACTGGAACCGCTCAGCGTTCAGCTGCGCCAGCGCCGGACTGATCTCCATCATCTGCTCCAACCGGGTGGCAGGGAGCTTCCTGAGCCGCTGAACCAGCTGGGCCGACTCCTCGAGGAAGTCCGGTTGCGTGAAGCGCTCGGTAACGAGAGGCGTTTCAAAGTCCAGCGTTTTTGCCGGCGAGAGCACGATGATCATGAGTGACGCGAGGCGGGGTGATGAGTAACGCGTAACCCTAGCACCGCATTCGGTGTAAGCCCAGCCAATGCCCCCTCGGACGAATCGATCATGCCGACGCTCGTCGGGTGCTCCCGGCTTAAGCGGGTCGCCGGGCAACCTGGGCGGAGTGCGCAAGGTGGCGCTCGATCTGAACCCGCCCAAGCCGCGCGATGTCGCTGGCAAGCTCAAGCTCACAGTGGGCCTTGCATTGAGGCGATAGCGAAGAACGCAGCGCACCCAACATGGCCGGCGGCGCCACCAGCGCCAGTCGTCTGAACCGACCTTCGGCCAACCCGCGATCAATCCGATCCACGATTCGCTGCGCAAACTTCAGACGGCTGGAGGCGCGCGGCCCGCTGTGCGGTGACATCGCATGACGGGCCCCACCCACACTCTCGAACGAGCGCCCCCGGCCGGTCAGATTGCAGCGCGCGCTCGGGCATTCGCCCCTCGGGCTGCACCAGATCCTCAATCTCACGAAGCGGCTCCGGAAGCTCAGCCGCCTCGAAGATCCTGGCGCGCGAAGCGTCCGCCACGACCACCCACCACCCCGCATCCATCCTTCATCTCCTGATTGACGCACGGACCCGCTGCGACAATCTAGCAGTCGCCTGCCAGGTCAGCGGAGCGTCTGTCGCACAGTAGCGAAGCATCCACGATCGGCGTTTGACGGACCGCATGATCACGCGATCGGCTACGGTCAGCCTGACCGGCGGCAGATCACGCCTTGCTGGGGGGGCCGCCGCACGGGTACGCTTGCGGGATGAAAGTTCGAATTGCGATTGCAGCGGCGGTCGTGCTTGCGCTGTTTAGCGCACTGCTCGCCGTTCTGGTCACGAGGTTCGATCCCGTCTCTGCCGGTGATTACGTTCGCGACTACGTGCGCGAGCGCTACGGGCGTGAGCTTCTCTTTCAAGGTGCGATGTCGCTGACGCTCTGGCCCATCCTGTCCATATCGGTTCCCCGCGCAACCTTGTCCGAGGTCGGATCAGATCGTGAGGCAGCGCGACTCGAGCGCGCCAACGCAGAAATCGCCTGGCTGCCGCTGCTGCGCGGGCGGGTCATCGTTGAGCGAATCCGGGTCTCGGGCCTGCACATGATCATCGAACAGCGGGCCGACGGCTCGCGCAACATCGACAACCTGATTGCGCCACTTGCCGCCACGCCGGACACCGCACCGGGCGACGAGCCGCCCGTCAAGGCGCCCCGCATTGAGATTGGGAAGGTCGAACTGACCGAGGCCAGCCTGGCGTATTCAGACCCCGCGACGGGCCGCACAGTCTGGCTGGACGACATCGAACTCAAGCTCGACGAACTCGAGTCCCGAATGGTGACTCCGGTCTCGCTTCGCGCCCGGGTCGTGGCATCACCTGAAGGCATCAGCGCACTATTGCGGATCAGCGGCACCTTGGATGTCGACCCGGTGAAGCGGACCGCGGGCCTGCGCGGCGTTGAGGCCAGCGTGCGCGGGTTCAGCAATGGCAAACCCCTAGACGCCAACGCGCGCGCCCGTCGGATTGCAGTGACGCTTGGCCGACCTGGGTTGGTCGGTCGCATCGAGTCCTTTGCAATCGGAATCAAGGCAGGCGGCCCGGCCTGGTCACTTGACACCGCGCACGCTCGCGGCACCAGCCTTGACTATGACGACACGCGTCTGACGTTCGCAGCCATCGGCGTGGAGGCCAGTGCCCGGGGGCGCCTCCACGGCGAGGCGCTTGAAGCAAGCCTAGCCATGTCGGAGGTGGCCATCACCGGCCAGTCCAGCCGCGGCAAGCCGATTGAATTGGCGGGCCGCTGGCGCGGCGAGCGGGATCTGGACCTGAAGGTAACGCTGGATGGCTTGTCAGGTGGCGCCCAAAACCTCTCAGCCAGTCGTGTCATGTTGTCAGCGGAAACCACGCCTGGCGCGCTCCATTACTCATTCAAGGCAACCGGCGCCCTCCGGGCCGACCTCGACTCTGCAAGCGTCAACCTCGGGCAGGTGAGCGGTACGATCACGCTGGGCCCGGATGGCTCGCAGCCCGCGCTCAAGCTGCCTGTCAGTGGTTCAGTGCATACCGAGATTTCGGCGCGAACACTGGACGCCGACTTCGAGACACGATTTGAGTCCAGCCTCATCAAATTTCGCACACGCTTTGACCCTTCTCGGCCGGAAGGTCGACTCGCGATCGCATCCAGCGCGGATCAACTCGATGTCGACCGCGTCATTGCGGTACTCAGCGCGCTCGACTCAGCACGCAAGCCGCCACCGCCGGTGCGCGATACCTCATCCCCCGCACTGGCCTCATCGAACGCAAGTCCCCCCGTATCGCCGCCCCCAGGCACGTCCGGCCCCGCCCGAACGCTGCTCGCTGGAAACTCGTGGACCGCAGACTTCCAGATTGGCCGACTGAAGGCTGACTGGCTTCGCGCGGCTGCGGTAGCGGGTACGCTGAGTTCGACCGAATCCGGCTTACGCCTTTCGTCGTTTTCAATGGCGTTGCACGGCGGGACACTCACCGGTCGCAGCGATTACGACCGTCATACGCACGCTTTCACGCTGGCAGCTCGTGCCCGCGCGATTGACAGTGGCTCGTTGCTCGAAGCCCTGGCTCGTACGCGGCGTTTTGAAGGCGCGGTCGAGGGACGCGCTGAACTGAGCGGGTCGCTTCAAAATGGCGATATCGCCGAAAGCCTTCGCGGTGAGGTATCCCTCTCCATCGCCGACGGCAGGCTGCATGGGATCGATCTTGCGCGGGTCGTGCGCGATCAGGCCAGAGCGCTGCGCGCCCTGCGAGACCGTGACAGCCGCCGCCGCAGCCCTGAAGATACCGAAGCGCTGCATGGTCCTGCCTCAGACATCACAGAGTTCACGCGGTTGGGCGCAAGTTTCCTGATCGGAGAAGGCCTGGCACGCAGTCGCAACCTGCTCATCGAAACGCCGCTATTGAAGGTCAACGGCAGTGGCGTGATCGACCTGGGCGAACTCGCGATTGACGCGAGTCTGCGCGTTGGCCTGAAAGCGCCGGGCAATGACCCTTTGTTGACTGCTCTGAGCCGTTTGAGCCTTCCAATTCAGGTTCAGGGCCCTTTGAAACACCCCAACTGGCAGGTCGATGCCGCGGCGCTGCTACCGCAGCGGCCCAGGCGCTAAGGCCTGATCCATTCAACCGGGAGACATCACTTTGCAGGACCCCAACAAGCCTGTTCGACTCCAGTTTCAGGCGAAGATCGAAGGCGGCGGGCCTTTCACCCGCTTCATCGGCGCCGTCCTGGGCGTCGCGGTGATCACCGCTGCCCTGTTTCTGTCGGTATTTGTTTTTGCTGGACTGCTGGCGGTCGGCGTGATCGCCGGAGGCTGGTTCTGGTGGCGAACGCGACGGCTAAGGCGACAACTACGCGAAACCATCGATCGCGCCACCCAGGAGAGTCTTAGACAGACCCAGGCGCGAACGGGCGCTTCGGTCGCAGATCCCGGCAAGATCATTGAGGGCGACTTTATCCGAACAAAGCCGCCAGGCGATTCGTCACCGCGCCGTGACTAAGCGGCCCTCAGGCTCGCCTAAAAGAAAAGAGCGGCACTGAGGCCGCTCTTTTCTGCTGCTTCGATGTAACCGGAACCGTGACCGGCTCCGTGACAATCAGTGCAGCACGGTGCTGATCAGCTAAGGTGCTTGCCGACCAGTTTGGTCATTTCGAACATGTTGACCGAGGCTTTGCCGAAAACCGCTTTCAGCTTGTCATCGGCGTTGATTTGACGCTTGTTGGTTGCGTCCTGCAGCTTGGCCTTCTTGATGTACTCCCACATCTTCTTGACCACTTCGGTGCGCGGCAGCGGTTTGTCACCGACCACCGCAGCCAGTGCCGCGCTGGGGGTAAGCGCCTTCATGAAGGCAGCGTTAGGGGTGCGGGGCTTTTTGGCTGCGGGTTTCTTGGCTGCAGCGGGCTTCTTAGCAGCGACTTTCTTGGCCGGCGCCGCCGCTTTCTTGGCTGCAGGCTTTTTCGCTGCGACCTTGGCGGCCGGCTTCTTAGCAGCCTTCTTTGCTACGGGTTTCTTCGCGGCCTTTTTGGCAGTTGCCATGTTCGACTCTCCTGGTTCAATCCGGGGTGGATAGCTGTCTTGCTGGTGACGGACACTGATCTTGCAATGGTCCGATCCATGCAAGGTAGAAGGATGCCGGAGAAACGCCCGCGCGCCAATAGGGCAGTCACTAGATTAGGGGGATGTTGTATCGAAGCGGCGGCATCGGGACCGGCTTCAGGCAGCTTCGCCTTCTCGCGAGGCGCGACGCCGCTCGTGCTCTTTGAGGAAACGCTTGCGCAGTCGGATGGACGTGGGCGTGACTTCAACCAGTTCATCATCGGCGATGAATTCAACCGCCTTCTCAAGCGTCAATTCAACGGGCGGGGTGAGCTGAATGTTTTCGTCCTTCCCGGATGCACGAACGTTGGTCAGCTTCTTCTCGCGGATTGGGTTCACGACGAGATCGTTGTCACGGGTATGAATTCCGATGACCATACCTTCGTAGACCGGATCATTGGGTCTGACAAACATCCTTCCCCGGTCCTGCAGTTTCCAAAGCGCGTAGGTCACTGCGGCGCCATCATCCTGTGATATGAGAACGCCGTTTCGGCGCGTTTCGATGTCGCCCGCCCAGGGTGCGTATTCATCGAACACATGGCTCGCAATGCCAGTGCCTCGCGTCAGATTGAGGAACTCGTTGTGGAACCCGATCAAGCCACGGGCCGGCACACGGTAGTCGAGCCGAACCCGGCCGCGGCCATCGGGCTCCATCGACACCAGTTCCCCGCGCCGCATCGCAAGCATTTCCATCACGCCGCCCTGGTGCGCATCTTCGATATCCACTGCCAGCGTTTCGAAGGGCTCAAGACGCACACCATCAACCACCTGCAGGCGCGGTTTGGGCCGGGATACCGCCAGCTCGTAGCCCTCGCGACGCATGTTTTCGATCAGGATGGTGAGGTGCAGTTCTCCGCGCCCCGAGACGATGAAAGTGTCGGAGTCGGACGTGAACTCAACCCGCAGAGCCACATTGCTCTTCAGCTCGCGCTCCAGGCGCTCACGCAACTGCCGACTGGTAACGAAGCGCCCCTCGCGTCCAGCCATTGGCGAGGTGTTCACCAGAAACTCCATCGTCATGGTTGGTTCATCAACGGTCAGCATGGGTAGCGCGGCTGGAGTCCCAGGGTCAGACACCGTGCAACCGATACCAAGCTCTTCGATGCCATTGACAGCAACAATATCGCCGGCCTGCGCCTCGTCCACCACCACCCGCTCAAGCCCCTTGAATCGTAGCACCTGATTGATCCTGGCCTGCATGGGCGCCTTGCCGCCCGCCGACGCATCACCGTGCAAAATGATCACAGGCTGTCCTGGGCGGATTCGCCCGCGGTTGATGCGGCCAATACCAATACGGCCAACGTAGCTGGAGTAGTCGAGCGCTGAAATCTGCAATTGCAGCGGGCCATCGGGATCATCGGCGCGCGCCGGAACGTGGCGAAGGATTGCCCGAAACAGCGGCGCCATGCTGGCCTCGCCGGCCTGCGCAGCAGGTAGATCGCGCATCGCATCAAGCGCGTATCCGTTTACCGCTGAGGCGTAGACCACCGGAAAATCGAGCTGCTCCTCGCTTGCGCCGAGTCGATCGAATAGGTCAAAGGTCTGGCTGACAACCCAGTCCGGCCTGGCACCAGGGCGATCAATTTTATTGACCACCACAATCGGACGCAACCCCAGCGCGAGCGCCTTGCGCGTGACGAAACGTGTCTGCGGCATCGGTCCTTCGACCGCATCAACCAGCAGCAACACGCCATCGACCATCGACAGCGCCCGTTCAACCTCGCCGCCGAAGTCCGCGTGCCCCGGTGTATCGACGATGTTGATACGCGTGCCGTCGAAGTCGACTGCACAGTTCTTGGCAAGGATGGTGATGCCGCGTTCACGTTCAAGGTCGTTGCTGTCCATGACGCGTTCAGCGACCTGCTGGTTGACACGAAATATGCCGGACTGGCGAAGCAGTTGATCGACCAGCGTCGTTTTGCCATGGTCAACGTGGGCAATGATTGCGATATTGCGAATAGCCTGGGATGTCATCGGAGGATGTCCTGATCTTGGGTATTAGAGTCGTCGGGAGGCAGATTGATCGGAATGGTTGGCATACGCACACGCCGACTAGCCAGTGGTGGGTGCGGCGATCATCCGTTGCGAAATGAGTACGCCACCATCGAGCATGGCGACGCCGAGCAGGCGATTGGCGTGAACCACGCGAACGCGCTGCGGCGGGTCGTCTGTCCGGGGGGCAAGTCGCAGGCGCTGGCCCTGGGTCAGTCGAAGCGCCGCAGCGGCATCGAGTTCAACGATCGGCAGTCGCTGCACCAGCGAATCAAGCGGCATCAGTCGCTTACGCCTTTCGACAAGATCGAGCGCCTCGAGCGCATCGAGCGATACCCCGTTGTCGAGCGATAGCGAATCAACGGCTTCACGACGCAGATCGGAAAGCCAGGCGCCGCAACCCACTGCCTCACCGATGTCTTCGGCGAGTGTTCGGATATACGTGCCCTTGCTGCAGCTGACCCGCAGCCGCACAAACTCACCTTCGAACACAAGCAGGTCAATCCGGTGAATGACAACGGTTCGAGTTGCCCGCTCAACATCGACGCCGCTGCGCGCATAGTCGTACAGCGGGCGTCCCTGATGCTTCAGCGCCGAATGCATGGGCGGCCGCTGCGCAATGGGCCCCTCGAACCTTTGCAGCGCCGACACAAGCTCAGGTTCAGTGGGCAGGGCATTGCCCGTTATAACGATCTGTCCCTCAGCATCGCCGGTGGTACTGGTCTGCCCAAGATGCAGTGTTGCAGCATAGGTTTTGTCTGCATCAAGCAGGTCGTGCGCAAACTTGGTCGCTTCGCCAACCAGGATCGGCAACAGGCCGCTTGCCATTGGATCGAGTGTGCCACCGTGACCCGCTTTGGCCGCACCGAGCAGCCGCCGGCAGACAAGCATGGCCTGGCTGGAGCTGAGCCCGCGTGGCTTGTCGAGCAGCAGCACGCCATCGATGGGGTCGCGCGGACTGGCCGCTCGCGCCGCTCGCGGCTGCTGCACTGCGGAGGCCGCGCTCACTCGTCGGCCTGGCGACGGTTTGCTTCGCTGATCAGGCGGTCGAGCTCGAGCCCTCGCAGCGTGGAGCGATCGAGAACGAAGCGCAGCTCGGGCGTCGTGTGAATACGGATCCGTCGACCGATCTGGCCGCGCATGAAGCCCGCCGCGCGCGAAAGCGCCTGCGTCGTGACTTCAACGGTGGCTGGATCGTCCGGCAGTACAGTGAAATAAACGGTGGCATACGCATAGTCCGGGGTCAGATCGACCCCGGTGAGCGTGATCATACCCGGCCCTGCATCCTTGAGCTCACCCCGAATCAGAAGGGCGAGTTCCTGGTGAATCTGTTCGGCGACGCGGACCCCTCGGGGGCCCGCAGACGCACTGCGCTTTGCCATCAAACCGCCTTAAAGCGTCGTACGGGCGACTTCTTTGACCTCGAACACTTCGATCTGGTCACGCTCGTGAATGTCGTCGTAGCCCCGCAGCGACAAACCGCATTCGAAGCCTTCCTTGACCTCTCGGACGTCGTCCTTGAAGCGCTTGAGCGAGTCGAGCTCGCCCGTCCAGATGACGGTGTTGTCACGCAGCAGACGGACTCGGGCCCCACGCCGCACCACACCTTCGAGCACCATACAGCCGGCGATGGTTCCCACCTTAGACACCCGGAAGATCTGCCGGATCTCGACCAGACCCAGCGTCTCTTCCTTCTGTTCGGGTGAGAGCAGACCAGCCATGGCGGCCTTCACCTCGTCGACCGCGTCATAGATGATGTTGTAGTAGCGGATGTCGACGCCGTTTGTTTCAGCCAGGCGTTTAGCGGCCTGATCGGCGCGCACGTTAAAGCCAATAATGACGGCCTTGGAAGCGGTCGCCAGGTTGACGTCAGACTCTGTGATGCCACCGACCGCCTGATGCACGACCGTGATCCGTACCTCTTCGGTACCCAGCTTGAGCATGGCATGCGTCAAGGCCTCCTGAGAACCCTGCACATCGGCCTTGATGATCAGCGGCAGTGTCTTGACGTCACCCTCCGACATTTGCTCGAGCATGTTTTCGAGCTTGGCGGCCTGCCGCTTCGCGAGCTTCACGTCGCGGAACTTACCCTGCCGGAACAGCGCGATTTCGCGCGCTTTGCGTTCGTCGCCCAGCACGATGACTTCCTCACCAGCGGCAGGCACCTCGGCCAGACCCTGGATCTCAACCGGAATGGAGGGACCGGCTTCGTTAACCGGGCGAGCATTTTCATCGAGCATCGCGCGAACGCGGCCGAACGCAGAACCCGCCAGCACCACATCGCCTCGCTTGAGCGTTCCGGACTGAACCAGAACCGT
This sequence comes from Betaproteobacteria bacterium, assembly GCA_016868375.1. Taxonomy (GTDB): domain Bacteria; phylum Pseudomonadota; class Gammaproteobacteria; order Burkholderiales; family Burkholderiaceae_E; genus SYIM01. The sequence goes on along the minus strand of VGHA01000002.1, from coordinate 45,177 downwards.
GGCCACCGGACCTCGGCCTTTGTCGAGGCGGGCTTCGATGACCAGCCCCTTGGCCGCGCCATCGCGAACCGCCTTCAACTCAAGCACTTCTGCCTGCAGCAGCACGTTTTCAAGCAGGGAATCGATACCCTCGCCTGTTTTGGCGGATACCGGCACCAGCGGTGAATCGCCGCCGTATTCCTCGGGCACGACCTCCTGAGCGACCAGTTCCTGCTTGACGCGGTCCGGGTTCGCCTCGGGTTTGTCGATCTTGTTCATCGCGATGACGACGGGCACGTTAGCCGCCCGGGCATGCCGGATGGCCTCGATGGTTTGCGGCATCACGCCGTCGTCCGCAGCCACCACCAGAATGACGATGTCAGTGGCTTTCGCGCCGCGCGCCCGCATCGCCGTGAAGGCCTCGTGACCTGGCGTGTCGAGGAAGGTGATGACGCCTCGTGGGGTTTGCACATGGTAGGCGCCGATGTGTTGAGTGATGCCACCCGCCTCGCCCGCCGCAACCTTGGACCGACGGATCGAGTCAAGCAGCGAGGTTTTACCATGATCGACGTGGCCCATGACTGTGACCACAGGCGGCCGTGGAATCTGGTCGCCCAAGTCGCCGCTTTCCTCGAGGAATGCCTCGGGATCGTCAAGCTTGGCTGCGACTGCAAGATGCCCCATTTCCTCGACCACGATCATGGCCGTGTCCTGGTCAAGCACCTGATTGATGGTGACCATCTGACCAAGCTTCATCAGGGTCTTGATGACCTCAGCCGCCTTCACCGACATCTTGTGCGCAAGATCGGCAACGGTGACGGTTTCAGCGATATGGACCTCGCGAACCACCGCTTCCGCAGGCGCTGCCGCGACCTGCGGCACTTCGGCGCCACGATCGCGACCGCGATTTGACCCGCCGCCCCGCGGTCCCCGCCAACCGGCGCTACCACCGCTCGAGTCGCCACGCGTTTTGATCGCGCGCTTCTTGGCGGCTTCCTCTGACCAGGTCGAGGACAGCTTCTCTGACTTGACGTGTTTCTTCTGAGCATCGCCAGCAGGTGCCGGTGCTGCGGGACCGGTTCGCGAGGGTGCGCCGGCAGCGCGATGCAGCGTGCCCTTGACCCGCGCCTTGGCGCCAGCCGGCGCTGCGGGAGCGGGCTGGGGCGCTGCGGCCACTACCGGTGCCGGTGCCGGTGCCGGCGGCAGGGCCTCAACCGGCTTGGCAACAGGCTTTCGGGAGGCGCTCATCAGCCGATTGATTTCTGCAACCTCGGCCTCGGCGCGAGCCCGCGCCTCGGACCGCACCCGCGCCTCTTCGTCGGCACGACGACGTGCGTCGGCAGCCGCCTGCGCCTGAGCAGCGGCCTGCGCTTCCGCCTTGCGTCTGGCGGAATTTTCCGCCTCGCGCTGCAGAGTCTGTTCATTGGTAACCGGTTGCACCACATCGGATGCGGCCGACGCCTGCTCGCGCCGACGGGCTTCGTTTTCAGCCGCCAGGCGTTGCTGCTCGGCGAGCGCCTCAGCCTCACGCCGCGCGGCTTCTTCCGCAGCGGCCTCGGCCCGAAGACGCTCTTCCTCGAGCCACTGCTGCTTCTCACGCAGTTCCGCAGCCTGAAGCTCGAGCAGCTGCTGTTGACGACGCTCTTCCTCCTCGCGCAGACGAAGCTGATCTTCGTCGATGGGAGACTCGGCGGGCTGCGTCGGCACCTCGGACACGGGCACCTCGGTGCCATCGCGCTTCACAAAGACGCGCTTCTTGCGCACCTCGACCTGAATGGTTCGAGCCTTACCGGTGGCATCGGCCTGCTTGATCTCAGAGGTCTGCTTCCGGGTAAGCGTGATTTTTTTCTTGGGCGCTTCACCGCCACCATGCGCGCGCCGCAGCGCTTCCAGCAGGCGCTCTTTGTCTGCCTCGGTGACCGTGTCGTCGCCCGAACGCTTTTCGACACCCGCCGAGCGCAGCTGCTCCAGCAGCATCTCGACGGGCATCTTCAGTTCGGTTGCGAAACTTGCAACGTTGGTACTTGCCATTTCTGTCCTTCCCTGAACCTGGCGCGATGAAGCCGCCCTCAGGCCTGCTCACTCTCAAACCAGTGCGCACGCGCACGGATGATCAGGTCGCGGGCCCGCTGCTCGTCAATCCCGGTTGCGTCGACCAGCTCGTCTACGGCGAGCTCTGCCAGCTCGTCGCGGGTGTGGACGCCGGAATCTGACAACCGTGCGGCCAGGTCCCGATCCATACCTTCAAGAGACAGCAGATCTTCGGCCGCCGCGCCAATTTTCTCTTCGGTGGCAATGGCCTCTGTCAGCAGAACATTGCGCGCCCGATCGCGAAGCTCGTTCACGGTGTCCTCGTCGAACGCCTCGATCTCGAGCATCTCGTTGAGCGGCACGTACGCGATTTCTTCGAGACTGGTAAAGCCCTCGTCGATCAGGATGTCTGCGACTTCCTCGTCCACATCCAGCTGCTGCATGAAGACGTTGCGTACTTCGCCGCGCTCAGCGGCCGACTTCTGCTGCGACTCTTCACGGGTCATGATGTTGATGTGCCAGCCGGTAAGCTCGGACGCGAGCCTGACGTTTCTGCCGCCGGTTCCGATCGCAAGCGCCAGGTTGTCCTCGTCAACCACCACGTCCATCGCGTGCTTGTCCTCATCAACAACGATCGAGGACACATTGGCAGGTGCGAGCGCACCAATCACGAACTGCGCCGGATCCTCCGACCACAGAACGATGTCAACGCGCTCGCCCGCAAGCTCGCCCGTCACGGCCTGCACCCGCGAACCGCGCACGCCCACACAGGTGCCGATCGGATCGATTCGGCGGTCGGTGGTGTGAACCGCAATTTTTGCGCGGACACCCGCATCACGTGCCGCCGCCTTGATCTGCAGCAGCCCCTGCTCGATTTCAGGCACCTCATTGGTGAACAGATGCCGGATGAAATCGGGCGCGGTGCGCGACAAAATGAGCTGTGGTCCGCGACCCTCGCGGTTCACGCGGAGCACGAGTGCGCGCACCCGATCACCGACGCGCAGGTTTTCCTTGGGAATCATCTGATCGCGAGGCAGCCGCGCTTCGAGCTTGCCGGTTTCAATGATCGCGCCTTCGCGATCGATGCGCTTGACGGTGCCTGACATGATCGGCTCGCCGCGCGCGAGGAAGTCGTCGATAATCTGCTCGCGCTCGGCTTCGCGAATACGCTGGAGAATGACCTGCTTGGCTGCCTGCGCGCCAATTCGGCCCAGCTCAACCGCATCAAGCTCTTCCTCGATGAAGTCACCCACCTGAACGTCAGCGACCTGTTTATGCGCTTCGCTCAGGATCATCTGGATGTCGTGATCCTCGAGTTCGCCGTCTGGAACAACCTGCCAGCGACGGAAGGCTTCATAGTCACCAGAAAGCCGATCGATCGTCACGCGAACATCGACCTCTTCCTTGAAACGTTTTTTGGTGGCGGAGGCGAGCGCAGTTTCGAGCGCTGCAAACACGACGTCACGCGCGACGTTCTTTTCGCGCGCCAGCGCATCGACCAACAGCAGGACTTCTCGGCTCATGCTCAGCTCCTAAAACTTCACGATCGGCACCAGACGTGCCCGCTCGACTTCGTCGAGCGAAAAGATAAGTTTGCGCACCGTGACCGGCGCTTCCTGCTCACCGGGCTTGACGGCTTTGCGCGCAGCGCCCGCCCGCTTCGCTGCGGGCCGACCCGCCCCCGGTTTGCGCGGCGTGTTGTTTTCAGGCTCAACCAGTTCGAGCCCGAATCGACCTTCGTCTTCAACGGTGAGGATGCCCTCGAAGTTTCGCCTGCCCTGGAAAGGCTGCCGAAGCCGAAGCGTGATTCGGTTGGAGGCAAACCGGACAAAATCGCGCGGCTGGCGAAGTGGCCTGTCGAGCCCCGGCGATGAAATTTCCAGCCGATCGTAGTCGATGTTTTCGACAGTAAACAGATGGCTTAATTGCCGGCTGACCTGTTCGCAGTCTTCAACCCGGATCCCTGCTGGAGAATCAATGACGATTCGCAATAGCCCGCGCTGGCCGAATTCAACATCGACCAGTTCGTACCCCATCGGCTCAATCGTTCGCTCGACCAGCTCGTGCAGATGAGGAATGCCCGAGGCGCTCACGCCGATTTCCGAAACAGGTTCGCGCGCGCGCTCGGATCGTGTCCGCGACCCAGCATTCAACCTATTACTCTCCACCCTGCCGTCCCCAGCCTGGCGCCGAGGAAAAAAAAATGGGCTCGCAAGCCCATTCACCCCAAGCCCGTCCCTGAAAGCCTGCCGGGACGGGTAAACAACAAAAAATTATAACCTGAAAATCCGAATGTGCTGAGCGAAGCGCTCGCGGTTACGCGCCACCGGGTGCAGGCCCGCCACCGCCACCGCCACCGCCACCGCGCCGACCGCGCCTCGGCCGTCGGCCGGCACCCGGAGAGGCCGGCCCGGGCTGCCCCCCCTGCCCCGACTGCCCGCCAGGGCGAGGCCCGCCCGCTGACTTGCCCCCGCCTGGCTTGCCGCCCGAGCGTTTGCCCGCGCCAGGCTTGCGCCCCGGCTGGCCGCCGCCTCCGGGAAGGGAGAATCCGGGCGCGCCAGGCGCCGCTTTGGGACCCCGCCCCCCGGCCCCGCGTCCACGGCCTTGGCGCCCGCCGGGCACACCGCCCGTGGCCGCCGCTCCGCCGCCGCTGTCCATCGGCCCCACGAAGCCCTGCTGACCCATCATTCGAGCGCGCGCACGGCGCCCCTGGCCCGGCGCTTTCGGCGCAGGGTCACCGCGACGAACGGTCCGGGTAATGCCTTCGAGGTGCGCATCGCGCGAACTCGGCTGCCATTCATCGTCTGACAGTTCGGGAGGCAGTTCATCCGGCGCATCGTCTTCGGGCAGCGCGACGTTACCAATGGAGTCAAGTGGATGCTCGAAGTCGTCATCCGCATCGCTCCATCCGGCATCGTCGTCATCCGGATCGAGGGTCTCACGGGCAGCAGCTCTGGCGGCTTCGGTAGCGGGATCGCCCCCCCGCAGCAGCCGCTGCAGCGACAGTACCTCGGCTGGCGACAATTCCGCCCAGCGCCCACGCGACAGGCCGCGAGGCAGCGCAACCGGCCCGAAACGCAACCGCACCAGTCGACTGACGGTCAGCCCAACCACATCGAACATGCGGCGCACCTCCCGGTTGCGCCCCTCGCTGATCACGACGCGATACCAGGCGTTGGCGCCTTCGCCACCGAGATCCTCGACGGTGGAAAACACGGCCGGGCCATCCTCGAGCGCCACGCCCTCCATCAGTCGCGAGCGCGTCTCTTCGTCAATCCTGCCAAGAATGCGAACCGCGTATTCACGCTCCCAACCATAGCGCGGATGCATGAGCTGATTGGCGATATCGCCCGAGGTGGTGAAGACAAGCAGACCCTCGGTATTGAAATCAAGACGGCCAACCGCTACCCAGCGCGCGCCCTTCAGACGCGGGAGCCTTTCGAACACGGTAGCCCGCTTGGAGGGATCGTCCCGGGTACAGATCTCTCCAGACGGCTTGTGATAGAGCAGCACCCGTGGCGGCAGAGAAGTTGGCGGCCGGCGAATCGGGCGACCGTTTACGCGCACCTGATCGTTCGGGCCGATACGCTGACCAACGTGGGCGGGCTGCCCGTTCACCGATACGCGTCCTGCAACGATCAGTTCTTCCATATCGCGCCGGGACCCCAGCCCGGCATCGGCCAGCAGCTTGTGCAGCTTCGGCAGATCTTCCTCGGGGAGCACATCACGTTGCCGCCGTTTGGCGGGATCGGCAGCATCGAGCCCAATGGCCTGCTGGCTTGAATACACCGGTAACTCAGGCGCCTCTTCCACCGGGCGCTCGGCACCCGCCGCAGCCTCCTCATCCGGCCCATTGGTGCGACCATCAGCCGAGTCAGGGCGCGCCTGCCCAGTGCGGTTGGGGTGGCGCCCGCGGCGGCGGCGAAACGCATGGCGCGGCGGCTTGCCGGCAGACGCCTGACCATCGTCGGGCGACTGACCGCCTGCCGCCTCTGCCGACGGCTTCGCTGCGCTGGCAGCATCGGGGCGCTCGGAAGGCGCTCCAGACGCTGTGGGGGTGTCATCATTCATGGGAGTTCCCGTGTTTCGGGTGTTGCAGCGGGGGGAGCCGGGTCGGCTTGCGGCGCGTCGCCTCCAAGCTGGAAATCGTCGGTTGGCTCGGCAGGCGGTTCATGCGTCAGGGCGGGCACCGTCGGCGGATCAAAGTCGATCGCCTGCTGCGCTGGCAGGTCAGCCGGTGAGCCCGCACCTTCGAGCGCGGGAAGCTGCGACAGCGCACCCAAGCCCATATCGTCGAGGAAACGGCGGGTGGTGCCGAACAGAGACGGCCGCCCCACCGAATCTTTATGTCCGATCACTTCAATCCAGCCTCGCTCTTCTAGCGTGCGGATGATTTGCGGCGACACCATCACGCCGCGGATCTCTTCAATGTCGCCGCGAGTAACAGGCTGCCGGTAGGCGATGATCGCCAGCGTTTCCATCACGGCACGCGAGTACTTGGGCGGCTTCTCGCCTGCCAGTCGGTCGAGGAAGCGCGCGAACTCAGGTGCTGTTTGAAAACGCCAGCCTGATGCGACCTTCACCAATCGAAGGCTGCGCGTCTGCCAGTTGAAACCAATATCGTCGACCAAGGCGCGGATCGAATCGGGCGGAATCGAATCGTCAAACAAACGCCTGAGGTCGTTGATTTCGAGAGGCTGTTGGGCGCTCAGTAGCGCTGCCTCGATCACAGCTTTCGCTTCGTCGGTATTCATCCGATCCGCTTCGTGGAACGCTGAGCCCAACCCGAAAATTTCGGGCCAACCCAGCACGACCCCGATTGCACACAATCAACGGATGCCGAACGTCGCTTGCGCTCGACAGACCAACTGCTTGTGGCACCGGAGGAACGAGACCACCCCGCGCCTTGGGCTGCGGGATGGTTTCTGATTGCGCCTGACAAGGCACTGTGAAACTGGTTGCGGGGGCAGGATTTGAACCTGCGACCTTCGGGTTATGAGCCCGACGAGCTGCCAGACTGCTCCACCCCGCGTCGGAGGAGGGGAATATATCAGTAAGGGCGTACCCAGGCAAACGTTGCGCAGATGAACGGTCACAGAATCAACACGGCCTTCCCGATCGTGCGATCCCTTCGGTACACTCCAGCAACCTTTTTGAAACGGAGCACCAGTGAAACATTGTTCGGCCTGCGGCAGCCTCGTCGATCTGGAGATCCCGCCGGGCGATAACCGTCCGCGCTACTGCTGCAAGCCGTGCGGCGCCATTCACTATCAGAACCCCAAGATGGTGCTGGGCACGATTCCGATTTGGGAGGATCGTGTGCTGCTTTGCAGACGCGCAATTGAGCCCCGGTACGGCATGTGGACGCTTCCTGCTGGCTTCATGGAAAACGGTGAGACCACCGAAGAGGGTGCCGCCCGTGAGACCGCAGAAGAGGCGGGAGCTCGTATAGAGCTGGGGGCGCTGTACTCGGTGCTCGACATCCCTCACGTTGATCAGGTTCATCTTTTTTTTCACGCTCGGCTGCTCGACATCGACTTCGACCCAGGGCCCGAGAGCCTTGAGGCGAAGCTGTTCTCAGAGCATGAAATTCCGTGGGACACGCTGGCGTTCCGAACGGTTGAACAAACGCTGCGCTGGTTCTTCGAAGACCGACGGGTCGGCACGTATCCCTTGCGCACAACTGCCATCCGCTATCAACCGAAGCCTCGCTAGTCCTCTCCAACCCGTCACCCGTCCGCCTCAGACCACCCCTGCAGCATGCGCCCCCTGCTTCACTGGGTCACTGCTGAAGACCCGCTGCCGCCACCGCATGCCGCGCTGCGCGAACCCAACGGTCTGCTGGCCGCCGGCAATGATCTGTCGGCACAGCGTCTGCTCGAAGCCTATCGCTCTGGCATCTTCCCCTGGTACAGCGAAGGACAGCCCGTGCTGTGGTGGTCGCCTGACCCACGCATGGTGCTGGCGCTCGACCGCTTCAAGGCCTCGCGTTCGCTGGTCAAAACGGTTCGGAGGATCCGCCGGGAAGGCCTCTGGAGCATTGCGTTCGATCAGGACTTCGCCGCGGTCATCCAGGCCTGCGCGCAGCCGCGCGAGGGCCTGGGCGACGGTACCTGGATCACAGCTCAGATTGCTGCTGCCTATTGCGATCTGCATCGCCTCGGTCACGCGCACTCTGTTGAAATTCGAAATGAAGACCGTGCGTTGATCGGCGGGCTATACGGTGTTTCAATCGGTCGAATGTTTTTCGGCGAATCCATGTTTGCGCGTGAACCGGACGCGTCGAAGATCGCGTTGTTTGCACTGGTTGAACTGCTGTTGGCGCAAGGATTTCGCGTGATAGACTGCCAGCAGAACACCCGCCATCTGGCGTCTCTTGGTGCGACGGAGGTTCCCCGAATGGCATTCCTTTCTGAAGTTTCCGAACTGGTCGCACAGCCGTCACCAGACTGGTCGGCAGTCCGAATCAGCTTTCCGAACGCATGACGCAACTCAAGGAACTGCCTTTTTCGGCGCTGCAGTTTTACGCCACAGCGCCCTACCCCTGCAGCTACCTCGATGGCCGGCAAGCACGGTCACAGGTTGCCACGCCCAATCACCTGATCAACGCCGACATTTACAGCGAGCTGGTTCGAGCCGGTTTTCGCCGCAGCGGCGTGTTCACTTACCGCCCTTACTGCGATGGCTGCAGAGCCTGCATTCCGGTGCGGGTCCCGGTGGCCGAGTACCAGCCTGATCGCAGTCAGCGCCGCGCCAGGCGCACACACGGCACGCTCCGTACACTCGTCGCCCGGCTAGGATTCTCGCCTGAGCACTACCAGCTTTACCTACGGTATCAGGCCAGTCGCCACGCCGGCGGCGGCATGGACCAGGACAGCCGCGAGCAGTACGCTCAATTTCTGTTGCAGAGCAAGGTCAACACGCGCCTGGTTGAATTCCGCGAACCCGACGGCCTGCTGCGCATGGTGTCAATCATCGACATCCTGAACGACGGACTCTCGTCGGTGTACACCTTCTTCGACCCGGACGTGCCGCACGCCAGCTTCGGCACCTTCAACATCGTCTGGCAAATCGAGCAGTGCCGCCAGCTCAACCTGCCCTACCTCTATCTGGGCTACTGGATCGCCAGCAGCCGCAAGATGTCTTACAAAGCCAATTTCAGGCCCGTCGAACGACTCAGCGAGGGACGCTGGGAGCGTATGGCCGACACCCCGCCCGCTGAATGAATCCCTACGATCTCGTCCGTCCGCTCCTCTTCAGTCTTGATGCCGAGCGTGCCCACCATCTCACGTTTGCACTGCTTGATCAGTCCTTTGCCCAGCCGATGATTCGATGGGCGGCGGGCGACCCGGTCGACGACCCGGTCACCTTTCTGGGCCTCAAGCTTCACAATCGGGTGGGTCTGGCCGCTGGCCTTGATAAAAACGGCGAGCATCTGCGGGCGTTGGCAGCGCTGGGCTTTGGCTTCATTGAAATCGGCACCGTCACGCCCAAGCCCCAGCCCGGCAATGCCCGTCCGCGGATTTTCAGGATTCCGCGTCGCCATGCGCTCATCAACCGGCTTGGCTTCAACAATCAGGGACTCGACGCTGTAATCGATAACGTACAGCGCTCTGGATACACCGGCGTTCTGGGTATCAATATCGGGAAAAACGGCGCCACGCCCAACGAGCGCGCCATCGACGACTACCGCGAGTGCCTCACTCGTGTGCACGCAATCGCAAGCTACGTCACCGTCAATGTTTCTTCGCCCAACACCAAAGACTTGCGACGGCTACAGGGCGGTGATGAACTGTCCGCGCTCCTCGCGGGCCTTTCGCAGACGCGCGAACAGTTGTCAGACCGCGATGGCAAGCGCGTTCCCATGGTCCTGAAAATTGCGCCCGATCTGGACGATGAACAGATCGCCCTCATTGCCGACGGTCTTCCAGCACACGGCATTGATGCGGTCATCGCCACCAACACCACCATATCTCGCGATTCGGTGGCAGGCGAAGTCAACGCAGGACAAACGGGCGGACTGTCGGGCGCACCGATCTTCGAGATGTCCAATCACGTGATCCGGGCGCTTCGCGCGAGGCTGCCTGCAGGGTATCCCATTATTGGTGTCGGCGGCATTCTGTCAGCTGCGGATGCCTGCGCGAAGATCGACGCCGGCGCCGATGTGGTGCAGATGTATACCGGCATCATCTATCGTGGCCCGCAGCTCATCGGAAACTGTGCACGTGCGCTGGCAGGCCACGCGAAAACGGCCGACTCTCAACACGCTTCAGCCGCCTGACCTGGCGCGGGTTTCTGCGGCCGCCCCCGCCTATGGCAGACATCATTCTTGCGACGCTTAACGCGCGTTACTCGCACGCATCACTAGGCCTGCGCTATCTGCTGGCGAATCTGGGCGAGCTGCAGCCGCGCGCTGAAATCCTTGAGTTCGTCATCGGTGCGCGAACCGAGTCAATAGCCGAAAGCATCCTTACGCGTAACCCGATGCTGCTCGGGCTGGGGGTCTATATCTGGAATGTCGAAGAAACGACCCGACTCGTGGCAATGCTTCGTCGAATCGCTCCGGACTTGAGAATCGTCTTGGGTGGACCAGAGGTCAGCCACGAAACCCTCGAGCAGCCTATCTGCCGCACGGCTGACCATGTCATCACCGGTACGGCCGAGCGCGAGTTCAGAGAGCTCTGTGAGCAGACACTGGCCTGGAAAGCGGGCCGCGGCACGCGCCCACTTACGCACCTAATCGTGGGCGGCAGGCTCGAGCCCGAGCAGGTAACGATGCCCTACTCGCTCTATGACGATCGCGATCTGGCCCATCGGCATCTTTATGTCGAGGCCTCGCGGGGATGCCCGTATCGATGCGAGTTCTGCCTGTCGGCACTCGACCGTACCGCAGTGCAGTTTCCGCTTGATGCCCTCCTTGGCGAACTCGACGCGCTCTATCAACGGGGCGCAAGGCGGCTGCGTTTCGTTGACCGCACATTCAACCTGCGCATCGATACCAGCATCGCGATCCTGCGTTTTTTTCTCGAACGGATCGAGGCCAGCCCAGAGGATCCGTGCTTTGCTCACTTCGAGCTGGTACCCGATCACCTGCCCCAGCGCCTGCGCGAACTCCTGCCCAGATTTCCGGCAGGCACCCTGCAATTCGAAATCGGCATACAAAGCTGGAACCCCGAGGTCCAGGCGCTGATCAGCCGTCGGCAGGACAACACCAAGGCCGAGTCCAACCTTCGCTGGCTGCGCGAGAACACGCAGGCCAATCTGCACGTCGACCTGATTGCAGGACTTCCAGGGGAAACGCTGGAGAGCTTTGGCGCGGGTTTTGATCGGTTGATCGCTTTGCGCCCCCAGGAGATACAGGTGGGCATTCTGAAGCGGCTCCGTGGCGCGCCAATCGCCCGTCATACCGAGCAATTTGCAATGCGGTACAACCCCAATCCGCCCTACAACGTGCTGGCAACATACGACATCAGCTTCCCGGACATGCAGCGACTTGCGCGGTTCGCCCGCTACTGGGATCTGATCGGAAATTCAGGCCGCTTCGAGAAGCAGCTGACAGGGCTGCTGGGCGGCGCGCCATTCCACCGGTTTCTCGCGTTCTCCGACTGGGTGTATTCAACCACCGACAGCACCTGGAGATTTGCGCCCGAGCGCCTGGCGCAGTTGATCGACTCCTGGTTGATTTCATCCAGTGAGATAGAATTTCACCATGGGACGAACCAAATCCCCGTCGACCGACGACGGCAAAACAGCGATTCAGGTGATCCAGCGACTGGTGTCGCTGCTGGACGCGCTGGCTGAGCGCACCGAACCAGCCAGCCTGAAAGATCTGTCGCTCGCCACAGGACTTCATCCGTCAACCGCCCATCGAATCCTGAATGACCTGGTCACTGCTCGCCTGATCGACCGCAGCGACCCGGGCACTTATCAGCTCGGCATTCGCCTGCTTGAACTTGGCAATCTGGTCAAAACCCGGCTCAATGTGCGCGACGCCGCGCTCGGTCCGATGCGTGAACTGCACCGGGCAACCGGACAGCCCGTCAACCTGTCAATCCGGCAGGCCGACGAAATCGTCTACATCGAGCGGGCAGTGTCCGAGCGATCGGGCATGCAGGTTGTGCGCGCTGTGGGCGGCCGCGCGCCGCTTCATCTGACCTCGGTCGGCAAGCTGTTTCTATCGGTGGACGACGCCCGCAACGTGCGGGCCTATGCCACCCGCACGGGACTGGCCGGGCACACCAGGAACAGCATCACCGAACTGGCCCGACTCGAGCGCGAACTTGCGCTGGTTCGCGCGCGCGGCTACGCGCGTGACAACGAGGAGCTCGAGCTGGGCGTGCGCTGCATTGCCGCTGGCATCCGGGATGATGTGGGAAAGCTGGTGGCAGGTCTTTCAATTTCAGCCCCCGCCGATTTCGTCCAGGACGACTGGATTGATCTGGTCTGCAAAACCGCAGCCGACATTTCTTCGTCACTGGGCTACGAGCCGCCGGCTGCGCAGGCCTAGCGTGCGCAGCAGTCAGTGCGCGCCCATCGACACCCGTAGCGGAGCCGTACGATCCGCAGGCTCGGACTCCGCATGAATGCGCTGTGACGGGGGGCTGGATTTTTCAACCCAGGCGCGAATTCGCTGCGCATCGCCAAAGCGGGCAAGCTTACCCGCCGCATCAAGCAGCACGAATACAAGCGGTCGGCCTTCCACGTTGGCCACCATCACCAGGCAGTTGCCGGCCTCGGAAATGAACCCGGTTTTCTGCAGACCGATTGACCAGCCCGCGGTTGAAATCAGCCGGTTCGTGTTGTAGAACCCGAGTGCCTCGCGAGCCGGTTGCACGGTGAGCGAACGCGCAGTTGAGTACTGACGGATGAGCGGATAGCTGGATGCCGTGCGGACCAGCTGGGCCAGGTCGCGACCGCTTGATACGTTCGCGCTTGATAAGCCAGTGGGTTCGACGAAGCGGGTGTCATGCAGGCCCAGAGCGCGCGATTTCGCGTTCATCGCCGCGACGAAAGCAGGCATACCACCCGGGTAGTGCCGGCCCAGCGCATTGGCGGCGCGATTCTCGGACGACATCAACGCAAGCTGGAGCATTTCGGCACGGGTCAGCCAGGCGCCCGGGTGAAGGCGCGAACTCGTATGGCGCATGCGGTCGATATCGTCTCGGGTGATTTGCAGCCGCTCATTAAGTGGCAACCCGGCATCGAGCACAACGATCGCTGTCATCAATTTCGTGATCGATGCGATCGGCAGGACCGCGTTGGGATTCTTGCGAACCAGCACGTCACCGTTACGTGCATCGACCACCAGCGCCACCGACGAATGCAGCGACAAAGGGTCGGCCACGCTTTTCAGGCCGATCGATTCGCCCACTGAGGGACGGGGCGGCGCCTGCGGCGCGAGCGAAGCCTGCTTGGGGCTGGCCGAGGGAGTGACCGCCCTGCCGCCAGCAGCATCAGCACCGTTCGAAGAGGCGGCGGCAGCCGCAGCACCCGCGGCAACGCCCGCCCCTACCGCTGCGGCTCGCGCCCCCGACTTAGCACCCTGGGCGGGCTTGGGAGACTCTTCAGACGCCCGGGCCGGCGCAGACGACTTGTTCTGCTTGGCCTTGCGTTTACCTTTCTGGGCACTGGACGCGGCCGGTTTGGCAGCCCGTTGGCCCGCCGCCGGCGAACCTTGCGCTGATTTAGGCGCAGTGGCAGGCGGTTTGGCTGCCTCGTTGCCTCGAGGGGCTTGCGACTGCGCCGCCGCCAGAGGCGATATCAGCGCGAGCACGACCCCCGCGCCGGCGAAAAAAACCGAAAAATGTTGTAGAAGAAACACTTGCGACATAACCCTCAGACGCGGCCTGAGGATATGTTCGCTGGATTCGGCGGTCCCTGTCAACCGAGGCGGCCGCTAACGGACATTCTCCGAGCGACCGCCGCCCTGCGATCTCAGTTCTTCGGAATCCGGCTTGCCACCTTGCGCCACTTGTCCAGATCCGAGGCAATACGCTCAGCCAGTGCGGCCGGGGACGATGGCGTCGCGTCCATTCCCGCCTTGGTCAGCCGCTCAATGACCGGCGGCGAGGCCAACAGTTTCTGTACTTCGGCGTTCAGCCTGTCAACCTGCGACGGCGCCATGCCGGCCGGACCCAGCAGCGCGAACCAGGACGAGACGTTGAACCGCTCGAGACCAGACTGCCCGAAGGTTGGCACCTCCGGAATCGCTGGATTCGGGGCAGCCGACGGCACGCCGACCCCGACAATGCGGCCATCACGAATGTAGGGAGCGGCAACGGCAATCGAAATCAGCGCAGCCGGGACGCTGCCTCCGATAAGGTCGTTGACGAACTTGCCGCTGCCGGAGGCACCGTAGGGCACGTGCAACCAGTCAAGCCCCGCTTCGAGCCGAAGCTGCTCGCCCGCCAGGTGGGCAGTGCTGCCCGGACCAGGCGATGCGAACGACAGTTTCCCGGGGTTTGAGCGGGTCCAATCGATCAGTTGCCGCATATTGCGGGCCGGTACCGACGGATGCACAGCGACCACCAGCCCGACATCGGCCAGCCGGGCGATCGGCGAAAAATCCTTGATCGGATCGAAACCCACATTGCCCTGGATGACGGGTGCGATTGCGATCGTGCCATCAAAACCCAGCAGAAGCGTGTGCCCATCGGGTTTGGCCCGCGCCACCTCGGCGGCACCGATCGCGCCGGTTGCGCCGGGTTTGTTCTCCGGGGTGATCGTGACGCCCAGGGCCTTTGACAGGCCTTCCGCAACCAGGCGGCCCAGCATGTCCGCCGAACCGCCTGCTGCGAACGGAATCACCAGACGAACCGGGCGGCCTGAGGCAGCGTCCTGTGCCTGTACCGGCGCTGCCGCCGACAGTGCCATCGCCCCGATGCTGAGCGTGACCGCCATCAGCCGTGCCGTGATCAATCGATTGACACCCTTGTTTTTCATTTTGTTTGCCTCCTCCAGAAGACAGCGGTGCTTACCAGCCGACAAAGCGTGCGAACTGCGATACCGGTTCACGCTCGGTGATCAGCGTGTTCTCGGGCACAGAGTGATCGGCATAACCCAGCGCCATGCCGCAGACCACCGCCTCGTGCTCGCCGAGAGACAGTTCGTCAGCAATGATCCGGTGGAACTGCGTGAAGGCCGCCTGCGGGCACGTGTCCAGGCCGCGCGCTCGGGCCGCGACCATGACGTTCTGCAGAAACATGCCGTAGTCGAGCCAGCTGCCGATTGCCAGGCGACGATCGATCGTGAAGATCATGCCGACCGGCGCATCAAAGAACCGATAGTTTCGAGCATGCTGGGCATGCATTTTGTCTTTTTCGCCCTTGCCGATTCCCAGCAGCTTATAGAGCGCAAACCCCACCGTACGGCGCCTGTCGATATAAGGCGAGAACCACTGCTTGGGGTAGTACGGATACTCCTCGGTGTGGGTGGCATTTTGCTCAGGGTCGTCGAACACCTTGACGATGCGATCAGACAGGCGCTGGCGCGCCTCGCCCGCCAGCACATGAACCGCCCAGGGCTGCATGTTGGTGCCCGAAGGCGCGCGACTGGCCACCTCGAGAATGTCTTCGACGATCGCACGGTCAACGGGTTGATTCAGAAACGCCCGAATCGAGTGGCGGCTGATGATCGCGTCATCGACGAATCGATAGCTGTGCGGGTAATCCATTTTGACTCCAGAGTCAGCGCCCGACCGCTTAACGGGCGAGCAAAGGTTCAAGCGCCGCGCGCAACGCCGCTGGCAACGCTGTCGGGCGCCGGTTGACGCGGTACACGTACACGTGCGTGAAATGCCCCTGCGCACACGGTTCGGTTTCGTCGTTGCGGAAAAGGCCCACCTGATAGCGCACGCTGCTGTTGCCGATGCGCTCAACGCGCAGCCCGGCCACCACGACATCGGGAAACGACAGGGGTGCGAAATATCGGCACCCGGTTTCGACGACCAGGCCGATGACGGCGCCACCATGAATATCCAGCGCCCCCTGCCGGATCAGATAGGTGTTGACCACCGTATCGAAGTACGAGTAGTAGACGACGTTGTTGACATGCCCGTAGACATCGTTGTCCATCCAGCGGGTCACGATGGGCATCCGATGCGGATAGCCATCAAGCGGTAATCGCTCCGGAACGCTGGCTACGGGATCCGGTCGGGGCGACACAGCGCCGCCAGAGTCACTCATGTTTCAAGGCCCTTTTCAGTTGGCAATGCGTGCCGGCGTACGGGCGGGCCCGACTCACAGGTTCCGTCCAGCGCCGACGGGCGCGATTGTCTCACCGGGATGCATTGGCTGCGCGCGGCGAGCCCGCCCGCTGAACCAGCGCCACACCGGTTGCAGCGCAGACCATGCCCGCAGCCGCCAACCACCCGTAGGCCTCATCGAACAGCAGCCAGGCCATGAGCGCCGTGCTGGGTGGCACCAGATACATCAGCGACGTCACCGCCGTTGCCGAGCCTTTTTCAATCAGTCGATACAGGACGAAGGTGGCACCGATTGAGATCGCGAGCACGGCCCAGGCGAGCGCAAGCAGCAGGTCAACGTTCCAGGCGACAGGTCGGGTCTCAACAATAAGCGCGAGCGGCCCCACGACGGCAAGCGAGGCAGCGAGTTGCACAAAGCTTCCCGTATGCAGGTCAAAGCTGGGCACCCAGCGCTTCTGGTACAGCGTGCCTGCCGTGATGCCGGCTAACGCCAACACGCAACTGATCAGGTTGGCGACGCTGACACCGTCGGCAGTCCACTTGCTGGCGACCGCCAGCGCAACGCCGACAAACCCCAGCAAAAGCCCCAACCATTGACGCCTGCCCACGGTTTCGCCCCACCCCGCCACCCACACCGCGGTAAGGATCGGCTGCAAATTGACAATCAACGCAGACATGGCCGACGGCATGCCATGCTCGATTGCAATCCACACACCGGACAGGTAGACCGCTTGAATGAGCAAACCGGCCACTGCAAGGTGAAACATGTCGTGCCGCGACGGCCAGCGCGCTTTCAGGACGAGGATCAGCGGCACAAGCACCAGCAGCGTGGCCGCGAACCGAAGCGCGAGAAAGCTGAGCGCAGGCGCATGGGGGACCCCATAGCGGGCGACGATGAAGCCAGTCGACCAGACCATCACGAACCCGAGCGCCACGCTTATTGCAACGCACCGCAAAAGCGCCACCCTGAAGGAAGGCGACATTATTTGCGGCCGCAACAGAAGGCGCCTTCATACGCCCTATTTTTTTCTGGTAGCTTGATTTTTATCATTTAAAAATCAGTTATTTATAAGATTTTTTGATCGACCGAACCCGGTTTTGTTGCACCACAACAATATCGCTTGACAACCTGATTCAGGCTTGGCATCATTCGTTTGTTGCAGCGCAGCATAGAGTTGCCCTCCAGCCCTTAATCAAGTTGCTCCCTGACCCGCCCCAAACCCATCGGAGGTTCCCATGATCCAGACTCCTGAGCAGTTCGCTTCCCTAAACAAGGCCTCTTTCGACATGATGCAGAGCGCAGCGCGCGCGTCGATGGCAGGTTTTGAGCGCCTCGCCACCCTTAACATGCAGGCCGCCCGCAGCACGTTTGACGAGTCCGCCGAGATGATGAAGTCGCTTCTCGAAGTGAAAGACGTCAAGTCGCTTTCCGAGCTGTCGGCCACCTCCTTGCAACCGAGCGCCGACAAGGCCGCTTCGTACGCCAAGCATTGCTACGAAATCGCCTCGGAAACCAGCGCCGAACTGGCTCGCCTGGTTGAAAAACAAATGGCCGACGGCAACAAGCAGCTGTTTGCCGCGATCGATTCGATGGCTCGCAATGCCCCCGCTGGCAGCGAAGGCGTCATGACGCTGGTGAAATCGGCTGTCTCGGCCGCCAACACCGCGTTTGATCAGGTCAGCCGCGCCACCAAGCAAGTGGTGGAAATGGCTGAGGCCAACGTGGCAGCGGCCAGCAAAACGGTTAACAGCCGCTCGGCCAAAAAAGCCGCCTGAAGTTTCGTAAGCCTCCTCCTCAAGCTCCAGCCTACGGGCTAGAGAGCACGGAAACGGCCCGGTCAACGGGCCGTTTCCATTTGGGGAACAGGTTGATCAGACGAAGACGTGCCCGCCGACTGCCAGCCCACCAGCCCCTGATCGCGTGAGGCCAGTGCAGCGTGGACATTGCGCTCCTTGACGTGTCCGAACCCTCGGATCTGCTCTGGAAATGAGGCGAGGCGAACCGCGAGATCATGGCGTGCCGGCGTCAGTTCGGCGATCAGCCGGTCAAGCAGCGTCTCGTATTCGTCGATAAGCCGCCGCTCCATCCGGCGCTCTTCGGTGTAGCCGAACAGGTCAAACGGCGTTCCGCGCAGCCCGCGCAGGCGTACGAGTACTCGAAACACGCTCAGCACCCAGGGCCCCCAGCTTCGCTTGATCAGTTCACCCTTCTCATTGCGCCGCGACAGAAGCGGCGGCGCCAGATGAAAGCGCATCCGAACCTCGCCTTCAAACTGCTCACGCACTGTCCGTTCGAAGTCACCGGTCGTGTAAAGACGCGCCACTTCATATTCGTCCTTGTAGGACATGAGGCGGTAAAAGTTTTTGGCTACTGCCGCAGTCAGTGGCATCGCCTCGGGCGAATCGCCGACGGGTAGTCCCAGCGAGCGTTCAGCCGCACGCACGCGATCGACCAGCGCGCGATAGCGCGCCGCCCATACGTCATTCTGGTAGTCGGCGAGAAAATCCACGCGACGAGCGATCAGTTCATCAAGCGTGGCGGACAGCATTCTGGACGGCGGTAACGTCTTTGGCGGAGCAGCCAGTTGCTCAACCTGCGCCGGATCCACCGCCGCCCGCCGCCCCCACAGGAACGCCGCCAGATTGGTGCCCACCGAGACTTCGTTCAGTTCAATGGCACGTTCGATGGCACGCGCCGACAAGGGAATCATCCCCAGCTGCCAGGCATAGCCCAGCATGAACAGATTCGCGGTGATGGCGTCGCCCAACAGGCCGGTGGCGAGGCGGGTTGCATCGACGAACGATGCATTGGATTCGCCCACTGCATCGGCAATGGTCTGCTCCATGCGATTGAGTGGGAAGCTCCAGTCGGCATTTCGGGTGAAATCGGCGGTGGGTGTACTGGCCACATTGACTGCGACACGCGTACGCCCCGACAACACCCGCTGCATTGCCTCGCGCCCGGCGGTGACAACGACATCGCAGCCGATGACTGCATCGGCCGAAGCCAGACCGATTCGCGGGGCATGAAGCGCCTGCTGGTCGGCCCCGATGCGCACGAAGCTCATGACCGCGCCATTTTTTTGCGCAAGGCCGGCCATGTCGAGCACCGTGACGCCCTTGCCCTCCAGGTGCGCGGCCATACCGAGAATCTGCCCGATCGTGACCACGCCGGTTCCGCCGATGCCGGTGACCAGCAGCGACCATGCGCCCTGGATATCGGGCAGCGTGACCCCAGGCAGCGCAACCTGCGCGGCATCCGGCGCAACCTGACTGGCCCGCCCGCGTTTGGGCTTGGCGCCTTCGAGCGTGACAAAGCTTGGGCAGAAGCCGTTCACGCACGAAAAGTCTTTGTTACACGACGATTGGTTGATTGCGCGCTTTCGGCCAAACTCGGTTTCCACCGGCTCGATCGACACGCAATTGGACTTGACGCCGCAATCGCCGCAGCCCTCGCAGACGGCCTCATTGATGAAGGCGCGCTTGTCCGGGTCGGGGAAAGCACCACGCTTGCGACGACGGCGCTTTTCCGCAGCACAGGTCTGGTCGTAGACCAGCACCGACACGCCGCGAAACTCGCGCAGCTCACGCTGAACGCGGTCGAGGTCGTCGCGGTGGTGAACCGGCACCGACGCGGGGAAATATCCCGCTGGGTATTTTTCGGGTTCATCGGTGACCACCACCACCCGGGTGACGCCCTCGGCCAACACTTGCGCGACGATGCGGTCGGGGGTCAGGGATCCATCGTGGCGCTGACCGCCGGTCATCGCTACCGCATCGTTGAAAAGAATCTTGTAGGTGATCGGCGTGTTGGTGGCGATCGCATGGCGGATGGCGAGCGAGCCGGAATGGAAATATGTGCCGTCGCCGATGTTCTGGAACACATGAGGTGTGGCGGAAAACGGCGCCTGCCCCACCCAGGTCATACCCTCGCCGCCCATCTGCGTAAAGCTTGCCGTGGAGCGGTCCATCCACTGCGCCATGTAGTGGCACCCAATGCCTGCGTTGGCGCGAGACCCTTCTGGCACCCGTGTCGATGTGTTGTGCGGGCAACCCGAGCAGAAATACGGAATGCGCTCGATCGGCACTGCGAGCTTGGACATTCCGCGTTCGCGCGACTCGAACTCCTCAAGGCGCCGAGCCATGCGGGACTCGATCTCGGTATCGGACTCACCAAACGCATCAGACAGGCGACCCGTATGACGCCGTAGCCGGGCTGCGATAATTCGGGCCAGGATCGCGGGGGACAGTTCGCCCGCCTCCGGCACCAGCGGTGCGTCACGCTCGTCGCGCTTGCCCGTGACAAGCGGACGCTGCTCGAGTCCATAAAGAATTTCTTTCAACTGCGATTCGATGATCGAGCGCTTCTCCTCGATGACCAACACTTCCTCGCAGCCGGCACAGAACTCGCGCGCGCTCTCGGGCTCAAGCGGCCAGGGCATGGCCACCCGATACACCCGCAAGCCGATATGGCGCGCGGTGGCGTCATCAATGCCCAGTTCAACCAGCGCCTGCATCGTGTCGAGATAGGCTTTGCCGGTGGACAGAATGCCCAGCCGTGCGGGCGCCCCATCCGGCCGACCCAGGCTGTTGCGATCAAGCCGGTTGGCCCGCGCGTAGGCGCGCACTGCTGGCAGCTTCCATCGAACCAGCCGCTCTTCGAGCTTCAGGAAAGGCTCTTCGGGCCAGCGGGCGTTAAGCCCCCCCGGAGGCATCGGAACATCCTGCGGCAGCACAATGTTGAGCCGGTCAGACGACACGTCAACAATACCCGCGGTTTCAAGCGTATCGGTGACCGCCTTGAAACCGACCCAGCAGCCAGAGAACCGCGACAGCGCAAAGGCGTGCAGTCCCAGATCGATGTAGTCCTGGACCGTGGCCGGCGCCAGCACCGGCATCGAAACCGCGATAAAAATATGATCGGTTTGAGCGGCCACCGTGGACGACTTGGCGCCGTGGTCGTCGCCACCAATTGCGATCACCCCACCGTTGACGGCGCTGCCCGCCTGATTCGCGTGGCGGAAGGCATCGCCGGTTCGATCAACGCCCGGCCCTTTCCCGTACCAGATTGAAAACACGCCGTCGTACTGCGCACCCGGAAAGAAATGCAGCTGCTGCGTTCCCCAGATTGCGGTGGCCGCCAGATCTTCATTGAGCCCAGGAACAAAGCGCACGTGATGCTCATCAAGATGCTTTTTGGCGCGCCACAACGCCTGGTCGTAGGCACCAATCGGCGATCCCCGATAGCCGCTGATGTAGCCCCCCGTATTCAAACCCGCAGCCAGGTCGCGACGCCGCTGCATCAGCGGCAGCCTCACCAGCGCCTGGGTACCGGTCATGTAAACCTGACCCTGGTCTGCGGTGTACTTGTCATCGAGCTGCACGTCGCGCAGCATCGCCTCGGCCGGCATGTTCATCGGCGTTCTCCGTTGTTTCCGGGCAATTATGAGGCTGTCACGGCGACCGTGCTTGCCGGATGTCGATCGTGTCGCGGTCAGCCCGCTGAGGTTCTGCGCTCAAGGGCCAAGCTGGCCTCCGAGCGTAAGCGCGCCGCGCCGCAAGCGCTGAAGCGCATCATCGACCACCGCCGCCTCGCCCTTGACGCCCAGCTCGATGTGACGGCGGCTACCGTCCTCGCCCACCGACGGCAGACTGAACGTTCGTACACCGGGCAGTTCCCGCTCGAGCGCCTCCATCAGCGGCGTCACGGTTGACTCGGCCAGCTCATACACCAGAAATGAACGCTCGACTCGCGCAGCCCCGGGGCGCTCGCCGATCAGTTCGCCGTCCAGCAGGGCCTCGATCATGGGCCAGGCCATCACAGGAAAACCTGGCACAAAGTAGTGCCGGCGGATAGCGAATCCGGGAATGCGGTTGTAGGGATTCGGAATGATGCGAGCGCCTTCAGGAAACTCGCCCATCTTGAGTCGCTGCCGATTCTCGGGCGCGTCGGGGTTGGCCGACGCTTTGCCCTCGCGCGCCATCTCGGCCGCACGCTGCCGAATCAGGTCGGCGGCTTCCGGATGCAGCGCAAGCGGAACGTCAAGCGCCTCGGCCGCTGCCTGTCGTGTGTGGTCGTCCGGGGTCGCACCAATGCCGCCACACGACAGCACGGTGTCACCGCTGGCAAAAGAATCACGCAGCGCATGAACGATCCGGGCACGCTCATCACCAAGATAGCGCACCCAGGCAAGCTCCATACCGCGTGCGGAGGTCAGCTCAAGAACCTTGGCAAAGTGTTTGTCCTGCCGCTTGCCCGACAGAATTTCGTCACCGATGATGATCAGACCCAACGCCATCCATGAACTCCTGCGCGCAGGTCGGCGACGTTTCGGACCCGAGTCGTGCCGCGGCTGCGCTGTGAATCGGATCAGCGCTCAGGCGCGCCCGAAGATCCGACTGATGGCCAGCCAGTGCTGGCGGAAAAAACCTTTGCCGTAGTCGCGCCCTTCGACCTGATCGCGAATTCCGGTGGGTACAAAGCCAGGCCGGTTGTTCAGGGTGCCGAACAGGCGATCCCAGACCGGAAACAGCACGGCAAAGTTGCATCCACGCGCGGGACCGTCATGGCCAAAGTCAACTGCATGATGGAGCCGATGGAAACTGGGACTGACAAGCAGCTGCTCGCCCAGGCGACCATAGCGCCAGCGCAGATTCGCATGCTGAACGCTTTGCAGGAGGCGCGACACCACCACGATGCCGATGAACTGGCCGGGCGCAACGCCAATGGCCACCGCGAGCAGCGCCATCAGACCATCACGCAGCAGATCGTCGATCAGATGGTTACGGTCTTCGGTCCAGAAGGTCATCTGCCGCTGGCTATGGTGAACCGCGTGCAGTTCCCACCACCAGGGCCAGCGGTGCTGCGCGCGATGCAGCCAGTAATCGACGAAATCAAACACCACCAGGTAGATCAGAAAACTGACCCAGGGAACATCGGTGATGCCCGGCAGAGCCGAATCAAGCGGAAGTCGCGAAATGCCCGCGAAGCGAAGCTGCGCCTCAATCGCGTCAACCAGGGGCGTAAAGAGCGCAAACGCCAACAGCGGCACAACGCCGACCCGCCTGAGCATCGCGTACACCACATCGACCCGCCATTCTTTTCGCCCGGCCGAAGGTTCAGCAGGCATCCACCGCTCGAGCAGGCCCAACACAACCACCATGCCCACCACTTCGATCAGACCAATCAGAATCCATTCGAGCGCATCAAAGGCCATTTCGCTCAGATGCATCAGGCCAAGCGTGAACATGACAGGCTGCAGAAGCGTCTCGTGAATCCAGGTTTGCGTGGCAACAAAGGCGTGAATCAGTGAATCGAGCATGGCGTTTTAACGTCGGTAGTCGGGATGATGATCGAGCGTGGCAAAACAGAACTGCTTTTTCCGCAGACCGGCGATCAGCGGATCGAGCATCGGCGCAAACGGGTCTTTACGAGACCAGATGCCCAGATGCGCCATCAGAATATCGCCGCTTCGGAGTCGCGACAGCGCCTGGGCCAGCAACTTGTCGTTCGGAAACTTATCCGAGGGCAGCTCGTCGCCCAGAAACCCAGCATCTGCCCAGTGTACATGCCGAAACCCGCACCCCAAAGCGGCATCCATGGCGACGGCTGGGGCTCGACCACCGGGAGCCCGCCAGAGCGGCTCCAGGCCCTGCCCCGTCATGTCGCGGAACCGATGCTCGACGCGTTTCAACTCGCGACACAGATCCGCCGAATTCCAGACCTGATCCTTGCCCGCCGACTCGCCGAACTGTGGCCGCGCAACAAAGGCCCCCTGGGGCGTTTGTCCGGCACGCCCCTCCCGCAGATACACATGATCAAAGGTATGGCTGCCGAAGCGGTGCCCTTCGGCCGCCCTGGCCCGCCAATACGGTGTCCACGAAAGATCCAGGGAGTGGTCACCCCGAACGGTTTTCTCGCTGGCGAGGAAAAACGTGGCCCTGACCTGGTGACGTTTCAAGATGTCGGCAATCAGTTCGGCGTCGCGCATGCTGCCGGTATCCAAAGTGAGATACAGCCAGCCTTTACACGTGTAACTGGCACCCGGATCGACCGCGCCGGGCGCGGCGGCGCGGGCGGGCGCGGCAGCCACCCAGGCTGCGGCGGCCATCACACAGAGCCTGCGACGGGTGGTTGGGCGAAGCGGCACCGTGCGCTCGCGCGTCAGATCAGCGGCGCACGATCAGTGAAGAAGATGCCATGCGGCGAGCGCCCGACACCGATGGTGTGGATGATGCGGCCATCGGCGAGATCGACCAGCGATACCTGCCTGGCAAAGCGGTTGGTGATCCACATGGTTTTTCGGTCAGAGGTGATTTCCATGCAGTCGGGGCCACCCGGTACGGGGAAGCTGCTGACCACCTGGAACGTGCGCATGTCAATGCAACTGACCGAATTGTCAACTCGATTCGTGACAAACACGTGTCGCTGATCGCCCAGCCCGCGAAGGTTGTGGGCGCCGCGCCCGGTAACGATCCTCCGGATGCTCTTCTGCGCACGCCAATCAATGACATCGACGAAATTTTCGCCCATGACGCCTACCAGCAGATGACGATCATCGGGTGTGATGACGATTCCGGCAGGCTGCTTGCCCGTGCGAAGCTTCCAGACCGGCTCAAGCTTTTGCAGGCTGATTGCGACGATCTCATTGCTGTCCTGCAGCGTTGCAAACACCATGCTGCTGTCAGCGGAGAACCAGATATGGCTGGGCGCCTTCGGGATTGACAGGCGTTTTTCGAGTTTCAACTCGCCGCGTTCGTAACGGTAGATATCAACCCGATCCAGCCTGAGCGCCGCGGTGACAAACCAGCGCGTATCAGGTGAAAAGCCAAGCTGATACGGGTCGTCGATCGACGGAATACGTCGCTGGATGTTGGCTGTGACCGGGTCGAAAAACACCAGGTCGTCGCTCATGGCGTTGCCAACAATCAGCGAGCGGCCATCGGGTGTGGGATACAGATGGTGTGGCTCTTTGCCGACGGTGATTCGCCGCGACTCGGTCCGCGCGGCCTTGTCGATAAGAGACACCGACGCGTCGCGGGAGTTGAGCACATAGACCCACTCCGGCGGGCGTGCCGCGGTGGACGGGCTGCTGGACCGGGCGCCCAGCGGCAAGAGCCCGGCGGCAGCGGCCGATGCGCCCGCTGCGTGTTGAACGAAACGACGGCGAGCGCTGCTGCTGCAATACGACATTGCTGCTTCGACAAAAAATGGATGGAACAGCAATTGTGCCGCAAACCGCTACACTCGGCAGCCTGATGCTTGATGTTCTCAATGTCACGGCTCCGGTTTTTGCGCTGGTGTTGTGCGGCTACGTCGCCGCCGCCCGCGCCATGCTGCCCGCCGGGGCGATCGACGGCATCAACGCCTTCGTGTACTGGTTCGCGCTGCCGTCGATGCTGTTCCGCGTCGTGGCGCTGCGCCCGCTTGAAGAGCTGTTTGAGCCCGGCCTGGCAGCGGGTATCGCTGTGGCGGGCCTGACGTCCTTTGGGCTCGCCTACCTGATCGCCCGACGCACCGCCCTGGGACAACCCAGTCGCTCGGTGTCCGAGTCCGCCTCGTTCGCACTGGGCGCCTCGCATGGCAATGTCGGCTACCTTGGCCTCGCGCTGCTCGGACAGCTGGGCGATCACCTGCTGCCCACTGTCACCCTGGCCGTCATCACCGACAACATTGTGCTGATTGCGCTCACCATCCTGATCCTGGAGTTGCAGCGCGACCGCCGCGTCGGATTGATGGGATCGATTGTCACGGCCGCGCGCAGTGTGCTGGTGTCGCCCCTGCTCGGGTCGATCTTCGTGGGGCTGGTATTTTCTGCGGCCGGATTCTCATTGCCACAAGCGGCCGACACCTTCACCCGAATGCTCGCCAACGCGGCAGGTCCCTGCGCGCTGTTTGCGATCGGAGCCGCGCTGGGCGGCAGGCCCTTTCGCTTCAACCAGGAAATCAGCACCCTGGTGGCCATCAAACTGGTGCTGACACCAACGGTCGCGGCGCTGATGATGATGCTGATCTGGCCGCTCGACCCCACGGTGGCTGCCGCAGGCGTGGTCTGCGCCGCCCTACCCGCCGCCAGCAACACCTTCATCATCGCGCAACGCTACGGGCTGCCCACTCCGGCAATCAGCGCGGCAATCCTGAGCGGAACGCTGATAGCGGTGGTCACGGTGACCACCATCATCTGGGCCACCGGGCTTCGGTAGGTAGCAGGCGACTACTCGCGAATCGCTTCCCAGGCTTTCTGCAGCCGCTTCACTGAAACCGGCATGGGTGTACGAAGCGTCTGCGCGAACATTGACACCCTGAGTTCCTCGATCATCCATCGGAACTCTTCGAGGCGGGCATCAGCCGCCCCTTTGCGCTGCGACACTGCACGCCGAAAGTTCAGCAGAAGCGGCGATATCTCGGCCATGAGCCTGGCATCGCGAGCGGGATCTTCACGCAGCTTATCGAGACGCATCGCAGCCGCCCGCAGGTAGCGCGGCAAATGCCGCAGCTGCTCCCACGGCGTCTGCACGATGAACCGCTTGAGGAAAAGCCCGGCCAGCTGACTCTGAACGTCGTCAGACGCTGACGGCCAGGCCCGCGCCTGCGTAAGCTTTCGCACCAGCGCTGAATGCTCTGCCAGCACCTCCGCCGTGACACGCGCCAGTTCCTGGCCAATGAGCGTGAGGCGGGGCCGCGACGTCTCCAGGCGAGCCCGAAAGCCCGCTTCGTCGGCCGGTAGCGGCTCGGCAAGGCATGCCCGCACGATGAGGGCCGACACCAGATCGTTTTTGAGATCCTCTGCGCTTCCGAAACTCGCAAACTGCAGCGACATCTTCTGAAAATCGCCGATATTCCGCTCGAAAAATCGCAGGGGCTCGCGGAGCGCAATCCGAAAGAGGCGAATCAGGCCGCGCCGATGCTCGCGTGCGGCCTCATCGGCGTCATCGAACACCGCAAGCTCAACGGAATCGCTGCGATCGACCAGCGCGGGATAGCCAATCAGCGTCTGGCGGCGCCCGTCAATCCGCTGTTCGAGTTCGAGGATCTCGGGTAGCGCGCCAAAGCGCCAATCGGTATGTCGTTCGCCCGCAAGCGGTAGCGACGGCACGGCGGGGTGCCTCGCGTCGGGCGGCGCGTCCGTGGCCGCGCCACGTTCAGAGCCTGAGCCGCCGGCGCCCTGAGGCCCCGGTGTACCTCGCCCAAGCCTGGCGGCCTGTCCGGCGGGCCCGGGCGTCGTCTTGCCTGGGCTCTCGGCGGGTCCCTGCCCGGAAGCGCTCAAGCCCAACGCCGATAACGCCTGTCGGAAGGCGCCCTGGGCGCGGTCGCCGAACTCGCTCTTCAGCAGCGCCAAATTCCGCCCGGCGCCCAGGCGAGCGCCATGCGCATCGGTGACCACAAAGCGCATGAACAGATGCGCCGGCACGCTCTCGATTCGAAAGTCGGTCAGTTGTGCGCGAACGCTGAAGGTTTCGGCCAGATCCATCAGAATCGCCTGCGCAAGCGGACTTTCGCCTACCCGTTCGCCCATCCGGTGAACGAACGCCTCGGCATAATCAGGAATCGGTACCGCCACCCTGCGAATCTTGGGTGGCAGCGACTTGACCAGCGCCTGCACCTTGTCTCGCAGCATGCCGGAAACCAGCCATTCGCAGCGCACCGGGTCAACCTGGTTCAGAAGCACCACGGGAACGCGCACCGTGACGCCATCGTCATCGGCACCCGGGTCAAACCGGTAATCGAGTTCGAAACTGGCTCCCCGCATCAGCAGTTGGCGAGGAAACGCATCGCTCGCAACGCCGGTTTCCTCGCGTCGCATCAACTGCTCGCGCGACAGCATCAGCGCTTTGGCCTCAACCGGCGATGCCTTGCCCAACCATTGCTCGAGACGCTGCAGCGAGGTGACGCGCTCCGGCAGCCTGGCGTCGTACCAATCGAACAGAAATTGATCGTCGACCAGCAGGTCTGGGCGACGAATCTTTTGCTCCAGCTTTTCGATTTCAGCGATCAGCCTGCGGTTATGCAGCAGAAATGGCAGCTTGGCATCGATCCCATCGCCCACCAGCCCTTCGCGGATGAGCAACTCACGCGCGAGCGCCGGATTGCGAGGGGCCAGCGGCACGCGCCGCTGCGAGTACAGCACCAGGCCATAAATCATGCCCCGTTCCAGCTCGAACGCCTGGCCAGACTGTTTGGACCAGGCGGGATCGCTATGGCTGCGCTGAATGAGATGGCCTGCTGCCTGCTCGACCCAGAGGGGATCGATGCGCGCTACGGTACGCGCGTAGGTCCGAGCCGTGTCAACGATCTCGGCAGCCATCACCCAGCGCGGCGCCTTCTTCAGCACGGACGAGGATGGGTGAATGGCAAATCGCACCTGATGCGTGCCGGCATAAGTGGCCTCGTCGGGTGCCCGCGTGCCCAGGTTACCCAGCAGGCCGGCGAGCAGTGCGCGATGCACTGACTCGGGCGGAGCAGGCTCGGTATTGACCGCCCAGTTGTTCTCGCGCACGGCCTCAACGAGCTGGGAATGCACATCGGCCCATTCGCGAAGACGGCGCACCGACAGGAACTCGCGCTCAAGCTTCTGAGCAAGCTTTCGGTTTGATTCGCGTTCCCGCTGCTCGCCGTGCCAGTAATCCCAAACCTTCAGCAGCGACGCGAAGTCGGAGTGCTCGTCTGCGAAGCGCCGATGTGCCTGGTCGGCTGCCTGCTGCGCTTCCATCGGCCGTTCACGAGGATCTTGAACTGACAGCGCCGACGCAATCACCAGAACCTCGCGCAGGCATCGGCGCTCGGCCGCCTCGAGCAGCATGCGCCCAATTCGAGGGTCAACCGGCAGTCGCGACAGGCGCTGGCCGATGGGCGTCAGCGCGTGGTGAACGTCGATTGCACCCAGTTCGGCCAGCAGGGCCAGGCCATCGGCGATCGCCCGCCGCGGCGGCGGGTCGAGGAACGGAAACGCTTCGATGTCTTCAAGCCGGAGCGCTTTCATTCGAAGAATGACCGCAGCCAGAGAGGACCGCAGCACCTCGGGATCGGTGAACCTGGGTCGGCCCAGGAAATCGGCCTCATCGAACAATCGAATGCAGACGCCGTCAGCCACGCGTCCGCAGCGGCCGGCGCGCTGGTTGGCTGCTGCCTGCGACACGGGCTCGACCTGCAGCTGTTCCACCTTGCCGCGGTATCGATAGCGTTTGACCCTCGCGACGCCGCTATCGATCACATAGCGAATTCCGGGAACTGTCAGAGAGGTTTCCGCAACGTTGGTTGCGAGCACCACCCGCCTGCCGGTGGATCCCGAAAAGATGCGCTGCTGGTCGGCAGCCGCGAGTCGCGAGTAAAGCGGCAGGATCTCCACCGGGCCCCTTGCCCAAGGCGAGTGGCTGCGCGAGGCTTGCTCCCGCGCGCAGAGTCTGCGCAGATGATCAGCAACATCGCGAATTTCACGCTCGCCGGGAAGAAACACCAGCGCATCACCAGGCGCCTCGCGCCAGAGCGTTTCAATCGCCTCATCAATACGCGAGGGCAGATCGGTTTCGTCGTCATCGTCTCGATGCGCGTCATCGAAGCCCTGATAGCGAATTTCCACGGGATACAGCCGCCCAGACACTTCGATGACCGGCGCTGGGCGCCCGCCCATCGCAAAGTGCGCGGCAAAGCGCTGGGCGTCGATCGTGGCAGAGGTAATGACCACGCGCAGATCGTGGCGTCGTGGTCCCTCCAGCAGACGCTTCAGATAGCCCAGCAGAAAGTCAATGTTCAGACTTCGCTCGTGCGCCTCGTCAACGATGATCGTGTCGTACTGACGCAGGCGCGGATCCGACTGGGTTTCGGCCAGCAACACGCCGTCGGTCATCAGCTTGATGGTGGCACCGGGCGAGAAACGCTCGCCAAATCGAATCTTGTAGCCCACGTGCGTGCCAAGGGGCGAGCCCAGCTCTTCAGCAATTCGAGCCGCCACCGAGGTTGCAGCGATTCTGCGCGGTTGGGTATGGCCGATCAGACCGGCCTGGCCACGCCCCGCCAGCGCGCAGATCTTGGGGAGCTGCGTGGTCTTGCCCGAGCCTGTTTCGCCGCACACGATGACTACAGGCGACTCGCGGATGGCTTGCGCAATCACGTCAGCGTGAGCCGATACCGGCAGCGCCTCGGGAAAATTGAGCGACGGCAAGGGCACCCGAACCGCAGCAGGGGGCGGGGGCTTGGGGGAGGCGCGGGTGACGGGCCGTTCAGCCGCCTGAACGGCAGGGGAAGCGGCGACCGGCCCTGGTGGCCGGGCGGTGGGTTTCATGCGACGAAATTATAATTGCGGGATGACTGCCTCAAATTCTCCCGAATCCGGGCTCGATCCCGCTCGTTTCGTCAGCTGGCTGCGCACGGTCGCGCCCTACATTCATGCGTTCCGGGGCAGCACGTTCGTGATTGGCGCGCCAGGCGAGCTGTTTGCGCAGGGCCGTCTTACCGCGCTGGCCCATGACCTTGGGCTGCTTCATGCGATGGGCATGCGAATTGTCCTCGTGCATGGTTCGCGCCCGCAGGTCGATGAACAACTGCGGCTGCGCGGCGCCCAGAGCCGCTACGTCAACACCATGCGCGTCACCGACGCCGTGGCGCTCGAGTGCGCAAAAGAAGCCGCCGGCGAACTGCGCCTTGATATCGAAGCTGCGTTTTCTCAGGGACTGCCCAACACGCCCATGGCGCATTCCGCGATTCGGATCCTGTCTGGCAATCTGGTTACCGCACGCCCGGTGGGAATCGTGGAAGGCGTTGATTTTCTGCAGACCGGCCTCACCCGCAAGATTGATGTTGCCACCATCCGGCTGGCGCTTGACAGCGGCACCATCGTGTTGCTGTCGCCGCTGGGCTTTTCGCCCACCGGTGAAGCCTTCAATCTCAGCATGGAGGACGTCGCCGCCAGCACAGCGATCGCGCTCGATGCCGAAAAGCTGATTTTTCTTTCGGAAGCAGGTGCAATCGCCGATCCGCAAGGTGCCGTGCGCGGCGAAATTTCCGAGGCGCAGGCGCGAACGCTGCTGGAGGGCGGATCGCTTCAGGCCGATAGCGCCTTCTATCTGCGACATGCGCTGCGCGCCTGTGAGGGCGGCGTTGCGCGCGCCCACATCATTCCGTTTGACCCCGACGGCAGTGTGCTGCTCGAACTCTTCAGCCATGACGGCGTCGGCACGATGCTGGTTGAAGAGACGCTTGAGGAACTGCGCGAAGCAACTGCCGACGATGTTGGCGGGTTGCTTGCGCTGATGCGCCCGCTCGAGGAAGACGGCACGCTGGTGCGGCGCGATCGCGCGTTGATCGAGCGCGAGATCGGCAATTTCACCGTCATCGAACATGACGGCGTGATCTTCGGCTGCGCGGCGCTCTACCCGTTTACCCAGCATACCATTGGCGAAATGGCCTGCCTTGCCGTGTCGCCTGGCGCTCAGGGACAGGGCGATGGCGAGCGCATCCTGAAGCGTATCGAACAGCGCGCCCGGGCCGCCGGGCTCAAGAAGCTGTTCGTGCTCACCACGCGAACGATGCACTGGTTCCTGAAGCGCGGCTTTGTGCAGTCCAGCATTGACCAATTACCCACCGAGCGCCGGCAACTCTACAACTGGCAGCGCATGTCCCAAGTGCTTATCAAAGACCTCTGATGGCCCTGGCGAAAACGGTGAATCTCATCGGGCAACGCGGCTCGAACGCGGTATGCTCAAGTCACATTAAAAGGGGAACTCAATGGCGCGCAGTATTTTTTGCGTGAAGCTTCAACGCGACGCAGACGGACTTGACTTTCCACCCTATCCGGGCGAACTCGGCAAGCGTATCTGGGAAAGCGTGAGCAAGGAAGCCTGGCAGGGATGGGTTAAGCATCAGACCATGCTGGTCAATGAAAACCGTTTGAACCTTGCCGATGCGCGCGCGCGCAAGTACCTGGCCACGCAAATGGAAAAATATTTCTTTGGCGACGGCGGGGATAAACCCGCGGGATACGTTCCGCCTAGCGCGTAGCAGGCTTGGCGCGCCGGGCTTCAACGCCTTCGGGCGTTGCAACCAGCGCCACCGACGCCGGCTGCCGCGCAAACAGACCCACCGTCACGACGCCCGCCCACTGGTTGATTTCCTCTTCCAGCGAGCCTGGGTTTTCGATGCGCAGCCCGGCAACATCCAGAATCAGATTGCCGTTGTCGGTTGCGTTGCCTGCCCGCAGGGTGGGCTGGCCACCCAGGCGGCGAAGCCGTACGCTGATCAACTCAACTGCCATCGGAATCACTTCGACAGGCAGCGGAAAGCGCCCCAACTGCTCGACCCATTTGCTGCGATCCACGATGCAGACAAACTGCTCACTTGCTGCGGCAACGATCTTTTCGCGGGTCAGTGCGCCGCCGCCGCCCTTGACCATCTGCAACGAGGCATTGATTTCATCGGCGCCATCCACGTAAACCGGAATCCGTCGACCCGCTGCAATCACGTCGTTCAAGTCGAGCACTTCAATACCGTGGGCGCGCAAGCGCTCGGTTGAGCCCGATGAGCTCGACACGGCGCGTGGAAATTGGCTGCGGCGAGCGCCCAGTTCGTCAATAAAGAAATTGACGGTTGAGCCGCTGCCCACGCCCACCACCTCTCCTGGCACCAGGTGCTCGAGGGCGGCGCGCGCTGCGGCCTTTTTCAGCTCGTCTTGATTCGGGGTGAGTGTCTTGCTCATGCCAGGATTGTATTCCCCGATCGCCCCGTTCACCTTGCGCGGCTTCGTTTACGCTATAATTTTGGGTTCTCGGGGCGTAGCTCAGCCTGGTAGAGTGCTTGCTTTGGGAGCAAGATGTCGGAGGTTCGAATCCTCTCGCCCCGACCATCCCTTCCGGGCATTGCCAAGCCGTCCAATCAACGGGTCGGCTTTGCCGGAGAGGGCGAAGTTCTGTCGCACGACAGCGGTTGTTTCAAGAATTTGCTGCCCGTAGCTCAGTTGGATAGAGCATCAGCCTTCTAAGCTGAGGGTCACAGGTTCGATTCCTGTCGGGCAGGCCAGTTTCGGTGGTGGCTGTAGCTCAGTGGTAGAGTCCCGGATTGTGATTCCGGTTGTCGTGGGTTCGAATCCCATCAGCCACCCCATTTAAATCAAGCATTTAGCCCACCCTTCCCGGCTGGGCTTTTCGGTTTCTGGGCATTTGCAGACTGTTTACAGACTCCGGTACAGGGTGCGCGTCCTGCGGGCTGCGTGGCCTATGGGCTAGAACCGCACCGCTTGGCGTACGGCTACCCCCACCGCTTCCAAATCCCCGCCAGCCGACCCCACCCCCGGGGTACCCCCCTAAGCGTGGGTCAGACGGTTGAGTTCCGCTAACCTACCCGACGGTTACCGATCTGGTGGGGGGTCAGGTACAGATCACGTTTGATGGCGCGCCGTCGCTGATTGCCCATGTTCAGTCAGGCAAGCTTCGTGTGCTGGCGCCGGCGAGCGCCGAGCGCAATGTGCTTGCCCCGGACGCGCCGCCCGCGAGGGATCGCCAGCACTATGAGCTGCAGGGCAGCCGTGCGTATATCTCCGGTTCATGGAAGATCG
Organism: Betaproteobacteria bacterium; assembly: GCA_016868375.1. Lineage (GTDB taxonomy): Bacteria > Pseudomonadota > Gammaproteobacteria > Burkholderiales > Burkholderiaceae_E > SYIM01. The sequence goes on along the minus strand of VGHA01000002.1, from coordinate 11,421 downwards.
TGTCACTGCAGACGCCGGATAAGTCGATTGATCTCGATAACTGGATGCTTTTCAATCTTGTCGATGATCCTGCCGAGATCAACGACCTCGCGCCAGTAGATCCGGCCCGGTTACGCCAGATGATCGATGAATTCGAGACCGAGGCGGGTGAGAACCATGAGTATTCGGCCACAGGTGCGAGAAAAGGTCAGGCAAGCGCGTGGCTGCATGACAAGCCTTGTGCAACCGAGGTTGACCTGTCGCCCACGATGCTTCGTATCCCCACCGCTGGCATGAGCGTTGGCCTGTCGCGCCGCCTGTCCGTGAGCGAGCGTTATGCGCACCACGGGGCGTTTCAATACGCCGGAGTGATCGACCATGTCCTGATCAGGCCAGGCGAACTGGCGCCTGAAAGCATTCTCGAACCGAGTGAAGAGGTTGCTCAGGCCCGGATTCGGGCTGCAGCCAGATCGGCGGGCTGAGCTGAGTGCCGGCATGTGGCGCGACCGCGGTCACGCGATGCCTGAAGCGCTTCACCGGGCAGCCTGCCGACGCAGGCGTCCGCGGCAGGCTTGCGATCATCGACGACCCATATAGAGCCGCGCCACGCGTTCGTCGTCGATCAGGTGCTGCGCCTGATCGACCAGCCGCAGACTGCCGAGTTCCATCACCGCACCGCGATCAGAAGCCGATAAGGCCTTGCGCACATTCTGTTCCACCATCAGCACAGCCTTGCCCTGATCGCGAAGCAGTCTCACGGTATCGAAGACCGCATCCACCATTCGGGGCGCGAGGCCGATGGAGGGCTCATCGAGCATGATGACTATCGGGTCCTGCAGAAGGGTGCGGGCGATTTCCAGCATCCGCTGCTCGCCGCCCGACATCAATCCGGCCAACTGACCAAGCCGGTTCCGGAGAACGGGAAACAGCGCAAGCACGCGCGCCATGCGTTCGGCCAGAACAGCCGGGTCGCGCACAGTGTAGGCGCCCATCCTGAGGTTTTCCGCGATGGTGAGCCGGGGAAAGATGCTGCGGTGTTGCGGAATGAACGCCATGCCGGTGGTGAGCAGGCGATCGGAAGCGAGGTGCATGACCGGCTGCCCGTTGAGCAGTATCCGGCCCTGCCGGACGGGCACGAGGTTGAAGAGACCGCGAAGCAGCGTGGATTTACCCGCGCCGTTATGGCCAATGATGGTGACGATTTCGCCGGCGTTTACGTCGAGGGAGACGTCTTCAATGATGAGGCGCGCACCGTAGCCCGCACCGAAGCCCTCCAGGCGTAGCGTCGTAGTCATCCCAGGTAGGCCTCGAGCACCCGTGGACTCGCCTGCACCGCCTGGGGGCTGCCGCGTTCGAGCACCTTACCCTGATGCATCACGATGATGTCCGAAGCGAGCGCCATGATGAATTCCATGTTGTGCTCAACGATCAGAAAGGCGCGAGCCTCCTCCGCATACATGGTGCAAATGAAATCGGACAGCACCTCGAGCAGCGCCGGATTCACGCCCGAGGCGGGTTCGTCGAGTAGCAGCAGGCGCGGCGAGCTCATGAAAACCGAGACCAGTTCAAGGAGGCGCTTCTGACCAAAGGAGAGCTGGGCCGCAGGCGTGTGAGCGTGACCCTGCAGCCGCACCAGCCCAAGGAGCCGCATGGCCTCGTCGGTGACGCGACGCCGATGGGCATTGTTTCTGGTGAAGGCTTGCCACATGCACGCAGCCAGGCCTTTCGGCTGGGCTGCGAACAGCACGTTGTCCAGACAGGATTCTTCGGGCAGGACTCGACACTCCTGAAAACTTCGCGAGATACCGCCCAGGGCGCGTCGATGCGAGGGCCAGCCTGTGATGTCCTGGCCGCCAAAGCGCACGCTCCCCGAATCCGCCTGGACCGTACCCGCCACAACATCGAAGAGGGTGGTCTTGCCGGCGCCGTTCGGGCCGATCAGGCCGTACAGACCAGGCGACTCGATGACGAAATCCGCATCATCGAGTGCCTGAATGCCACCATAGGCCTTGTGCAGCCCTCTGATCTCGAGCACGCTCATCGCGCAGACCGATCGCCGGTGATGCGCTGCCACAGCGTGTACGCGAGCCCGGCAATGCCTTGCGGGGCGAACAGCATCATGATCACCAGGAGGCCACCGAAGATGACCAGTCGCCACTCGTTGGCGAGCCGCAGCGCCTCCGGCAGCGTGACATAGAGCAATGCCCCGACCGCTGGACCAACGAGAAAACCCGCGCCACCCACAATCACCACCAGCACGGTGTTGATGCTCTCCAGCATGTTGAAACTCGCTGGCGCGGCCACTCTGAGAAACGACACCTGCAGCACTCCGCTCACGCCCGCAAGCGCCGAACCGAGCGCGAACACCACGGTCTTGAAAACGATCACGTTGACGCCTCGCGCACGCGCCAGTCGTTCGTCCTGCCGGATCGATCCGAGCACCCGGCCCAGGTCGGAGCGCACCACGACATACTGCAACGCAAAGACGGCAAGCGTGATCGCAAGCGCGAGGTAGTAGAAATTCGGCAGCTGTCCGAAGCTGATCACCGTATCCCCCCAGCGCCAGGCGGCCGGACGGGGCACGCCGGGCAGACCGGCTGCACCTCGCGTCACATCATCCCAGTTGTTCATGACCGCATGCAGCAGCAGTCCGAAGGCAAGCGTGACGATCATGAAGAAGTGCCCTCTGAACCGGAAACAGATTAGGCCGATCAGGGCCCCTGCGATCGCGGATGCGATCGCAGCCGTTCCCAGCGCACTCCAGAACCCCCAGCGCGCATCGACCATCAGTACCGCCGCCACATAGGCGCCCAGCCCGGCAAAACCCATGTGGCCAAGGCTCACCAACCCGCCGTAGCCCAGCATCAGGTTGAGGCCCACCGCTGCGATCGAAACGATGCAGGAGAGCACCAGCATGTGGAGGACATAAGGGTGGCCCGCTGCCCAGACCGGGGCGGTGAGGAGTCCGATCAAAGCCAGCACGCCGAGTGCGCGTGGCACGATCGCTATCCGGCGCATCAGTCTTCCCCCCGGATCCGCTGCCCGAAGAGCCCCTGCGGTCGAAACAGGAGAATGAGCACCATCACCATGAAGGCGATCGAGTCGCGATAGTCGGTGGGCAGGAATAGCGTGGACACCGACTCGGTGACGCCGAGCAGCATGCCGCCCACGACAGCGCCTGGGACGCTACCCATCCCGCCCAGCAGGATGCCCGCCAGACCTTTGACGAGCGGGACATCGCCCATCTGTGGGAACACCAGGAACAGGGGGCCGACCAGCCCGCCTCCCAAACCTGCCAGCATGCAACCGATCGCAAAGCTGCTGCGCTGAACGCGTCGCACCGGAATGCCGACCACGATGGCGGCCTCGCGGCTTTGACTGGTTGCGCGGATCGCGGTGCCGAAGCGGGAGTACTTGAGAAAAACACCCAGGACCGCGACCAGGGCAAGCGTGATGACGATGATGCCCAGGTGATGGGCGCTGAACTGGAGCGATCCGATGCTCACCAGGTGTTCGGTACTCGCCACCTTCCACTGAAGCGCCGTAGCTCCCCAAACGGCGATGATGAGATTTTCAAGAAACAGGATGAGCCCCAGCGAGGCGATCACCTGGTTGCGCAGGTTGCCATCGAGCGGGTGAAACACCAGACGCTCGATCGCCAGGCCCAGGACGGCGAGCGAAGCGATCGAAAGCAGAAGCGCGAGCGGGTAGCTGGGCGCGAGATGCTGATAACAGAACACCCCTACATAGCCGCCCAGGGTGAACAGTACGCCATGCGCAAAGTTCACCACATGCATCACGCCGTAGATCAGCACCATGCCGAGTGCGACCAGCACGTACAGCGAGCCCATCATCAGGCCATTGATCACCTGCTCGAGCAGCGCTTCGCCCATGGTGCGTCAGACCACTCGGCGTCAGCCTGCGCCGCAGCCGGCCTTTACACTGTCCGGATAGAGGATGCGGCGAGTTCCGTCGGCACACCACTGGGTGACGTAAACGCTCGGGTGCGCCTGGCCCTTGGCGTCAAACTGAATGTCGCCGATCACGCCCTGATGCCTGATCCGGGCGAGAGCGTCCCGAATGGCCTTGCCATTGTTGACCGTTCCGGCTGCGCGCATCGCGGCGACTGCCACCATCAGTCCGTCATACGACTGGGCGGCAAAGCCGTGCGCCTCCTCGCCGTATTTCGCCTTGTAGCGTTGACTGAAATTACGGATGCGCGGCACATCGGCGTTGGGCGGGAAGGCGTTGTACTGCACCATGCCGTCCAGCCGTTGGGCATCGAGCCGCTTCAGGAAGCGGTCCGACCCCATGGCGAGCGTACCCACGATCTGGGTCTTCAGTCCGGCGTCCCGGATCTGCCGGATGGCGAGGCTGCCGGGTTCCTCATCCATGAACAGCATCACAGCCTGGGCACGGCTGTTGCGGACATTCGAGACATGACTTGAAAAGTCGAGCTCGCCGACATTGAAGTAGCCCACGTACCCGTCCTTGGTGGCCGCGGGCAGGAGCTGGCGCATGCCAGTGACGCCGCCACGGCCCGCGTCATTGTTCCAGGCAATAAAGGAGATCGGTGCCCAACCCTGCCTGCTCACAAAGTCGGCCAGCGCCTGGTTCAACTGGTTGTTGTGCGCATTGACACGAAACAGAAACGGGTTGTTCTGCTCGGTGAGGTTTGGCCCGGTGGGCACAGTGAGGACCAGCGGCAGCGAATAGTCCTGCGCGATGGGGGCGATGGCCGCGGCAACGCCCGATGAGAGTTCACCCAGCACGACCGGCACCTTGTCGACGGTGGCCAGCCGCTGCATGGCGGAAGCCCCCTCGCTCGGATTGGCACGGGTGTCGTAGACCTTCAGCTCAAGCGAATAACTGCGCCCGGCGATCGTCAGGCCGCCCGAGGCGTTGACCTCCTCGACGGCCAGACGAAAGCCGTTCATCTGAAAAACGCCGGGCGCGGCCATCGAGCCAGTGAGCGAGGTGAGCACGCCGATCTGAAGACGGGCGGACGATGGGCTTTGAGCCTGTACCTCCCGCATCGGCCAGGCCAGCGCGGCAAGACCCAGCAGGGCGCATGAGAAGAGCATGGGCGAACGTTTCACAATCAACCTCCTGGAGCGTTTCATCCGGTTCATATTGGTTGAGCGATGAAGTTGACCGCGCTGCCTATCGCAACGATGCTACGCACCGATGCTGATTCGGCGGCCGACCGGGTTCCAACATGAACGCTCACCTGCCATCTTCCTCCGACCCGACCTTGCCCGCGGGCGAGGTCTTGCTGCAACTGCTCGCCAGTCGCGGCGTCGCATTCTTTTTTGTCAATTCCGGCACCGATTTTCCGTCGATCGTGGAGGCCCTGGCAAAGGTTCGGGCAGACGCGAGGTCGGTGCCGCGAACATTGCTGGTTCCCCACGAGAATGTCGCCGTCGGCATGGCCTACGGCGTGACGATGGTGACCGGGCGAGCGCAGGCGGTGATGGTACACGTCAACGTGGGTACCGCCAACGCATTGTGCGGGCTGATCAATGCGTCGCGCGAGAACATTCCGATGTTGCTCGCGGCGGGTCGCACGCCCTGGTTCGAGAAAGGGTCGCTCGCCAGCCGGTCACTCAATATCCACTGGGCCCAGGAGATGTTCGATCAGGCGGGGATCGTCCGCGAGCACTGCAAGTGGGACTATGAGTTGAGGGCTGCGCATCAGCTGGAGACCGTAATCGACCGGGCGATCGCTATCTCCTGTGCGCAGCCGCAGGGGCCGGTGTACTTGAGCCTTCCCAGGGAGGTCATGTTCGAGTCCTGTGCGGCGCCAGCGGTGGCGAGCGCGCAGGCGCTGGTCGCGGCGGTCGAGCCCGACTCCGAACGGATTGCCGAGATGGCGCGTGTGCTCGCGCTGGCAGAGCGTCCGTTGATCATCACGTCCCGAGCCGGGCGCGACCCGCAAGCCGTGTCGGTGCTGGCGCGACTCGCGCGCCAGCACGCCTGGCCGGTGGTTGAATTTCGCCCACGTTATCTGAATCTCCCCAACTCGCATCCGATGCATGGTGGTTACGAAGTGCAGCCCTGGCTGGCGGATGCTGATGCAGTGCTGGTGCTCGATAGCGACGTGCCCTGGATTCCGGGTCAGGCCGAGCCGCGCCCAGGCATACCGGTGATGCAGGTGGGCGTCGATTCCCTGTTCTCGCGGTATCCGGTACGCGGTTTTCGGAGCGACATCAATCTGTCGGTCGAGCCGCTCGCCTGTTTGCGAGCGCTCGAGAAGGCGCTGTCGCACGGTGGCCCACCCCCGACATCGCGTCAGGTCTGGATCGAGGAGAAGGCGCTGGTTCGAAGGCATGCGCTCAAGCAGGCGATCGAGGCGGGACAAGGGCCCGGGCTGCCGCTCACCATGGCTGCGGCAAGCCATGCGCTGGGCCTCGCGCTCGCCGGACATCCGGATGCGATCGTGATCAATGAATATTCGCTGGTGCCTGCGGCGCTGGGACTCGAGGCGCCCGGCAGCTATTTCGGATCCAGTCCGGTGGGAGGCCTGGGGTGGGGGTTGCCGGCTGCGCTCGGGGCTCGCCTTGCCAGGCCCGAGGCGCTGGTGGTGGCTGCCCTGGGCGACGGCAGCTACTCATTTGCCAATCCGCTGGCCTGCCATCACAGCGCAGCCATGCATGACATCCCAGTGCTTACCCTGGTCCTCAACAACAGCGGTTATGGCGCGGTGGACCGGGCCACCCGGGCGATGTACCCGGGTGGGCATGCGATGCGGGAGGGAATGGCGCTATCGGATCTGCGCCCCATGCCGCGCTTTGATCAGGTGGTTCAGGCCTGCGGTGGCTGGGGCGCCCGGGTCGAGACCTGGGAGGAGCTTCGGCAAGCGCTCACCGAGGCGATCGAGCAGGTCCGGGTGCATCGCCGGCAGGCTCTGATCGACGTGATCTGCGCCTGAACGCCCTGCGCCTTATGCCGGGGCGCGTGGCGATGTCAGCATGGTGATGATCTCGTCGGTCGATCGCACGTCCGCAAAAAACTGCGCCAGACTGACGAGCGCGCCCAGATGCTCGGCGTCGGATCGTGCGGCGTTGGCATCACTGGCCATCACCACCTTGTAATCGGCCATCATGGCATCGCGCGCGGACGCCTCGCAGCAGACGTTGGTGAGCGTGCCGGCAATGATCACTGTGTCGATGTCGCGTTCATGAAGATGTCGCGGGAGTTCGCAGGCTCCGGGGAAGAACGCGCTGTAGCGTTTCTTCGCGAGTTGCAGATCGCCGGCCGCAAGTTCCAACGCTGGCCACAGGCCATGATCGGACGAGCCGGGGCTCAGCGCGGTGAGTATGGCCTCAGCGTGCGCCGGGTTCACCATATGCTCGAAGAAGTGCGGCCAGGCATCGGGGCCGCTGCGCGCGAACGTGCCCAGCGTGAAGGCCACGAGCCCGCCGCCTGCTCTTACCGCTCGTGCCAGACGGTTGATCTGGGGCACGATCGCGCGCGCGGCCGGGGTTTCAGACGGTGCACCCGCGCGCAAAAACGCGTTCTGCATGTCGATCACCACCAGCGCGCTCCTGCTACAGTCAAGGCGATCGTAGAGGTGTTGGCGCCCTCTGCGCACGCGCAGGCGTTCAACGATATCGGCAGGAAGGGAGGAAGGATGCATGGCGTGGGATGTGAAGTGTCGAGCGCGCGTCCACCCATTACGCATCATCAGAGGCGGCAGCCGGTGGGATCGGCAAAATCTATCTGATGCGCCGAGTGGTGTCCATCGGTTGGCCCGCGATCCGCTGATCTCGCCCAGTGCGCTTGCCGCGTGACAGACCTGGTTGGCTGCGTTATGTTGGCAGAGTCTATCCAACCTGTCTGATTCGATGAAGCTCTCATTGTCTGCGCGCGTGGGCGAACAGTTTTTCAACAAACGGGTCGCCGCGCTCACCCTGTCCGAACTTGCGGATATCGGGGTATCGAGCGGCTATCACGCGGTGTGCATGCGCGCCTCCCAGGTAGGGGTTCACAGTCCTCGCGAGCAGATCGATCAGGCGGCGTCGCTGCTCAAGCGTCGCGGGCTGGCCGTATCGATGATCACCGGCGACTTTGCCATTCCCGAAAACTCCGATGCGGGGCCTGATGCCTTGCGGGCGATCACCCCGTTCCTGGATCTCGCCCAGGCGTTTGACTGCAAGCTCATCCGGGTGGCGCTGCGTGTCGAAGACGATATCGCGTGGGCGCGACGGGCGAGTCTCGAGGCGCGCGAGCGCAACATCCGTCTGGTTCATCAATGCCATAACCAGTCGCTCTTCGAGCAGGTCGAACCCATGCTGCGGGTGGTTGAACGGATCGGCTGCGACAATTTCGGCATCACCTACGAGCCCGCCAATCTTGAGTTGTGTGGCGAGTCGTATGGCGCGGACACCATCGCCCGATTGGCCCCCTATCTCTTCAATGTGTACCTGCAGAACCAGCGGCTCGATCCGGCGGGGCCTTCGGTCATTACCACCTGGTGCCGGGGGCCCATCCGATTCGAACAGATTCCACTCTGGGACTCGCGTGGCATTGACTTCTCAGGCGTGATGGCGCAGCTCGCCAAGGCCGGTTACCAGGGGTATGTCACCGTGCACCAGGCGGGGCTCAACACGCCAGCCATCGACGGTTCGGAAAGCGGGCGGTTCCTTCGGCGCATTCACGGATTTGAACCGGTGTCGGGACCCTCCGCCGTATAGGCGAACATTCTGGAGAAATCTCATGATTGCTCTTCTCAAAGCGGTCTTTTGGATGATGTTGGCGGCTGCGCCGCTGGTGGCCGCAGCGCAGCCGGCCAAGTTTCCTGAGCGTCCGATCCGGTTGATCATTCCGTTTGCGGCGGGTGGGGGCACCGACATCGTTGCGCGAATCGTGGTGGGGCGTTTGACGGAGACGATCGGCCAGCCCGTGATCGTGGAGGCCAAACCGGGCGGTGGCGGGGCGATCGCCGTGGCGGAGCTGATGCGGGCAGCCGCCGACGGGCATGTGTTGCTGATTGCGACCAGTTCAAACGCAGTGCTGCCCGTCGTGGCGGGGCTGTCATGGCATCCCAGCCATGATTTCACACCAATCGCAATCGTCTATTCCTATCCTTTCGTACTGGCGACCAACAGCGAAAACGGTCCGCGCTTTCCTGACCTCGCACAGTTCATTGCGCGGGTGCGCGCTGAGCCCGAAAGGGTGACTTGGGGGTCGTCCGGAATCGGCGGCCCGCAGCATCTGGTGGGGGAACACTTCAACAAGGTCGCCGGACTCAGGATGGTGCATGTGCCCTACAAGGGGAACGCCCCCATGATCCAGGCACTGCGCGCGAATGAAGTCCAGGTGGTGTTTGATACGCAGACGCTGATGTTGCCGCATATCCAGGAGGGTCGACTCAGGCCGCTCGCCATCACCTCGGGCAAGCGCTCGAGCCGCTTACCTGATACGCCGACGCTGAGCGAATCAGGATTTCCCGACCTTGCTGTCGAAATCACCAACTATGTCCTCGCGCCCCGGGGCACGCCGGCAGCGATTCAGCGCGAACTCAACCAGCAGTTCGCGGCGGCGCTTGAACACCCGGAGGTGCGTGCGCGGCTGGTCGGCTTCGGGCATACGGTTCCGGTGGCAGCCGACAACACGCCTGAAGCCGTCAGGGCGCACATAGACCATTTCAGTTCAACCTACGGCCCGCTGGCCCGTGAGGTGGGCGTCGCCAACCGTTAAAGCGGTGCCTGCGCCCAGGGCGCCACACAGTCCTCGTAGGGGGCGGCTTGCGAGATGAAGCAAGTCGACTGGAGGCTTTGTGCCAGACGCTGAAATCCTGCGCGAGATATGTGCGGACGACACGACCAGATCGCGGTCTCCTGGCAACGCGCGAGGCATTGCTCGAGCAGATCGGGTGCGAGTTGTGGATAGAGGTGGCCGACCAGCAGGCTCAGTTCGCGCGGGCCTTCGACCGCCAGCCAGGGCCCGAATCTCTCCAGCGCGTCGGCCATGGTCCGTCGTACCCGCCTTGATCCAAGTCGAAGCGGGTCGACTCCGTCGTCCTCTGAACTGATCGGCCGGGCGAGCAGGCTTCGATGCGCCATGAGTCCTGAACGGCTGCCGCGGCGTCGATAGGTTCGGTCGACAACGCCATCCAAAACTCGTCAACACAAAGGAAGTCAGCATGTACACAACGCGATCATTCAGCCTGGGAGGCTATCGCTTCATACCAGCTGTGTCACAGTACTCGGGAGGGGTTAATGCGGAACAGGGGTTGCGAATTGAGCGGGTGCGCCTATCGAGCGTGGTACCGCTGGCCTCGGGATTCGAACTCATCGCGCGATATCTTGACGCGCTGGGCCGTCCGCGCCAGGCCCTGTGCGCGTGCGAACTTCGATCGCCCGCCCCTTTCAACGAGCAGGGCTTCAGAGACTTCAATGCGATTTACATCGCGACACTTCGCGTCTAGGGCCTGATGGGAGAGGATCAGGTGAATCCCGTCGCGCGAAGCAACGTGTGCCCGGTCGTCGCGCCGCCAGCTGAGCCGGGAATTTTCGCATTCAGTTACACGGTGCCCGAACCTCACGCTGGCGCCTCTTTCATCGTGGCCGGAAGCGCCGAAGCGCCTGAGGGCAAGGGTGACTACCGTGATCACGCGATCGCGCGGGGAGACCTGTCCCCTGAGGGCTTGCGCCGCAAAGCTGACTGGGTTCTGGGAGAAATGGAGCGCCGTATGCCTGGTCTGGGTTTTGACTGGCAGGACGCCAGCGCCGTACAGATCTGCAGCGTCCACGATTTCCACCCATTGGTATTCGACCTGATGGGTAAACGCGGGGTTCTTGATCCCGGTCTTGGGGTAGCCCTCTGCCAACCCGATATAGCATCCCCAAACCTGCCTGAGCAGACCGGTGCCCTTGCTCCGCTGCGAGCCTGAACCAGAATGCTGCCGTACTCGGATTTCTTTCGGTACCTACCCCGGTAAGGAAGACGTACCCCAGCGCATATTAAGCATTCGGATCGCCCGTGGCGGCGGTTTCGCTGCGCAGGCGAAATGCCGCTTGTTCGTCCTGATCGCCACCTCGACCGTCTTGACACATCCGCGCAAGAGAAAGCGGGGAAACCGGATCACCCTGTTGAGCGGCAACCTGATAGTACCGACGGGCAGCAGTCTCGTCCTTAGGAATGTCAGTGCCGGATTCCAGCCGTCGAGCGTAGTCGCGAGCAGCAGGCTCGTACCCACCGTCTGCTGAGCGCTTGAGGTATCGAAGTCCCCGTGTGATCTCATCGCTATTGGAGTCCGGAACCAGCAGGAACCGGGCGATACGGTAAAGGCTCTCCGGCTCAGTCGGGTCTTGTCCGAAGGACATCAGGGGGAGCATGATCGCGATAGCGGCGGTCTAATTTCTCACCTCCGTCCACGCACCAGACCGTAGGCCTCTCGTGCCTTCAGTCAGGCCCGATACGGTCCCAGACCTGTCG
>VGHA01000001.1 GCA_016868375.1 Betaproteobacteria bacterium | reverse complement strand
CTACCTCCGAATCGACTTCGGGCTGGCTGCTGTGGGTACGGATACGCTTGGTGCGGTAACGGTTACTAGCTCGGCCAATGTCGTTAACGTTCTGGACGCCGGGCAAATTATCGAGAATGCTCAGATACCGACTGGGGGCGTCAAGGTTGCAAACATAACCAGTGCCGGCACTTACAACTATTCGCTCAGCGGGCCCGACGCAAGCTTGTTTACCCGGGTATCGGATCAGCAGGGGACGTACCTCGTCTTTCGGGGAGGTAGCCCCGATTACGAGGCCAAAAGCAGCTATACCGTCCGGGTTAACGCGGATAACCCCAGCGTCGGTCCACAAGGTTCTGTGGAAACCTTTGTAGACTACACGTTGAGAGTACAGAACGTTGCGGACACGATCGAACTGGCGTCTAACACGGTCCGACTGACTGATTTTGGCCCGACCGGCGCTGCGCGTCCGATGGCAACTGTCGCAGGCGAATTTACGTCGATTGATGGCCGTAACGTACTCAATTTCAGTACAGGTTCAAGCGGCGGTGGTCTGTCGCGAATCAACCTTCAGCGCCTGTTTGACGGGAACCCTGCAACAGGTAAGGCACCGATCATCGGCTTTGATTTGGGCGATCTCAGTGCGGTCACGCCTGGGACGCATCGCCTGCAGGTCAGCGCGGAGATGCAGGCAGCTGGACTAGGCGACGCGCTGCCGCTCCGGATCTCCTTCCCCGTGGATGTGATGGTTTCCAGGGCGGGCTCGGTCGTCTCACTTTCCCTCCCCGTGCAGCAGACACTTCTTCAGCTGTCGGCCGGCGACATGGCCTTGGGCACGCTGCGCGCCGCGAACCTCGATTCCGACTTGTTCAGCCTGTTACAGAGCAATTCGAGCCCAGCTCAACTGGCGATGAAGCTCGATAGTCTTCTTGATAAGTCAGAGAACGACAAAGTAGCCTTGGCCTCGCTGGGCCAAGGCGGGACGCTCGCCTTTGCAGGCGCAATCGCAGTGTCCGCGCTGGCCGACAAGTCCTTAGGCGAGCTGGTAACGCTGGTCCGGGATACCGCGGCGGTGCCTTCCGAGATGCGCAACACCACACTCGGACGCATGATCGACCTGCTTCAGAACACGGTCACCGTTCCTCCCAGCCTCAGCACCATGAAGTTCGACCGGGCGCTGTCGCTGGGCGCCAAGCTGGTGCTGCCCGAAGCGATGGGAAGTTCGACACTCTCGTCGGTCATCGGGCTGGGCGTGAAGGTGCTCGGATTGCCCGCCGAGATTGACTCGGTTGGCGAGGTACTGACAGTTCTGCGGGATGCGGTTCAACTTCCGCCCAGCCTCCGTGGCACCTTAGGCTCATTGAAAGATGCCCTTGCGGATACTCAACCCGAATACCAGCTGCTTGATCGCATGGAATCGCTCGTTCGGGGCCTGCTGTCAACCAATGGTGTGGCGTATCAGGGTTCACTCAGCAACAAGACCATTCCCCAGCTGCTCGATATGATGGCCTCGAGCCAGATGGGGTCAATGTCGTTGTCAACCCTGAGCACCATGACGAAACAGAGTTTTGGTGGCTACACGGTTCCCGAGGTGTTGCGTCTGTCGTCTGACATCGTCGGTAATTTCTACGGCGATCTGACGATGAATCAGATCCTGAGCAAGTCCACGACGGCAATTACGCTTCCCAGTTCGTCATCCTCGCTTGGAAATCTTTCCGTCGGTGAGCTGCTAGATGTTGCGCAGGCGGTGGTTGTTTTGGGTGGTGTGTTGCAGGGTAATGATTCGCTGGTAAGCCTGCTCGGCAGCACGCTTTCAGCCGCATCCCTTGCGAACCTTATCCAGGACTCGGTTACCGTTGATGGTCGAATCTCTGGGCGTTCGCTGGCAAACGTTCTCGAGATCGCGAACAATGCATTCAACATCGGCCAGTATCTTGGGGCGGGCGATAAGCTCTCGGACCTGATCAACGATTTGCGCAATGATCAGGTTGATGTGGGCATGATGACCAGCCTTGCAAGTCGTGCGCTGTTCAGCGATCAGGGCGTCATCAAGGTGAGGGTTGACCTGCCACCAGCGTTGGGTCTTCTCGATGAATTCGATCGTCCGCTTCAGTCAATTCAGGTATCGGCAGATGTAGCGCCGCCCGTGAGTTTGGCGGTGCCAGCGTCGAAGCAGGGGTTTGTGTCCAGCTCAGTCTTCAACTTCGGCAAGTTCCTCCGAGCCGGAACAGTCTCCGACGCTGACAATGATGGTGTTAAGGGCGTATGGGTAACCGATCCGTTAACGGGTGGTGATTTGAGGCTTGGAAGCAACGTCTTTGCCAATGGAGAGCGTAAGTTCGTTCCTTTCGGTGGGCAGTCCACGCCTGCGCTTGACCTCGAAGACCTGCAGTTCGTTCCAACCTCTTCCTCGAACACGGCGGTGGCGTTGCAGTACGTGGTCGAGGATACGCGTGGCGCGCTATCGCTGCCCGTAACGTACCAATACGTGATCTGAGTCTCATGTCGTGGATTTTCAGGGCGGTGGCGGCACTGTGCCGTCTGGTCATCGTCTGAAACGACCGTTTCGCGCGAGCCGGCGTATCTGCCGGCTCGCGGCCGCCTTCGTCAGCGGTGTGTCGATGGCCGGCGTTGCCGCTGCACCACTCGATCCCTTCCTGGAGGCCGGGCCTCACACCAAGCCCGGCACCGGTTTTGTTGAACTGTCCAGCGACGGAATGAGCAAGCAGCTGGACCTGCTGCGCCTGCGCCCGGACGGGCTCACCGATGACTCCGCGGGTGTGCTTCGCGGGTTCCGGATTCGAGGCGGATACGGGCTCACATCACGTCTTTGGGTTGATGGCGGGTTTTCGCGCCGGCAGATTTTTTACGGCGGGCTCGGTCCGTTCTTCAACGGCTGGCAACTTGGCGGGCAGTGGCGGGTGCGGGAATCGCTGGGGCGATGGTCGGGGCCCGATGTTTCCGCCAGGTTGAATGCCTGGGGAAATCAGGCCGGTACCATCGCAGTACCTCGCGGCACACTCGAGCGGTATCGTGGCTTCGATCTGCTTGATTCGCTGGCCGTCAGCGGTGCCTCCGACCGGCAGCTTCAGTCCGATCTCATCACCACTTGGTGGAACGGTTCATCGGTCTGGACGGTGTTTGCAGGCGCAGGCATGGGGCGGGTTTCGGTAGATTCGATTCAGGCGTCGGTTGGGCCATTTGAAACCACATGGCGTGGCGGCCGCTTCGATAGTGACCTTGTCCAGTCGCTGGCACCCACGCTGGGGATTAGCGATGCGCTGTCCTCCATCAACTACCGCACCAGTTTCGTTCATGGTGGGGCGGGGGTAAGGATGCCGCTGGGCAGTTGGGCACTGAGGGGGGGGTATCAGTTTTTTTCGATACAACGTGATTTGGTCGATTCTGTCATCAGCGCACGGTCAACCGACAACACGGTTTATAGAACCAACCACACCCTGCTTGGTGAGGTCGCGTATCGAATGGCCCCCGGGGTTCGGGTATTCGCCCGCGGCCAGGCCATGAGCAATCAAATGCTGTCTGAGATGCCACTTCTGTACAACGTGCTGACAGCCAGGCGCTTTAACGAACGTTACGGTGTTCTGTCTGCGGGCCTGATGGCCAGCTTCTGACACGACCCCATCTATCGGATGATCAGCTGATGCTTTTTGACGGACTTCTGCTGCCCAGTTTGCTCGCGACCCTGCTGGGAACCGTGCTTGCCATCGGCTGGTTGATTGATCGCGCCCCTGGCCTGGGTCTGCTCGACAGTCCGGGTGGACGCAAGCAGCATGCAAAGCCGACCCCTCTGGTGGGAGGCCTGGGAATCGGTTTCGGTCTGGTCGTGATTTGGCTGCTGGTGCCGGCTCTAAGGCCCAACCCGTGGGTCGTTGCTGGTTTTCTGGCGCTGCTGGTGTTGGGAGCAGTCGACGATCATCGTGAGCTGCCGGCGCTGCGCAAGCTGGGCATCGAGATCCTGGTGGTTGCGGCAGTGGTGTCTTCGGCTGGCATCACGCTGCCTCCTCTTGGAGCGCTTCTTCCCGGGGTCGAGGTCAATCCTGGCTGGTTAGCATGGCCGATCGCTGTATTCGGGGTGGTAAGCGTGCTGAATGCGCTCAACATGATTGACGGCGTCGACGGTTTATCGGGCTCGATCGCGCTGTCGGGGTTTCTGGCGCTCGCGGCCGCGGCCGGGCTCGCAGGCGACACCTCACTGATGCAGATGGCTCTGGTGCCCTGTGCAGCCATCGTTGGTTTTCTGGCCTATAACCTGCAGCTGGTAGGGAGGCTTGCAGCGCGGGTGTTTCTGGGTGATGCCGGCAGCCTTTCGGTCGGTTTCCTGCTTGCCATCTACGCAATCATCATCTGTCAGAACACGTCGGTTCCAGCTATCACCACCGTCTGGGCCGTTGCGTTGCCGCTTCTTGATGGGCTGACAGTGATCCAGCGCCGATCGGCCTGTGGGGTTGGCCTTACGCAGCCCGGCGCGGACCACCTGCATCATCTTTTGCGCGCATGGGGTTTGGGGCCCAACGCCATCACGGCAGTGGAAATTTTTTTTGCCGCGACGTTTGCAGGCCTCGGCATCGGTTTATGGCAGCTTGGCGCCGAAGAATGGGTCAGCCTCTTCCTGCTCTTGATACTCGCTCTGGTGTTTCGCGTTGGAAGTGATCGGGCGTGGCAGCTATTGGCGGATCGTTCCACAGCGGCAGGCAAGCCTGAACACGCGCTGCAGGGTGTGCATTCAGCGGATGAAGACACGGTAGTTGTGGCGGCTGGTCACTCGGTCGACACCGGCGGTTCGATTGGACCGCAATCAGACCGCCGTAATCGGAACGATCGTTAACCGTATTGCTGCTGGAGACGGGCGTCGCTGACGCCTATTTGGGCTGACCTTTCGCGGGCGCAGCGGCCGGAGCAGGATTGGCGCCCCCGGCTGCCGGCGCGGGATTAGGGGTTGCCCCCGGGGGGGCAGCAGTCGGATTGCTGCCGCCTTTTGCTGCGGACGTGCCACCGGGTCGAGCGGCAGGCTGAGGAGCGGCGGCGGCCTGCGCTGCCGCGGCCTGAGCCGCTGCCGCTTGCGCCGCTGCGGCTTTGGCCGCTGCTGCTGCGGCCTCGGCGGCAGCCAGAGTCCGGCAATCCGCCAGCATTTCCATCTTCTGTCCTGCCGCAATCAGCCCAGCTTGTGCAGCGCATACCGATCGCAACCTGGCGTTCCATTCAACCATCTCGAGCGCTTTCTCGAACAGCTGGCGAACCTCAGCATCTGTTGTGCCCTTCGTCAACATTCGAATCGCGCCCTGAGCAAGTATCCGCTCGGGTGAGGGGGGGCGCCCGCGGGCGGCTGCCTCGATGTCTTCGAGGGCGACGCCGCTGGCAAGCGCCGCGCGTACCGCGTCAAGTTCATTGGATTTACGTTGCAGGCTCTGCATACGCTCGGACATCGACTCAATGGAGGCGCGACCAGCCTTGAGCTCATTGGACACGCTGGTGAGCTCAGCCTGCGTGACCGAGGCTTTGTTCCACATCCACCAGGTGCCGCCCGCTCCTGCGATCACCAGCAGGCCCAGCAGACCTTCGAGGATCGGTCGAATCAATCGCTTCATTGCAGTTGTTCTCCGGATGGGGAATGGGAGGCTGGCGCTTTAACGCCTACGTCTTGAGTTAGTCGACCGTTGCCCCGGATTCCTTGACGATTCGGGCCCACATCACCAGTTCGTCCCGAACAAGTTTTGCCAGCTGATCGGGATTGCCTGCCCACACCTCGGCCCCCTGACCCGCCAGCCGCTCGGCGAGATCGGGTGCAGCCAATACCTGGGTTGAAATGCTAAGCACGCGGTCGATGATCGGCTTGGGGGTGCCGGCGGGTGCGAACAGGCCGTACCATGAATTCGCAGAAAAGCTGGGCAGGCTTTCGGCAAGGGTGGGGACGTCGGGGGCGAGCGGTGTACGCTTTTCGGTGGCAACACCGATCACGTTCAGCTTTCCCGATTTCACGAAGGGCATCACGCCAGGGAAGCTTCCAAAGGTGATGGGCACTTGTCCGCTGACCACATCCGCCGCCGCGGCAGCGGCCCCACGATAGGGAATGTGGACAAGATGGAGGCCCGCAGCGCCGTTGAGCATGACGCCCAGCAGATGGTTCAAGGTGCCGTTGCCGGCTGATGCGTAGTCAATTTTGCCAGGGCGCTGCTTGGCCAGTGCGATCAACTCTTGCAGGGTTTTTGCGGGAAATGCCGGATTGGCAACCAGCAGATAGGGCGCCGTGGCCACCGTCATGATGGGCGCGAAATCCGTAACGGGATCAAAGCCTGGGTTGCGGTAGAGCGCTGGATTGATGGTTTGCGCACTTTGAGCGGTTAGCAGCAGCGTGTAGCCATCTTTCGGCGCCCGCGCAACATGCGCCGTGCCCACGTTACCGCCCGCACCTGTACGGTTTTCGATAACCACCGACTGACCGATTGCGGGTCCAAGCCGCTGCGCAAATGCGCGCGCCACCGTGTCATTGGCGCCCCCGGCAGCCTGCGGAACGACGATCACGACAGGCTTTGACGGATAGCTGTCTTGAGCGTGGACGAGTGAGGGTGCGAACAGCGACAGAGCCGCGGCGGTAAGGCCCGCCGTGACGCAGGCCCGGCGCGTCCTTGGAATGACTGCGTGATCGGCTTGTGCGGCGAGTCGGGTGGAAGCGCTCACCCGCCACGTGCGAAGGTTTTGATTCATGGAGACTATCCTGTCATGGGTTCGGCGCATGATACTGAAACCGGGCTCAGAGCAGACGGCGTGGCTCGATGGAGACTAGCTCAGCGCCGCTTCCGATCATCAACATGCCATCTTGAATTGTGGCTTGCAGCGTCATCGATCGGGACGCCAGCAGGCCCAGCTGCCGCGTGCTCTCAGAAGCCAGTTGCCAGACCTCCAACTTGTTCTGTCGCGACAACTTTGGAGCCAGCTGCGACCACCAGATATCGACGGCCGCTGAGAATGGGTAGACGCAGACACGGTCGGCTCGGCTGCTGGCCCGGGTAAGCGCGCGCTCGTCGGGCTGACCCACCTCGATCCAGACACGCCTGCGTCCGGTGTAGTCGACGATGCCAAGGTCGGGGTCGTCGGGGTCGGACAGACCTGCGCCAAATGCAAGTTCTGCATCGCCCTGGCAAAGCGTTTGTACCTGATGGACGTTCAGTACGAAGGCGATGACACGCACCATCATCCGCTCTTCGGTCTCGCTGGGGTGGCAGGCGATCGTGAGCGAATGCTGGGCGTAGTAGCCATGATCGATATCGGCGATATCGATGACCGCTTTGCAGATTGTTGATTTCAGGGCCATCCGGCAACCTCGCTTGAGCCCGGATTGTCCCACGACCGTTGTGTCAGTGCGGCCCGGCTGGCACTCGAAGGCGGGCGTGTCAACCGATCAATCGATGAAATTTGATCATGGTCAGAACGCGTATGATCAAACGTCATGACAGCGCCCGCCCAATCCGCCTCCTTGCCACCCGAGCGCGACCACGCCGCGAACCGGCTCGGTATCCTGTTTATGGTGGTATCGCTTGCCTGCTTTGTCATCAACGACGCGCTCATCAAGGCGCTTGGATCCGACATTCCGCTGTGGCAGACGATTTTTGTACGCGGCGTGTTCTCGTCGATCTGGATCGCGATAGCGCTCCGTCTGACGTCGGTCAGCGTTCAGTCGCGTGCGCACTTTTGTCCTCCGGTCATCATTCGAGGCATGATTGACTGCCTGGCAACATTCACTTACCTGCTGTCGCTGTTGCACATGCCCCTTGGCGACGCCATTGCGATCAACATGGCGTCACCGTTGATGGTCACGGCCCTTGCTGTGCTGGTGCTGCGCGAACGTGTGGACGGGCTCCGGTGGGGCGCGATCCTGGTTGGTTTTGGGGGTGTCCTGTTGCTGGTGCAACCCTCGGGCGACGGTCTCAATGTGTACGCGCTGCTTTGCCTGTTTGCCACCTTGATGCATTCGATCCGAGATCTGGTCACCCGGCGAATTGCGCACGGCGTGCCATCGCTGGTAATCACACTGGCCACCGCGCTCACCATCACCGTTGTCTCGGGCGCTTTCTGCCTTAACGCATCGTGGCATCCCCTTGATCTGCGTGCGATCCTGCTGTTGGCAGCCGCCTCACTGTTCCTCACAGGCGGTTATTTTTTCGTGATCCGCAGTACCCGGATTGGCGAGCTGTCAGTGGTGGCGCCGTTTCGTTACAGCGGTCTGCCGATTGCGCTGGTGATCGGCTGGGTGGTGTGGGGAGATTTGCCTAACCTTACTGGCTGGACCGGGATTGCGTTGCTGATCGGCGCAGGTCTCTACCTGCTTCACCGCGAGCGCGAGTCTCGCCGTTGATCCATGAATACACCCGACGCCTATCTTCTTCCCGTCTATCGAACCATCGGCGAATCGCTGATTCGCGAACTCGCGAAGCTGATGAGCATTCCTGGAATGATCTCGCTGGCGGGGGGGTATCCAGGACCTGAACTGTTTGACCGCGAGGGCTTGCGTGCCTCCGCGGACGAGGCGCTGTCAGCAAGCCCGACCGCCTGCCTTCAGTACGGCCCGACCGATGGACTGCCCGCACTTCGCGAGGCCATCACCGGTTGGATGGCCGAGGCAGGCACCCGCTGTGAAGTCGACGACATTCTGGTGACTGCGGGGTCGCAGCAGGGGTTTGATCTGCTGGTTCGTACGCTGCTGCGTCCTGGCGACGCTGCGCTGGTTGAACGGCCGACCTACACGGGGCCCCTCAGGCTGCTGAAAATCGCAGGCGTGACAACACAGACCGTTGGAGTGGACCACCAGGGGCTGGATGTCGACGAGCTGGAATCGCTTCTGCGTGACGCCGCGTCAGGCCGCTTGCCCCGGCCCAAGCTCCTGTATGTAGTGCCTACGTTTGCCAATCCCAGCGGTGCGACCATGCCACTGTCGAGGCGGCTGCGGCTGCTCGAACTGGCGGTGCAATATGGTGTGGTTGTCGTGGAGGATGACCCTTACGGGCGGTTGCGCTTTGAGGGCGAGCCGCAGCCGCATCTGACCAGTCTGGTTGATCGCGTTCCGGGCGCGCGCGACTGGGTCGTTCACCTGGGAAGTTTCTCCAAGGTGATCGCGCCGGGTCTTCGCACGGGCTGGCTGATCGCCGCACCGGCTGTCCGGCGTGCCTGCCTAATAGCCAAGCAGCTCGATGACCTTTCCAACCCTGGATTTACGCAGATGACA
This sequence comes from Betaproteobacteria bacterium, assembly GCA_016868375.1. GTDB lineage: Bacteria > Pseudomonadota > Gammaproteobacteria > Burkholderiales > Burkholderiaceae_E > SYIM01. Next base: position 77,468 of record VGHA01000001.1, on the reverse strand, counting down.
GTCGCCCGTTATCTGGCGGCAGGCCGACTGCGCGCGCATCTTCCGGTCATTCTGCAGGCCTATCGCGAGCGTGCGCAGGCCATGCGAGAGGCCATCCAGACTCACCTTACGGGTCGTATCGAGGTGGGCGTGCCTGAGGGTGGAATGTTCATGTGGGGTCGGATTCTCAGCGGCGCCAGCGCGCGCGATCTGCTCAAGCAGGCGATCGAAGAGAAAGTGACCTTCGTTGCCGGCGATATCTACTACGCCGATCAGGTCGACCCGACCACGCTTCGGCTGTCGTTCTCAACGCCTTCACCAGCGCAGATCCATCAGGGCATTGCCCGGATCGGTTTGGCACTCAATTCAATGAGCATTCGCTAACCAACTTTGATGAAGATCTTCCACGGCTGGCGACTCGTTGGAGCGGGCGCAGCTCTCCAGGTGCTGCAGGGCGGCTTGATGCAGCAGTCTTTCGGCGCCTATGTGGCGGTGCTGTCCGATGAGCGCGACTGGAGCAAGACCGCACTGTCGGGTGGGGCGGCAATGATGTCGCTCGAAACAGCGATCATTGGCCCGCTGGTGGGCTGGCTGGTGGATCGTTTCGGCGAAAGCCCGGTGATTCGCGCCGGGGTGTTGTTGTTCGCTCTGGGGTTGATCGCGTTAGGAATGGTCGACTCGATCATCGGGTTCTACGCAGCCATTGCCCTGTGTTCGGTCGGCATGACGCTATGCGGCTATCTCGCGATCAACGTGGCAATCATCCACTGGTTCGAACGGTACCGGGCTCGTGCCCTGTCTGCGGTTGGCCTGGGTGTGGGCTTTGGTGGAATTCTGGTCCCGGTGGTCGCGGCGTTCATGCAGGCGTTTGGCTGGCGCGCCACCGCGATCGCTTCCGGCTGTCTGGTATTGCTGGTGGGATGGCCGCTTGGTTCGGTGTTTCGAGGACGGCCGCAGCAGGCGGGCGAGTATGTCGATGGGATCGCCCCCAATGCTGCTCAGGCTTTGCCTTACGCCGGATCTGAGCCCGCGGCATCGCGCGCCGTGTCTGGGCCCCAGGTGGCCGAGGCCGAGCGGGCCCTGGCGAGATCGCCCGCCGACACGCTGGCGCTTAGTGCGGCCGACGAAGCGCGGCGCGGCTTTACGCTCCATGAGGCGATGCGAACGCGCGCGTTCTGGTTGCTTGCGCTCGGGCATGGCGCTGCGCTGCTGGTGGTTGGTGCCGTGAATGTTCATGCGATCACGCACATGAAGGAAGGGCTGGGCTACTCGGTCAATGCCGCTTCGCTGATCATCATGATCATGACGCTGGCGCAGATTGGCGGGGTTCTGCTGGGTATCTGGATCGGCGATCGGTTCATCAAGCGGCGGATAGCGGCGTTGGCGATGCTGGGGCATTTTTTAGGTCTGCTGATGCTTACCTACGCCAGCGGCACCGCGATGCTGGTGGCGTTTGCCGTTCTACACGGTGCGGCGTGGGGTGTCCGGGGCCCGTTCATGCAGGCCATTCGCGCCGACTACTTCGGTCGCCGGGCGATCGGCACGATCCTCGGCATGTCGTCCGTGGTGGTGGCGATCGGGCAGGTGGCAGGTCCGCTGGTGGCGGGTGTGCTGGCTGACCTGATGGGCGATTACCGGCTTGGGTTTACTGTGCTTGCGCTGGTGTCGCTGGCGGGCGCCTGGGCATTCGTTGCAGCGGTGCAGCCCCTGCATCCAGCGCTGGACGAGCGTGGCCCCCGCGCTGCCTAACGCGATGGTTTGACGCAGCGAAAGCCGATATAGACAACGGTGGTGTTGCCGGGTTTGCTTTGGCGGTGTTCTTCCCGCATCGGTCCGCTGCCATACCACCATGACCCGCCTCGGGTCAGACGCTCGGCGTTGCCACGCTGACCAGGTGGGTCATCCACCCATTCCCACAGGTTGGCACCCATGTCATGAAGGCCGTTGACGCCGGCTGCCGTCTGGCCGGCAGGCGCATGACCGAGCCCCCGTGACAGTGCAGCGCCGTGTTGAACCGACCGCCTGGCCGACTGCGGGCCGCAATCGTCCAGACACTGTGCGCCAGCGGGCGAGTCGCCGGTTGGAAACGGATAGGTGCGACCGGTAAGAAAAGGTCCTGGTGGCGATGGCCGTTGTTCGCGATAAGCCGCTGCCTTCCATTGCGAGTCGGTGGGCAACTGTCCCCCGGCCCAGCGGCAGAAGGCCTGTGCTTCGTCATAGGCGACATGGGCAGCCGGTTCATCGTCGCCCGCGCGGTACTGCGGGCCATAGGGTGTGGACCAGACCCATCCCCGTTTTTGCGTCCAGCCGGCCTCATACACCGAGCCACCCCCCTCGCGCTCAGCCTGTGTCACCGTTCCGGTTGCTGCTGCGAACCGCCGGAATTGACCAATCGTGGTCTCTGTTCTGGCGATCGAAAATCCCTCCAGTACTACCCAATCAATGCCGCTGGCAGCATCGCGGGTGACTGACCCGACTGCCGTCGTGGCTGCCACCGCCGTGATGGCGCCCCCCAGGGCGGAGCCGATGATCAGTGCCCGGGTGATTGCAGCAAAGCCTGATCGCTTGCAGCGATAAACAGTGCTCGGTCTGCGCGGACGGTGAAACGGGGCGTGTGTCATGGCGTGTCGTTTCGCGACTCAAAGGTGACGATGTGGTCGGCCGCGAATCGAATTCCGATCTGCTCGCCAACGGGATGGTCGTGGTGACTGGGCACCAGTGCCAGCAGGGTTGCGCCGCTGGGCAGCTTCAGCGTGTACAGAAACTGGGCACCGCGAAACGCTTTACGCACCACCTGCGCCTGCACCGGGCTTGCATCATCGTGCACCACGTCGTCGGGACGAAGCAGCACGGTGACCTCGCCGGTAGGCGCAGCCATTGCCGAGGCGATCGCCTGGTCGGTGCGGGCCAGAATCGGCAGCGTGCCCAGTTCGATCTCGATTTGGGCGTTGCCGTCGGCCTCGCGAACGCGACCGGGCAGGAAGGCGCCGTGTCCGACAAAATCGGCCACCTCGCGCGACACCGGCTGGTGGTAAAGGCGATATGGGGTGTCCCACTGTGCAATACGGCCATCGGCCATGACGCCCACGCTATCGGCCATCGCGAACGCCTCGTACTGATCGTGGGTGACGAGAAGCGTGGTGATAGCGGCGGCCTTGAGGATCTCGCGCAATTCGAGCGCAAGGCGCTCGCGAAGCTCAGGGTCCAGGCTCGAGAAAGGTTCGTCCAGAAGGAGCAGTGCAGGGGCGGGCGCCAGCGCGCGGGCAAGTGCCACGCGCTGCTGCTGCCCGCCCGATAGCTCATGGGGGAACCGCTGGTTCATGCCGTCGAGGCCAACCAGCCTGAGCATCTCTGTGACCCGCGCCGCGCGCTCCGATGCGGTACGACCCTTCAGCCCGAACCCAATGTTTGATTCAATATCGAGGTGCGGAAATAGCGCGTAGTCCTGAAACACAACCCCTGTTCCGCGCGCTTCGGGTGGCACCCAGAGGTTGGCGCCAAGCATGGAGCGCCCACCAATGGCGACCGCTCCCCGCTCGGGTCGAACAAATCCGGCGATCACGCGCAGCGCGGTGGACTTGCCGCAACCTGAGGCACCCAGCAGGCAGCCGATTTCGCCCTGCGCAAGCGAAAAGCTGAGCCCGTTCAGGACGCGTTGGCGGCGACCGTCGCGTGAAAATACGACCGACAGATCATCGACCTGCAGCGTGGCGGGGGTTGGCAAGGCCATGGCGTATTGCGAATACATATAATTCTCGTTTAACTAGTGTATCGCGGGAAACGCCTGGTGTTCTCTGCAGGGTCAGGACCAAAGCCTGCCGCGTCGTCGCGACTGCCGGCAACCGCTGCCGCCGTTGGCGTCGCGCTTGCGCTGGCTGCTCCAGCCCTGGCGCTTGCCGTGCTGGCGGTGGCGGGATTTTTGGACAGCAGTGCAACGCTGTCGCATCTTACGCTCACCGTGCTGCCGCGCTACGCGGCGACCACGCTGCTGCTCGCGATGGCCGTGGTCGTCCTGGTGCTCGGTCTCGGGGTAGGGGCCGCATGGATGATCGCGGCCTGGGAGTTTCCCGGGCGGCGATTCCTGGCCTGGATGCTGGTGCTACCGATGGCCATGCCCGCCTTTGTCATGGCATACGCCTACACCGATTTTCTGGCGCCTTCTGGTGTGGTGCAGTCATCCTTGCGGCGCTGGACCGGATGGGAAATCGGCGACTACTGGTTTCCCGAGGTCCATAGCTGGCCCTCGGCGGCGCTCTGCCTGGGACTTGCGCTGTATCCCTACGTGTACCTGCTCGCGAGAACGGCCTTTGCCGAGCGTAGTGAATCGCTGGCAGAGGCGGCCCGATCCTTGGGGCTTGGGCCGACGCGGGTGTGGTGGCGGGTCACCTGGCCGGTTGCCAGGCCTGCCGTTGCTGCCGGCGTTGCGCTGGCCACCATGGAAACACTGGCCGATTTCGGCACTGTCAGCTACTTTGCCGTGGATACTTTCACGGCGGGCATCTTTCGAGCCTGGCAGTCATTGGGGGATCGATCTGGCGCGGCGCAACTCGCGTTGGTGCTGTTGCTTGCCGTGATGACCTTGGTGTGGCTTGAACGGGTGCAGCGCGGCCGGATGCAGTTCCATGCGCGCTCAACCCGACCGCCCGAGCGCTTGGTACTGAGGGGCGCTGCGGCCTGGGTGGCGAGTGTTGCCTGCGCGCTGCCCGGCCTGTTTGGCTTTGTGTTTCCCGCTGTCATTCTTGCGGTCGGCGGCTTGTCGGTCGAATCTGGACTCGATACGCGCCTGGTCGAGTGGGCCTTCAATACCGCTGTGTTGGGGCTTGGCAGCGTGGGGCTCGTCATACCGCTCGCATTGATGGGCGCTTACGCGTTGCGGGTGTTTGGTGGCCGTGCGATCAAATTGGCCTTGGGTCTGGCCAATACCGGCTACGCGATTCCTGGATTGGTGTTGGGGGTGGGACTGCTTGCGCTCGCCAGCTTTGCCACGGGCTTGTTGAACTGGAGCGGTGAGCGGTTCGGGTTCGAGGCGCCGCTGATTGCGGGCGGGCTCGGCGTGGTTTTCTACGCTTACACGGTCAGGTTTTTCCCAGTGGGCTTTCAGGGAATTGATGCGGGTCTCAGGCGGATCAGTCCGTCAATGGATCAGAGTGCACGCAGCCTGGGTCGAAACCTATGGGGTGTCCTGCGTGAAGTTCATTGGCCGCTCATGCGGCGTACGCTTGCGGTGGCTGCGCTCCTGGTGTTTGTGGATTCAGTCAAAGAGTTGCCGGCCACGCTTGTGCTCAGGCCGTTCAACTTCGACACGCTCGCTGTGGTGGCCTACCATTTCGCCGCTGACGAAAGGCTTGCTGAAGCGGCCTGGCCCTCGCTGCTGATCGTGCTGGTGGGTCTTGCGCCGGTGATCTGGCTGTCGCGAATCACGCTGATGGAATCCAAGGCTGGGGCGAGGGGTCCCGCCAAGTAGGCCCGCGCGCGGCACGCCTTGATCGAGATGCGCGCGCCGCTCTGCTATAGTGACGGCCTGCAGGCGCGTAGCTCAGCTGGTTAGAGCACCACCTTGACATGGTGGGGGTCGTTGGTTCGAGTCCAATCGCGCCTACCAAGCTGCGGAAAACGGGTCCTTCGGGGCCCGTTTCTTTTTTCCGGTTGTCGATTGCGCTACGCCCAGGCGCGCAGCCGTTTGGAGCGCGCCGCTTTCTGTCGGAAAATCCCGACCGTTTCAGACGCATCGAGCGCCCATGATCACCATCACGCTACCCGACGGTTCGCGCCGTCAGTTTTCCGCCCCGCCCACCGTGGCCGATGTGGCTGCATCCATTGGCGCAGGCCTTGCGAAAGCGGCGCTTGCCGGGAGGGTGGATGGCCAGCTGGTCGACACCTCGCACCGCATCGAAGCCGATTCCACGCTGTCTATCGTGACCGACCGCGATCCCGACGGTGTCGACATCATTCGCCATTCCACCGCGCACCTGCTGGCGTATGCCGTGAAAGCGCTGTTTCCCGATGCCCAGGTCACGATTGGTCCTGTGATCGACAACGGCTTTTACTATGACTTCTCGTACAAGCGCCCGTTCACGCCCGAAGACCTGCAAGCGATCGAAGCAAAAATGGCCGAGCTTGCCCGGAAAGACGAACCAGTCACTCGTGAGGTCTGGCAGCGCGATGACGCAGTGAAGTTTTTTGAATCAATCGGCGAAAAATACAAAGCCGAGATCATCTCGTCGATCCCGGCGGGCGAGCCGATCGGACTTTATCGCGAGGGCAACTTCATCGATCTTTGCCGCGGCCCGCACGTGCCCTCTACCGGCAAGCTGAAGGTGTTCAAGCTGATGAAGCTTGCGGGTGCCTATTGGCGCGGTGACTCCCGCAACGAAATGCTTCAGCGCATTTACGGCACGGCCTGGGCCAAGAGGGAAGACCAGGATGCCTATCTGCACATGCTCGAAGAAGCCGAGCGGCGCGACCACCGCCGGCTGGGTCGCGAGCTTGATCTGTTTCATATGCAGGACAACGCGCCCGGTATGGTGTTCTGGCACCCGCGTGGCTGGACCCTTTGGCAGCAGGTGGAGCAGTACATGCGGCGGGTCTACCAGGACAACGGCTACCAGGAAGTGCGCTGCCCGCAAATTCTTGACCGAACCCTGTGGGAGCGCTCCGGCCACTGGGAAAACTACAAGGACAACATGTTCACGACGTCGTCTGAAAACCGCGACTACGCCGTGAAGCCAATGAACTGCCCGGGGCATGTTCAGGTGTACAACTCGGCGCTTCGGAGCTATCGCGATCTGCCGCTTCGCTATGGTGAGTTTGGTAACTGCCATCGCAATGAGCCATCTGGCGCCTTACACGGCATCATGCGGGTACGCGGGTTTGTGCAGGACGATGGCCACATCTTCTGTACCGAAGATCAGATTCTGGATGAGTGCGTGGCCTACACCGAGCTGCTGCACAAGGTGTACCGCGACTTTGGCTTCAATCAGATTCTTTACAAGGTTGCCACGCGTCCGGAAAAGCGTGTGGGTGACGATGCACTATGGGATCGTGCCGAGCATGCTTTGATGGAAAGTTTGCGCCGCTCGGGAGTCGACTTTGTCATCGCACCCGGCGACGGCGCGTTCTACGGCCCCAAGATTGAGTACACGCTAAAAGACGCGTTGGGGCGACCCTGGCAGTGCGGCACCATGCAGGTTGACTTCAACATGCCGCAGCGGCTGGGCGCCGAGTATGTGGCTGAAGACAACACGCGCCGGCATCCGGTCATGCTGCATCGTGCGATCGTCGGCTCACTTGAGCGTTTTATCGGCATCCTGATTGAAAATCATGCCGGCGCGCTGCCGATGTGGCTCGCCCCAGTGCAGGCCATGATTCTCACTATCACCGACGCCCAGGCTGAGTACGCGCGAGATGTTGCACAAGCGCTGAAAAAACAAGGGTTTAGGGTGGAGTGCGATTTGCGGAATGAGAAGATCAACTATAAAATCCGAGAAAACAGCTTGCAAAAGCTTCCTTACCTGCTCGTCGTAGGCGATAAGGAGCGGCAGGCTGGCATGGTGGCCGTGCGTGCGCGCGGCGGGCTTGATCTGGGCTCCATGTCGGTTGAGGCGTTCGTTGAACGCCTTGGCCATGAGGTTGGTGCCAAGGTCGGTCAGCCGCAGTGATGCTGGTCCGGCTCAGCGACGCGGTATCGCTTCGCTGGTGCGGGCATACCGGCATACGCGTCATGCACGGTCGTTTGTTTTTTGGTTGCGGAGGATCCCAGCATCGTTACAAGAGCGCCCCTCGTCGCTGAACGCGAACATCGCATCAACGGCGAAATCAATGTTCCTGAAATTCGGTTGATCGGCCCGGAAAATGAGCCGATCGGTATCGTCAGCACCCGCGAGGCGCTGCGAATGGCAGAAGAATCAGACGTCGATCTGGTTGAAATCGCGCCAACCGCCACCCCGCCGGTCTGTCGTCTCATGGACTACGGCAAGTTCAAGTATCAGGAACAGAAGCGTGCTCACGATGCGCGGCTCAAGCAGAAAATCATCCAGGTCAAAGAAGTCAAGTTCCGGCCTGGCACAGACGAGGGCGACTATCTGGTCAAGATGCGCAACGTGAAGCGTTTTCTGGAAGATGGTGACAAGGCGAAAATCACCTTGCGCTTCCGGGGCCGTGAAATGGCGCACCAGGAATTTGGCGTACGGCTGCTCGACCGCATCCGTACCGAGCTGGATGATATGGCCATGGTCGAGCAGATGCCCAAGCTTGAAGGGCGTCAGATGATCATGGTGATCGCACCCAAGCGCAAAAAGTAGCGTTCAGGGCGATCAAAAAATCACTGCAGCTCCCCAACGGGGGCGGCGTGAAGAAGCCGAGCGGGTTCCCAAGTTCTGGCGTTTTGCCGGACACCTTGCAAGGCATAAAAAGGAAATCGGACGGCAATCATGCCCAAGATGAAAACCAAGAAAAGCGCTGCGAAGCGCTTCCGCGTGCGCGGCTCCGGCAGCGTCAAGCGCGGACAGGCGTTCAAACGCCACATCCTCACCAAGAAAACCACCAAGAACAAGCGGCAGCTGCGCGGAACCGAGGGCGTGCACAGCACGAACATGGCCTCCGTGAAGGCCATGCTGCCTTACGCATAAGGAGCGCGCGATGCCTCGAGTTAAACGTGGAGTCACGGCGCGCGCGCGCCACAAGAAAGTACTGGCGCTTGCCAAGGGTTATCGCGGACGTCGTGGCAATGTTTTCCGCATTGCCAAACAGGCTGTCATGCGAGCTGGGCAGTACGCTTACCGCGATCGTCGCAATCGCAAGCGGGTGTTTCGCGCGCTCTGGATTGCCCGCATCAATGCGGCATCCCGTGAGCATGGCCTGAGCTACAGCCGCCTCATCAACGGCTTGAACCGCGCCTCGATCGGCCTTGACCGCAAGGTTCTTGCCGAACTGGCCGTTAACGATAAGGCCGCGTTCGCGACCATCGTCGGGCAGGCCAAGGCAGCGCTCGCTGCCTGAACGGGTCGGCGCTGGTGCGGGTCAGCTTTAGGGCTGGCCCGTGCAGCGCGTCCGACTGTGTGGCGGGCGCTCGTCGCCCGATTGCGCTTCTCGTGACACGGAACGGGGCACCGTCGTTCCAGGAGTCGAACCCGAATGGAATCTTCACTGTCCGACCTGGTCGAGCAGGCCCGGCGGGAGCTTGCCGACGCGTCAGACTCGGCGTCTCTGGCTAACGCCAAGGCGCGATTCGTTGGTCGCGATGGCAGTCTGACTGTGCGGATGAAGTCGCTGTCCTCCCTTAGTGGTGAGCAGAAGGCGGCGGCTGGACGCGAACTGAATGTTGCCAAGCAGACCATCGAAGCACTGGTGAATGCTCGTGAGGCGGAGATTGCACGAGCCCAGCTCGAGGCCCGGCTTGCGCAGGAAGCCATTGATGTCACGCTGCCCGGTCGCGGCATTGGCGCAGGCGGGCTGCATCCCATCACGCTCACCATTGCTCGGATCGAGGCCATCTTCCATTCCATCGGTTTTGACGTGGCAGACGGGCCCGAGATCGAGGAAGATTTTTTCAATTTCACTGCGTTGAACACGCCGGAAAACCATCCTGCGCGTTCGATGCACGACACCTTTTACGTCGAGGGCGGCTTGCTGTTGCGAACGCATACGTCGCCAGTTCAGGTGCGCTATGCACGCATGCATCCGCCGCCGATCCGGGTCATCGCACCGGGCAAGACCTACCGTGTTGATTCCGATGCGACGCACTCGCCGATGTTCCATCAGTTCGAAGGTCTGTGGATCGACGAAGACATCAGCTTTGCCGATCTGAAAAGCGTCTACTCCGATTTCCTGCGGCGCTTCTTTGAGACCGACTCGCTCGATGTACGGTTCCGCCCGTCGTACTTCCCATTCACCGAGCCATCGGCCGAGATCGATATCCGGTTCCCAGATGGCCCGCTCGCCGGGCGTTGGCTCGAGGTGAGCGGTTCGGGGCAGGTCCATCCCAATGTGGTTCGCAACTTTGGCCTTGACCCGGAGCGATGGGTCGGGTTCGCTTTCGGCTCAGGCATTGAGCGCCTGGCCATGCTGCGGTACGGCATTGGTGACCTGCGGCTCTTTTATGAAAACGATCTGCGCTTCCTGCAGCAGTTCAACCGATAGGATTATCGCGAATGCGCGTTCCCGAGAGCTGGCTGCGCAGTTTCGTCGCCACTGACTGGTCAGCCCAAACCATTGCCGAGCGGCTCACCATGGCCGGACTCGAAGTTGAGGAATCCGCCACCGCTGCGCCGCCGTTCGATCGCGTGGTGGTCGCACAGGTTCGTTCTGTCAAACAGCATCCGAACGCCGATCGGCTCAGGGTGTGCGAAGTCGATACGGGCGGCGCAACGTCGACCATCGTATGCGGCGCGCCCAACGTTGCCGAGGGCATGCGCGTGCCTTGCGCGCTGCCCGGAGCTGTTCTGCCCGGCGGATTGACGATCAAGCCTACGGTCATGCGCGGTGTCGAAAGCCAGGGGATGTTGTGCTCAGCGCGCGAACTGGGTCTTTCGGAAGACCACGCCGGCCTGCTCGCGCTCGATGGTGATGCGCCGGTTGGCCAGTCGCTGCGGGACTGGCTTGAGCTGAACGAAAGCGTGTGGCTGCTCAAACTGACACCGAACCTCGCCCACTGCATGAGCATGATCGGCGTGGCTCGTGAAGTGGCTGCGCTGTCGGGAGCCACCCTTCATGAGCCCGAGTTCATTCCGGTACCGGTCACCCTCGCAGATCGGCTGCCGGTTCAGATCGCAGCGCCCGATCTTTGCGGTCGCTTTTCCGGGCGAATCATTCGCGGCGTCAATGCGCGCGCAGCCACGCCAGGCTGGATGCGTCGCAGGCTGGAGCGGGCAGGGCAGCGAAGCGTGTCTGCACTGGTCGACATCTCCAACTACGTGATGCTTGAACTTGGACGGCCCTCGCACGTGTTTGATCTGGCGCGTATTCAGGGCGGTTTAACGGTTCGTTGGGCGCGACAGGGCGAATCACTTGAACTGCTCAACGGCCAAACCATTTCACTCGATGCCGATGTCGGCGTGATTGCTGACGAGCATCAGGTTGAAAGTCTGGCGGGCATCATGGGCGGCAACGCTACAGCGGTGTCCGACGACACGAAGGACATTTATCTGGAAGCGGCATTCTGGTGGCCGCAGGCGGTTGCCGGCCGCGCCCGACGCTACAACTTCAGTACCGAAGCGGGGTCGCGTTTTGAACGGGGTGTGGATGCCAGCACCACGGTTGCGCACATCGAGCGAATCAGCCAGCTGATCCTCGAGATCTGCGGTGGCCGGGCGGGCCCGATCGATGACACCATTCTCGCGTTGCCCGAGCGCGCACCGGTTGCGCTGCGCGTCGATCGCGCACGTAAGATCATCGGCGCCCCGCTCGGTGACGCTGATATCGCAGACGCGCTATCGCGTCTCAGGTTGGCTTACGAGCGTGATGGCGACACATTCATCGTCACGCCGCCCTCGCATCGCTTTGACCTTCAGATCGAAGAAGACCTGATCGAGGAAGTCGCCAGGGTGTGGGGCTTTGATCGACTGCCTTTGAGGCCGCCGCGCGCACCCTCGGCCATGCGGCCAGAGCCCGAAGCGCGGCGCCCGGTGCTGGCGATCAAGCAGGCGCTCGCGGCTCGCGATTATCAGGAAATCATCACCTACAGCTTCGTTGAGTCAACGCTTGACCAGAAGCTGTCTGGGACGGCGCCGGTCAAGCTGTTGAATCCGATCGCGGCACAGATGGATGTGATGCGCACCACCCTCTGGGGTGGGTTGATCGAGACGCTGCGAGCCAACCTGAACCGAAAGGCATCCCGTGTGCGGATGTTTGAGGTGGGTCGGGTATTTGCGCCTGATGCATCGGTGCAGGGCGGGCCGCTTGCCGTACCGGGTATCGCGCAACCGTGGCGCGTGGCAGCGCTGGCGCTTGGATCGGTGGCGCCCGAGCAATGGGGCTGGCCGCATCGGGTTGTCGATTTCTTCGACATCAAGGCTGACCTGCTCGCGCTCGGCGGCTCGGTTGGGCTGACGGTGGTTGCCGGGTCGCATCCGGCGCTGCACCCGGGGCGGTGCGGACATGTGCTCCTGAATGGCGTGGCCGTGGGTGTTGTCGGTGAACTTCACCCGGCCCTGCAGCAACAGCTTGAGCTTCCATCGGCGCCTGTCCTGTTCGAGATCGACCTTGAGTGCTTGCGCACACGCGCGGTTGCCACCCACACCGAACTGTCCAAGTTTCCGCCGGTGCTTCGCGATATTGCGCTGATCGTTGCCATCGATACGCCTGCCGCGAAAGTTAAGCAGACTATTGCCGATGCCGCTCGCGAGGAGACCGATGCGGCCATTATCCAGCAGGTCTTCCTGTTCGATGAGTACCGCGGTAAGGGCTTGGAAAATAAGGAAAAAAGCCTTGCTTTCAGGTTGCGTATGCAAGATACTTCCCGCACGCTGAGTGACGCGGAGGCGCAGCGCGCGGTACAGGTGGTGGTCGGACGGGCTGAGCGGCTGCTGGGCGCCCGGCTTCGCGCGGGTAGCTAGAGAAAACATGATGCAAACGAACCATGCGTTCGGTCAGGCAGACCCCGAGACCGCAGTTGCCGGGGCGGTCGAGGCCGAGTCAACCACCCCAACGACTGCAGACAGCCGATTGGCCGATGCGGGCGTGCTGTCCTTTGAGCCGGTGTCGTTTGGTCCTGCGTTCACGCTCACCAAGGCCGAACTCTCCGAAATGCTTTTCGAACGCGTCGGCCTGAACAAGCGAGAGGCGAAGGACATGGTCGAAACGTTCTTCGAGGAAATTCGCGACGCGCTCGTTCGAGGTGAGTCAGTCAAGCTCTCGGGTTTTGGAAATTTTCAGTTGCGCGACAAACCGCAGCGCCCGGGTCGTAACCCGAAAACCGGCGAGGCAATCCCGATTTCCGCGCGGCGTGTGGTCACTTTTCATGCAAGCCAGAAGCTCAAGGCTCAGATTGAACTGGGGGATGGCGCGGCTTGAGTCTGCGCCCTGTCTGTGTGAGTCATCTCTGCCTGTCCAATCCTTCGGTTCTCCTTACCACACGCTGACCTGATGAACGGCAAATCTGATGCCAAAGTGGCGCTTCCGCCGATCCCGGCCAAGCGCTATTTCACGATCGGCGAAGTCAGCGATCTTTGCGGGGTGAAGCCCCATGTGCTGCGGTACTGGGAGCAGGAGTTCAGTCAGCTTCGTCCGATGAAGCGCCGCGGTAACCGCCGCTATTACCAGCACCATGAGGTGCTGCTGGTGCGCCGTATCCGCGAACTGCTTTACGAGGAGGGCTTCACCATCAACGGCGCGAGAAACCGGTTAGGTGAGGCCGGTAGCAGCCGGGCTCGGCTGGTTGATGAGGCCGATGACGCGATTCTCGATCCGACAGCCAGCCAGGTTTCGGCGAAACCCAATTCCCTGGCAGCGCCTTCCGCGGCCTTCGCAGCGCCAGAGGCCGCAGCGGTCATCGTCACGCGTGACAACGCTCAGCAGCCAAGCCTTCCGTTCGCGCTTGACCCGTTTGACGGTCATCGTTCTGTGCGCGAGGCACTTCAGCAGGCGCTCGAGCTGCTTCGCTGATATAATCTTGGTCTTCGGGGTGTAGCGCAGCCTGGTAGCGCACTTGCATGGGGTGCAAGGGGTCGCGAGTTCGAATCCCGCCACCCCGACCACGCATCAAACGGGCCAGTCCTCACGAGGGATCTGGCCCGTTTTCTTTTCAGCCACGCACACATGGGGCCCACAGGTCGTAGCCTGGGTGCCGGCCCATGGACCTGTTTCAGGCGCATCACGCTGCCGCTTATCAAGCCAGGGCTGATTACTGGCGCACTGTTTGCCTTCATTATTTCGTTTGACCTCTTCAACCTTTCGCTGCTGTTGAAGGGGGTAGGAATGACCACGCTGCCATTGCAATTGTTCGACTATCTGCGCTGGGATTTCGATCCGACCGCGGCTGCGGTATCCAGTGTCAGCATCGTGATGACGCTGCTGGTGGTGCTGATCATCGATCGCACGGTGGGGCTACGCTCGCTTCGGTTCGGGTAGCCCGAGCAGCTTCTGTACTCAAGACCCTCGGAGTGACCCGACATGACTGATTTGGTTCACCACCTGACGCATCCGCTCATTCAGCACAAGCTCACGCTGATGCGTCGCAAGGACACCAGCACCAACAGCTTTCGCAGGCTTCTGCATGAGATCGGCATTCTGATGGCCTATGAGGTGTTGCGGGACATGCCGGTCCAGATGATTACCGTTGAAACGCCGCTTGAGGCGATGCAGGCGCCGACCATCGACGGCAAGAAGATTGTGCTGGTGGCGATCATGCGGGCGGGGCAGGGGTTTCTCGATGGCATGCTCGAGGTGGTACCCAGCGCGCGGGTAGGGCATGTGGGCCTGTTTCGAGATCCGGAAACCTTGAACGCAGTGGAGTACTACTTCAAAGTGCCGCATGACATGGGCGAGCGCGATGTCATCGTGCTTGACCCGATGCTGGCCACCGGCAACTCAGCGGTTGCTTCGGTTGACAGGATCCGCGCGACCAAGCCTCGCTCCATCCGCTTCGTGTGCCTGCTGGCCGCACCAGAGGGCCTGGCGAATTTCCATCAACACCACCCTGATGTGCCGGTGTACACCGCAGCAATCGATCGGCAGCTAAACGAGCACGGATACATCGTGCCGGGGCTGGGTGATGCCGGGGACAGAATTTTCGGGACCAAATAAACACGCCTGTCAGGCAATGCATTGCTGCTGCAACTGCAGCCGACGCAGCAGTTATCGGTAGAGCGCCTCCACCAATCCCATCCCGGTAATCGGTACGTAGGTGACCAGCATCAGCACGATCAGCAGAATTCCGATGAACCACACGTTCACGCGGGTGACGTCCCATACCGACGCTTTGGCAATTGAACTGGCCACCATCAAAACGCTGGCGACAGGGGGCGTTTGCTGGCCGATTCCAAGGTTGATGGTAACGATGAGTCCAAAGTGAACAGGATCGATGCCCGCCGCACGTACCAATGGCATCACGATAGGTACCACCAGGATGATGGCTGCCGCTGAATGCAGAAACATCCCCAGAAAAAGAAACAGCACGTTGAGAAGCGCGAGTATCAGCCATTTGTTGTTGGTGAACTCGGACACAGCGCGGGCGAGCGCCTGCGGTGACTGCATCTCGGTGAGATATGCGCCAAGCAGCGCGCTGGTCGCAACGAGCAGCATGACCACCGCGGTTTGAATGCCGCCTTCAACCACTGCAGCCCGAAGCGTCTTCAGATCGAGTTCCCGGTAAATGACCAGTCCTACGAATAGTGCGGCCACCACGGCCAGGGCTGCGCCTTCGGTGGCGGTCACGATGCCGCCAAAGATGCCGCCAAGAATGATGATGGGCAGCAGAAATGCCCAGAACGCCTGGCGACCGGTTTCAATTACGCGGCGGAGTGAGAAACGTTCGTCGCTTGGCAGGTTGTAGCGATGGGCGAGAAAGCTGGCGACCAACATCAGGCCGAACGCGCCGATCAGGCCAGGCACGATGCCCGCGACAAACAGTTGAACCACGGATGCCTCTGCCATGACGGCATAGAGGATCATCGGGATTGAAGGCGGAATAATCACGGCGAGGGTGGCTGCAGAAGACATCGCCGCTGCAGCGTACGGTGCGGGGTAGCCCTTTTCCTTCATCCCAGGAATCAGGATCGATCCGAGCGCTGCAACATCTGCAACCGCTGAGCCGGAAATCTCAGCAAAGAACAGCGAAGCGCCGATCGACACATGCGCGAGACCGCCCCTGACCCAACCGAACAATGCCCCTGCGAACGCGATCAGCCGCTGTGAAATGCCGGACGCGTTCATGATGGCGCCAGCCAGGATGAACAGCGGGATGGCTAGCAGCGGAAAGTTGGTAGCGCCGTTATAAATGACGAGCGCAACGTTTGGCAGTGAGTCAGTGCCCTGCGTAACCAGCATGGCAATGACTGAGACGATGCCGAGTGATACTGCAATCGGAATGTTGATCAGTACCAGCAGCAGCACCGCGGCAAACAACAGGAACATCGTGCCCATGTCATGGTCCTCCGGCTAATGAAGTCCGTCAGCAAGTGACGAACCACTCTGCCCGGGTGGATGCGACCGAAGCAGGTCAACCAGGTTCAGGATTTCGGCAACCAGGATCAGCGCGGCTGAGACGGGAATTACCGACTGGACCACGGCCGCCGACAGCCAGGGGACGCTGACGAGCATTTCGTCCGCAAGCACTGGAAGAATGACTGCTCCCACCCACCCCACCAAGGCGAAGAAGGCGATCACCATGATTTGCGAAACGATTGCGAGTTGTCGCCGGGGCCGCGCGGGCAGTTGATCAACCAGTTCGGGGCATCCGATATGGGCGCGCCTGGCCGATGCCAGTGCCGACCCGTAGAACGTGAGCCACGCCAACAGGACAGAGGCCATTTCGTCGTACCAGACCAGCGGGCGTCCTATTGCGCGCATGAGGACGCCCAGGACGACCTCTCCAGCGAGCACCACCATCAGAATGATCACAAGGCGCTCGAGGGCCAAGGCGTACCGTTCTCGAAAACGGGCGAGCGCGTCGGCACGCGGTGGCGTGGATTGAGTGCTGATCATGCGTCTACCGACCGAGGCTGACGGCTTTGTCAATCAGCGCTTTCGCTCCCGCGACTTCCTTGCCGAACTCTTCGTAGGTTGGGCGGCTTGCAGCAATAAAGGCGTCTTTGTTGACTTCATTGACCTGAATGCCACTGGCTCGGATTTTGTCGAGCAGGTCTTTCTCGGCTTTCGTGGCGGTCTCGTACACGAAGGCTTGCGTTTCGCGGGCGGCCGTCTCAATCGCCTTACGCACAGGCTCAGGTTGGGATGAGAATTTTTTAAGACCCGCCGTGAGGAACGCCGGGCTGTAGACATGCCCAGAGAGGGACAGGAACTTTTGAACCTCGTGCAGTTTCGATGAGTAAATTTGCGTGAACGGGTTCTCCTGACCGTCCATCACACCGGTTTGCAGAGCCGTGAACAGCTCTGAGAACTTCATGGGGCTGGGACTGGCACCATAGTTCTGAAACATCTTGATTCGCCACTTTCCCTCAGGCACACGCAGCTTGATTCCCTTGAGATCGTCTGGAACGTTAATCGGGCGACGGTTATTGGTCAGATGCCGATAACCGTTCTCCCATACCGCGAGCACTTTCAAGCCTTTCTTTTCCACCGCAGGCGCGATGTCGGGCCAGAAAATCTCTTTTTCGATGCGTGCCATATGGGCTCGATCTTTGACGATATAAGGCATTTCAAACATGCCGATGAGATCGACCTCAGAGGACATGATGGTTGACGGAAGCGACAGGTCGAGTGTGCCCAGCCGCAGCTTTTGCAGCATTTCCTTGTCGCCCCCCAACTGGCTGCTGCCATACACGACCACCTTCGCCTTCCCCGCCAGAAGCGTGTTGGCTCGGCGAGCGAATTCGTCGCCAATCACCTGATAAAGCGAGCCGGGTTCACCGACGTGGCCGAACTTGATTTCGGTTTGCGCGTGTGCCGCGCCGGCAACGGCGA
Source organism: Betaproteobacteria bacterium (assembly GCA_016868375.1). GTDB lineage: Bacteria > Pseudomonadota > Gammaproteobacteria > Burkholderiales > Burkholderiaceae_E > SYIM01. Next base: position 59,912 of record VGHA01000001.1, on the reverse strand, counting down.
TTGAAAGAAAGGCGGCGGCACAGAGCTTCAGGCCTGGCTTCAAAGTGTGGGAAGCGTTCATGAATGATCTCCTCGGTTGTAATCGTTTGACTGTGTCCGCGCGACGTTGACGTTCTCAGGCTACACGCGCATCACGCACCACCAGCAGCCGCTCATGAAGCAGCACCAATCCGTACAGCAACATGCCGATAATGGTGATCAGGATAACCGCCATGAACATGGCGGGCGTGTCCAGCGTGACCTGTACCTGCAGCATCAGGTAACCCAGGCCTTTATCGGAGCCCAGGAACTCGCCCACGATTGCACCGGCCACGGCCAGGATGGACCCCACCTTCATTCCCGAAAAAATATACGGTAGCGCCCCCGGCAGCTGAATCTTGGCAAACACCTGCCAGCGTGAACCCCGCAGAGACTTCACCAGGTCGAGCAGCTCCGGTTCGATTTCTCGCAGCCCGCGCGCTGTTGTCAGAAGAATCGGGAACACAGCGATTGAGAACGCCATGAGCGTGTTCGGAAATACGCCGTATTTGAACCAGACGATGATCAGCGGTCCGAGCGCCACTTTGGGAATCATGTTCAGTGTGACGAGCAGAGGCAGGCATAAGGCTTCCAGCGTTCGCGACCAGGTGAAGACCAGCGCCAGCAGCACCCCTACGACCAGAGCCAGCAGATAGCCGCCAAATATTTCGGTGCCTGTTACTGCGATGTTGGTCCACCAGCTGTAGTTGGGATTCATGAGCGCATCAAGCGTGGCTTGAGGCGACGGCATCACGAATTTAGGTACCTGCCCGATTTCAACGAACAGATACCAGGCGACGACCAGCGCGATGTGGGCGAGCACTGCGAAGGTCCAGCGTGTGTATGACGAGTCAAGGGGATTCATTGGGTTCCTCAGTCTGCAAGCCAACGATCGAGCCGGCTTCGCACGAACTCGTCATCGATCAGGTCGGGATGCTCGCGGCAGACCCGGTCCAGCTCGGCAGCCTGGCCCGGCGATAAGGTTTCATTGGGATCGAGGCACCAGATACCTTCCAACAACCCTTGGCGGCGCAGCACTTCATGGCAGCCGGCGATGCAGCCAGCGAAGTTGTTCGCAACATCAAACAACGCGGCATTACAGTCGGTGACCCGCGCGTCCAGCGCCAGCAGGCTGGTGTCCAGCGTGGCCGATGCCCGCGCGGCCCGAATTCGCTCAAACAGTTTGACCGCCGAGTGTGTCCACACCGACCAGTGACCCAGCAGCCCGCCCCGAATCTTGATAATGACCCCTTCAAGGCCATGGCCGTTGCGTGCCGGGCGGCGTACCGCGAAGGGCGTGACCAGATCGAGGACGATGTGATCGTCGTTGCCCGTATAAAGCGTGACGCGCTCCTCCGCATGGGCCAGCGCGATGCCCCGCGCGACATCAAGCGTTCGGTAGCGGTTGAACGGCGCCACCTTGACGGCCACCACATTGTCGATTGCGGCGAAGCGCTGCCAGAAAGAGGCGGGCAGGTCGATGCCGCCGACAGCGGTCTGCAGATAGAACCCGACCAACGGGATTTCCGCAGCGACCGCTTCGCAGTGTCCGACCAGGGTGTCGAGATCGACGCCGCGCATGGCGGACAGAGACAGCATGCCGCAGTGATAACCGAGCGAGACCGCCGTTCTGGCTTCGGCAATAGCCTGTGCAGTGCCGCCGGCCAGTCCGGCAATCATGACCAGTGGTCGCCGCTCGCCAAGACGCTCGAGGTGGTCTTGAGCGGTGCGCGCGGCAAGCTCGAGAACGGGCGCATACAGGCCGCGTTCCCGTATCGCAAATTGCGTGGCGTGAACACCGACCGCCAATCCACCTGAACCCGCTTCGACGTAGTAGCGCGTGAGCGCACGCTGCCGGCGGATATCGAGTTGCCGCTGGGCATTGAGCGCGAGGGGATGCGCGGGGATTACCGTGCCTTCCTGTAGCAGTCGAGTGATGGCGGGGGGCAGTTGAGATCGGTGCACGGTAACGGAATCGTTTCGTATTCGACGGCGGGGATCTTGATGGATGGCCGGACGGGCGTCAATGATCTATCATCGAACTGCTTGGCGAACACGGGCCAACACGGGCCAACACGTGTCAACACAACAGGGAGACCTTTCATGCTTTCACGCCTGGCTGCCACACGCGCAGCAACACTATTGGCCGCCGCGCTGGCCGCTGGTTCAGTAACGGCTCAAACCAAAATTGACTTTGTGCTGAACTGGGTCCCAGGTGGCGATCATGCGCCGTACTACTACGCGAAGAAGCTTGGCTGGTACGCAAAGGAAGGGCTGGACGTCAATCTCGAGCCAGGTCGTGGCTCGGCGCTGTCCACCCAGAAGGTAGGCGCTGGTGCCAACCCGGTGGGGTTGGCTGATATGGCCGGGGCTCTGGTGGCTGCTGGCAAAGGCGCCCAGACCGTTGCTGTCTTCAATGTGTACGCGAACTCGCCACAGGGGCTTTACTGGCTGAAAAGCTCTGGCATCAAGTCGGTGAAAGACCTGGCCGGCAAACGCATCGGGAACCCGGCGGCCGACGGGGCTCGCACGATGTGGCCGGCGCTTGCCAAGGCCAATGGCATGGACCCGAAATCAGTCACCTGGGTCAACATCGATGCCAACGCCAAGCTGTCGGCGCTGAAGGCAAAGTCGATCGACGCCACCACCTCGTTCTACAACCTTCACCATGTGTTCCAGGCTGAATTGGGCGCTGACATGGGCTTTCTCGCGTGGCGTGATGCGGGGCTCAACCCCTACGGCAACTCCATCATCGTCAATCCGCAGTTTCTGCAGAAAAATCGCGCAGCAATCGACAAGTTTGTGAAGGTGACCCAGCGCGCATTCGCAGCCTGCGTCGCTGAGCCGCGGCCCTGCGTTCAGGCGCTGATTGATGCCAACGGTGCGCTCAAGTTCGATAACGAACTGGTCAACTGGTCGCTGGTCGAGGTGCTGATGAGTGACAAGTTCTCGCGCGAAATCGCCCTGGGCATCCATGAAGACAAGCGTATGCAGAGCGATTACGATCTGGTGCGCGAATACATCGGACTTGATAAGCCGTTCGATGTGAAGTCGGCTTACACCAATGAGTTCCTGGATCGCTCGATTCGAATGACCAAATAAGGTTGGCTACCTAACCTTGGGCGCGCGGCTTGCTGCGCGCCCAAGGTCAACCCAGCTCCGGGCCGGCAACGGCCCATACGGTGGCGGGGCATTCACTTTCAAGACTGCGAGCCCTTCTGCCAAGTGCCATGCGGGTGAAGGGTCGCTGCGCGCTGAATCCGCGATGGGCCAGCCAGGTGGCAAGCTCGCACCTTGCGTTGGGTATGTCGATAAATACTGGGCCGTCAACGCGCGCGAGTGCCTGATCCACCAGTTCGATTGCCGCGGCAGCGTCTTGCGCCACCAGCGGACCCAACTGTGTTGCAACCCGCCCGGGTCGCGCCAAACTGAAGCCACGGATCGCATGTGCCTGGCCGAGCGCAATGGCAAGCGTTGGCGCGCGGTGAATCAGATCGTCCAGCAGCGTTTCCCGGTTGGCCCCGAATGCCTGGCGATCAAGTTCATAGAGCGCACCTCGCGCCGGATGTGACGCGTCCGTGCCGCCCACCTCGAGCAGATCCCCTGCGCCCTCGGTTACCACAGACCGTTGACGGGTTCGATGCTCCCAACGTGTGAATGACCAGGCATCCGAAAAGCCCAGCTTCAGATACACGGGTCGTCCGGCGGGTGTTGCATCCAGGACGGGCAGGAGATGACGCTGTGACGGTTGCTCAAGCCACGCCAGGCTCTCCTGCAGAAGACGGCTGGCATGACCCTGGCCACGATGCTCTGGCAGAACCAGCACCATGCTGATCCACGCGAGGGAAGGGCTCGCCACCTGATCGGATCGCGTCGCTGAAGCGGCAGGTGGCCAGGGCAACACCAGCGTTGACGCAACCAGCGTATCGGCTTGCCGCAGCGCGCGCGTTCGCCCATTGGCCAACATCCAGGCCCAGTCGTGATGGATCTGATTCCAGTGCGCTGCCTGCGACAGCGCGAGCAGCGCTGCCATGTCGGCGGCCGTGGGTTCAACCAGGGAAGTGGCTGGGGGGGGCACGGGACGGCGCGGTAGGGTGGAAGAAGAGGCGTTAATAGCGACCGTCGCGGGCCTCGAAGTGGGTGGGCTTACCCAGGCTTTCCCCGCCGCGAGCCACCCAATCGGCAACCCAGTCGATCATCGTGGTCAGCGACACACCCGGTAAGCCAAGCAGCTTTTGCGATGCCGTCGTGTCAACCAGCCATGCGCTGGGCGCCTCGGCACCAGTCAGAACGGGCGTTCGACCAAAGCGTCGGCCGAACTCGCCAGCCAGCCAACGGATGGAGGTATGCGCAGGACCGGTGATGTTGATGGGGGAGGTGGGCGTGGTGCAGTGCGCGAGCAGGCGCAGCGCCTGTTCGTTGGCATCGCCCTGCCAGATGACGTCGGCCCATCCCATGGTCAGATCGATTGGGCGGCTGTTGAAGACTGAATCAGCGACATCGCGAAGCACGCCATAGCGCATGTCGATTGCATACGACAGTCGAACCAGTCGCCCTGGCGTTCCCCAGCGCTGCGAGCCGTGTTCGAACATTCGCTCGCGGCCAACGCAGGAGGCTGCGTAGTCACCGGGTGGCGGAATCGCGGGCTCCGATTCGCTTGCGCCCGGCCCGCTGGTTGGAAAGAATGGATAGACGCAGGCGGTTGAGAACGCGGCGATCCGACAGTCGCGGTAATGCTCTGCAACCATCCACGGAACTGCGACATTCATCGCCCAGGTAAACGCCGGGTTACCTGTGGCGCCGAACTTGTGGCCCGCCATGAACACCACGTTCGACACACCGTCAGCGCTGCCTGGCAGGCGGGCAATCGCGGCCCGGTCAAGCAAATCGCAGCTGACCGGTTCCACACCCACCTGTTTCAGTTGCGCGGCTACCTGCGGGTCACTGAAGCGCGCAACGCCCAACACCCGCTTGGACGGGGCGGCGCGCTTGGCCATGCGCGCTAGGGTGGGTCCCATCTTGCCGCCCACGCCCAGCACGATGATGTCGCCATCGAGCGCGTTGAGATCATCGATCAATGATTGGGAAGGCCGCGTCATGACCTCCTCCAACGCATCGACGCTGGAGAAGCCGGCAGGTAAGGGAGGGGCGATTGTCATGCGTGCCGGCCTTCGAACAGATCGCGCCCGGCAGCGAGCGCGCGAATCTTGCCGTCAGCGATTGAACGCTTCAGCATCCAGAATCCGCAATCGGGATGGATATAGCGGATTCGCTCGGGACCAAGGATGCCGGCCGCGCGCTCAATGGCACGCGCCACCGTGTCCGCCGACTCGATTGTGGTGGACTTGACGTCAATCACGCCCAAACCGAACCCGATATCGGCTCGCAATTCGCAAAACGCCGCCAGTTCATCAGGAGGACGATGGGCGCACTCCATGACGATGTGGTCGACATGCAGCGCGTTCAGGTAACCGATCAGCCGATCCCAACTTCCCTTCTGAATGCTCTGTCCGCCGTAATTGCCAAAGCAGAGGTGAACAGCGGTTGGGCAGCGTGCTGCGTCGAGCACGCGGTTCATTGCTGCCGCGGCCCACTCCCACTCCTCGGCATGTCCCGGAAGGTTGGCCTCATCCACCTGAATCACGTCCGCCTCGCAGTGTGCGACCTGCTGAGCGAGGACATCGGCAATCGCATTACAGAGCGCCGGCAGGTCCGGGTAGTGCCGGTCAATGAGGGTTTTGGCCAGCATGTGCGGGCCAGTGAGCGTGAACTTGAACGGGTTTGAGGCGAGACTGCGGGCGCCTTCGCAGGCGAGCGGCAGATCCAGCGTACCGCTGCCGACAGGACCGATGACTGTTCCGGGAGGCCGGGTTCGAAATCGGGTGCCCGAGGTGCTTCGGTAGGCAATCAGGTCATCGAAGGTGAATCGCTGAGTGATGCCATCCATCGGGCGGACGAAATATTCGATCATCCCGTTGGTTTCTGGATGGTTGATGTCGAACCGATAAAGCTCGCCATCGCACACCAGATCGATACCTGCGCGTTCCTGGGTGTGGATGACCACGCGCGTTGCGTCAGTCAGCGCCTGGGCGGACGGACTGGCGACCAGCCATTCGGGTATGGGATACGACCCGACGACGGTCGTCTTGATTCGTGGCATGACGAGACTCCTGATGAAAGCGGGCATGGTACCGATGCGCATGAGCCTTTCACAAGCTGCGATTCCGCTGACTCGCGCTGTCGCTTTCGCGTGGCGATGGGCCGGGTTACCATCGCGCGGCATTTGACCGGCTCGGCGTTGCCGAAGCCATGATGCCGCCAGAGGCTGTGGCGGCGCCCACCTGTCAGGAGAAGCGCTCAATGAGCACCGCCCAGCGCATTGGCATCATCATGTACGGCGTTACCGGCCGAATGGGGCTGAACCAGCATTTGATTCGTTCAATCAAGGCGATTCGTGAGCAGGGCGGCGTTCGCCTGTCTGACGGCAGCAGGTTGATGCCCGATCCGATACTGATCGGTCGTGGTGCGGATCGAATGGCTGCGCTTGCAGCACAACACGGGGGCCTACGCTGGGGAACCGATCTTGACGCGGCGCTAGCCAACCCTGCGGATACCGTGTTCTTTGATGCGGCCACCACGCAGATGCGGCCCGAACTGATTCACAAAGCGATCCAGGCGGGCAAGCACATCTATTGCGAGAAGCCCTCCGCCACCAGCCTTGAAGCGGCTCTGGGAATTGCTCGCGCTGCCGAGGCCGCAGGCGTTCGGCACGGCGTCGTGCAGGACAAGCTCTGGCTACCCGGCTTGTTGAAACTGAAAATGCTGATCGATGCCGGATTCTTCGGGCGCATCCTCTCGGTTCGCGGCGAGTTCGGCTACTGGGTGTTCGAGGGCGATCTGCAGCCCGCGCAACGGCCAAGCTGGAACTATCGAACCGAGGATGGTGGGGGCATCATCCTCGACATGCTCTGTCACTGGCGCTACGTGATCGACAATCTGTTCGGCGAGGTGCGCTCGGTATCCTGTCTGGGGGCCACCCATATTCCCACGCGCTGGGATGAACAGGGCAAGCCCTACACCGCCACCGCAGATGATGCGGCCTACGCCACGTTCCAACTTGCTTCAGGTGCCATCGCGCACTTCAACAGCTCTTGGGCGGTACGGGTTCGGCGTGATGACCTTCTTACCCTTCAGGTCGATGGTACGCATGGCTCGGCGGTGGCGGGCCTGCGTGGCTGCCGGACGCAGTCGCGTGTGAATACGCCCAAGCCGGTCTGGAACCCTGATCTCCCCCAGCCTATCCAATTCATGGAGGGCTGGCAGGAGGTGCCTGACACCGTCATCTTTGACAATGCGTTCAAGGCGCAGTGGGAACTCTTCCTGCGCCATGTCATTGAAGGCGGGGACTTCCGCTGGAATCTGCGCGAGGGCGCGAAAGGCGTCCAGCTGGTCGAAGCCGCGCTGAAGTCATGGAGCGAGCGTCGCTGGGTCGATGTTGGCCCACTGCCGGCCTGACAGGAGAGCGCTCATGCCAAGCCTGTTGCTGCCCGGTTCGAACGGCACGCTTGAACGCTATGTGCTCAGTGGGCGTGCAGCCTGGAAGCCTGTCGTCGCCGGCTGGAACCGCATTGCCTTTGCTGCCGCGCATGTGGTGGCAGATCCGCGTTCCACGGTTGATCCCTGGCTCGAGCCTGCAATCGATTGGGACCGAACCATTGCGTACCGAGAACACCTGTGGAAGCTGGGCTTCGGCGTTGCCGAGGCGATGGACACCGCGCAGCGCGGCATGGGGCTTGACTGGGGTAACTCGCTGGAGTTGATCCGGCGATCAATCTCGGCAGCGCGGGCCTTCGGTGCTTCACCGCACGGCGGACCCGTTCGTGTTGCGAGCGGGGCGGGTACCGACCATCTGGCGCCCGATCCGTCTCGCACCGTCGCTGACGTGATCGCAGCCTACGAGCATCAGATCGAGGCGATCGAAGGTCTGGAAGGGCGGCTGATTCTGATGGCCAGTCGCGCGCTGGCCGCCTGCGCGCGTTCACCGGATGACTACGGGCAGGTGTATGACCGGCTGCTGTCACAGGTTCGCGAGCCAGTCATCATTCATTGGCTTGGGGACATGTTTGATCCGGCGCTGGTCGGCTACTGGGGGCATCGCGACCTCGACCGTGCGATGGACGTGGCGGTGGATGTTCTGAATCGCAACGCAGCCAGGATTGACGGCGTCAAGATCTCGCTGTTGGACAAGGACCGCGAGATCTCGATGCGACGCAGGCTGGCGCCCGGTATCCGGATGTATACCGGTGATGATTTCAACTTCGCAGAGTTGATTGCCGGGGATGCGCAGGGCTATTCGGACGCACTGCTTGGGATTTTTGATTCGATCGCCCCTGCAGCCGCAGCAGCGCTCGATGCGCTTGGCGCGGGTGAACCCCAAAAATTCCACCAGATTCTTGCGCCCACCGTTCCGCTGTCTCGCCATATTTTTCGAGCGCCGACCCGGTTTTACAAAACTGGCGTGGTGTTCATGGCCTGGTTGAACGGTCACCAGGACCACTTTGTGATGGTGGGGGGGCAGCAGAGCACACGGCACATCACGCATCTTGCTGAAATCTTCAGGCTTGCTGATCAGGCGGGCTTGCTGTCAGACCCTGAGCGCGCCAGCCGTCGGTTGGCAAGCCTTCTTGCCGTCCACGGCATTGATGCCGAGGCAAAGCAGTAAGCCGTCCTCTTCAATCCACTGTCAAGCATAGGGGGCCGCATGCCATCCGAACTCGCTTTGCCGCCGCTGTCCCTCAACACCGCAACGGTGCGCGAGCAGTGGAACCTTGCCCAGATGATCGAGGCTTGCGCCCGGCACGGCATACCGGGCATTTCCCCGTGGCGTGACAAGCTCGCCGAATTGGGGGCCGACCGGGCCGCTGCCATGATTCGCGATCATGGGCTGACGGTCACCGGGCTCTGCCGAGGCGGCATGTTTCCTGCGTTGGACGCGGCGGGGCGGCGTGCCGCCATCGACGACAATCTTCGCGCTATCGATGATGCGGCCACCATTGGTGCCCGATGCCTGGTGCTGGTGTGCGGTGGATTACCTGCGGGGTCACGCGACCTGGCGGGCGCGCGCGCCATGGTTCATGATGGCATCGCGACCATCCTTGAACATGCTCGGGAAGCCGGCATGCCACTTGCCATCGAGCCCCTGCACCCGATGTATGCGGCCGATCGCTGTTGCATCAACACACTTGCTCAGGCCCTTGATCTGTGCGATGCCATTGACGCTGAGGGCGTTGCGCCGCGTGCTGACGGTCAACCCGCTGCGCTGGGGGTGGCGGTCGATGCGTATCACGTCTGGTGGGATCCCAACCTCGATGCTGGCCTGGCGCGCGCGGGCGCGCACCGCCTGCTTGCCTACCACATCTGCGATTGGCTGGTGGAAACACGTGACCTGCTGCTTGACCGCGGCATGCTTGGCGACGGGGTCATTGACCTTGCCGCACTGGGGCAGCGTGTGCGTGGTGCGGGCTATAGCGGCTTTGACGAGGTCGAGATTCTGTCGCGACACTGGTGGTCACAGGATCCCGATACGGTGCTGTCTACAATTTGCGAACGACACCTGGGTTGTGTCGGGAAACCTTTGCTTTAAGGATGCGTCAACGTGGTGGCTGGGGTGCTGCTGGGCTGTATTGCCGATGACTTCACCGGCGCAACCGACCTCGCCAATACCCTGGTGCGGGGTGGCATGCGCGTTGTTCAGACGATTGGCGTGCCGCAACGCCCGCCCTCCGAGAACATCGACGCAGTGGTTGTAGCCCTGAAGTCCAGAACGATCGAGCCAGAACAGGCCGTTGCGCAATCGCTGCACGCATTGCGCTGGTTAAGGGCAGCTGGCGCCCGGCAGATCGTTTTCAAGATTTGCTCCACCTTTGACAGTACGCCGCGCGGCAACATCGGCCCCGTCACTGAAGCGCTGATGGATGAGCTCGGCTGTGACTTGGTCATTGCAACCCCCGCGTTTCCCGATAATGGGCGAACCGTCTTCCGAGGCCACCTGTTTGTCGGCGACCAGCTGTTGAGCGACAGCAGCATGCGTGACCATCCGCTGACGCCTATGACCGATTCGAATCTTGTGCGGGTGCTTCAGGCGCAATGTCGGCGTCGCGTCGGTCTGATTGACTATCGATGCGTTGCGCAGGGCGCTGATTCGATACGAGCCCGAATGGCGTCCCTGAGGGAAGAAGGTTTCGGGCTTGCGGTATTGGATGCGGTTTCAAACGACGATCTGATGCGTGCCGGACCGGCGCTTCGTGGTGCACCGCTACTCACCTCGGGCTCGGGGCTGGCCATCGCGCTGCCTGCCAATTTTGGTATTGCCGCGTCTGAACAGGCTGCGGTGCTTCCGCGAGCTTCGGGCGCTGCGGCAATCGTGTCCGGAAGCTGCTCCGTCGCCACGCAGAAACAGGTCGCACACTTTCAGCGCCTTGGGGGGCGTGCTTTTGCAATCGATCCGATCGCGATCGCTGCGGATGGCGATTCAGTGCTCATAAAAATCATTGACCGCAGCGTGGCCGCGCTCTCATCCGGTCCGGTCCTCGTCTATTCCACTGCCACGGCGGATCAGGTTGCAGCTACCCAGGCCCGACTTGGAACCAACGCTGCCGGTGCGATGATTGAGCAGGCGCTGGCGCGCATTGCGGTGGCGCTGGTTGAAAGCGGGGTCGGGCGCCTCATCGTGGCGGGAGGCGAAACCTCAGGCGCTTGCGTTCAGGCGCTCGCGCTGCAGGAGCTTCGAATTGGCCCCCAGATTGATGTCGGTGTCCCCTGGTGTCACGCAGAGCCGGTGGCGGGGCGCAGCCAGGGTCTTCACCTGTGTCTGAAGTCGGGTAACTTTGGTGGCGAGGATTTTTTCAGCCGCGCCTTCGCGGTGCTTGACGCGCAGTCGCGCGCTGAACCAGCAGGCTTCATGCATGATGCTGACTGAATCACAGGCCCGCGACGAAATCTGCAGAGTAGGGCGCAGCCTCTTTGACCGCGGCTATGTGCATGCAACTGCGGGCAACATCAGCGTTCGGCTCTCCGACGGCCAGATGTTGATTACGCCCACCGATGCCTGTCTTGGCTTTCTTGAGCCTGACTCTTTGGCGCTGCTTGATTCCCAGGGGCGGCAGGTCGCTGGCGAACGGGCGAGTAAGACCGCCTTGCTTCATCGGACGATCGTGGATTCAGCCTCGGCGTTCGATGCCGCCACGAGCTGCGTGATTCACACGCACAGCACCCATTGTGTTGCGCTCACCTTGAAGCCAGTTTCGGACGAGTTGTTGGCGCCGATCACGCCTTACTTTGTCATGAAGGTGGGCAGGGTACCTGTCATCCCGTATCACCGGCCTGGCGATCCGCGTGTCGCCGAGCAGGTGTCGGACACCATCATGCGCTATGGTTCGCGCGGACAACCGATTCGCGCGGTGATGCTGGCGAGGCTGGGGCCCACTGTTTGGCATCAGAGCCCTTCGCACGCGATGGCGGTGCTTGAAGAGCTTGAGGAAACTGCGCGCCTGGTGAATCTTGTGGGCGATGCGGTTCCGGCGCTGAGCGAACCTGATATTGATGAGTTACGCCACAGCTTTGGCGCCCGATGGTAGGAGCCGGCCATGCCACGTTTTGCAGCAAACCTGTCGATGCTCTACCAAGAGCTGCCGTTTCTTGAACGTTTCGGAGCGGCTGCCGCCGACGGGTTTGAAGGGGTCGAGTGCCTGTTTCCGTACGACCACGCGCCAGAGCTGCTGGCCGCGCAGCTCAGCCGGCACAACCTGCAACAGGTTCTGTTCAATGCGCCACCGGGCAACTGGGCAAACGGCGAGAAGGGGCTCGCCTGTCTGCCAGGCCGACAGGCCGAGTTTGATGCCGGCATCGATAAGGCGCTGGCCTACGCGCAGGCACTTCGGTGTCCGCGGGTCCATGTGATGGCGGGCATCATGCCTGAGCAGGTCGCAGCCGATACGCTTCGCTCAACCTATGTGGCAAATTTACGCAAGGCAGCACGGCGTGCAAGATCGTACGGCGTCACGCTGCTGATCGAGCCGCTGAATGCCCGCGACAATCCTAAGTATCTGGTCAGTCGACAGGATGACGCGCATGCGCTCGTCACCGAGATCGGCGAAGACAATGTGGCCGTTCAGATGGATCTGTACCACTGTCAGATTGTCGAAGGCGACGTGGCGATGAAAATCCGCCGCTGGTTGCCAACTGGCCGAGTCGCACATTTTCAGATTGCCGGTGTGCCCGAACGCCATGAGCCCGATATTGGCGAACTAAACTATGCGTACCTGCTCGCGGTGATCGATGAGGTCGCTGCCCAGTGTGGGTGGCAGGGCTGGGTGGGCTGCGAGTATCGCCCCGCCCGTGGCGCGGTGCCGGATGGCACGCGCGCGGGCTTAGGCTGGCGCGCAGGCTGCGCCATTCGTTGACTTCAGGCCGCAGCGCCCTGACGCTGCCACGCAATCGGAAACGCCTGGTCATGGGCAGGATACTTGCCCGACTCGATCACGGGATCGCCGGTAACCCGCATGGTCGCTGGGCGTGGGTCCCATATCGCGTCGGGGCCGAAATAGCGATTTGAAATCGCGATCCGTCGGCGGCTGGGCGAGAAATTTCCCTCGGAGCCGTGCACGGTCAAGGGGTGATGCACCAGGCAGTCGCCCGCCTTCATCGTCCAGGAAAGAAAGCGATACTGCGGGTCGTTGCGCAGCAGGCTGAAGTTCGGACACTCTTCCAGCTCAGATTTGAAGCGCGGGTCTTTGTCAGGAATTGCAGCACGATAGAACTTGTTCCAGCGGTGCGAGCCGCCGATGTACTCAAGCGAACTGTTGTCAGGGCCCACATCGGTCAGCGCAACCCAGATCGACAGAATCTGATTGCCGCGCATGGGCCAAAACGGAAGATCGTGGTGCCAGTCGGTCATCTCCGAGGTCTTGGGCTCTTTCACGAACACCTGGTCATAAAACATCCGCACCTGATCAACACCCATCAGCGAGGCGGCGATCTCGCCATTCGGTGACTCGAGCGCCCACGCGCGAAAGTCTGCGTCCCAGTGCCAGACGAAGGAATTGATGTGATAACGGCCACTGGTGCCGCCCAGGGCTTGCGTGACCTCACGAGGTCTTGCCATCGGATGGTTGGTGTTCATGACGCGGTCAACGGCTGCTGTCATTCGCTCGATCCAGTCGCGGTCGAACATCTGGCGCAGGCACACGACGCCGTCACGATCAAAGTCAGCGCGGTCCTGCGCGGTGATCGGGTTCAAAGGCTGGCGGTTCATGGTCGTCTCCGGGTAATCAGTCAGGCGTCTGCCCGCTTGAATTGGCTTGGGAGGTTCCCGCAACATGCCAATGGTCGATGGGCCAGTTGGCGATGGCGGTAACGGTGTCAGACACTGCGGCCAGGTAGCGGTCGGGGCGCAGGAGCACATGACGCGCGTCAAGTGATTCAAACCATGGCGCAAGCGCGTCGTCGTGAAGCAGAGTTGCGTCAAGGCGTTCCAGCGTCTGTCGTGCAACGGGCGAGGCCTGAACGCTGGCCGGGTCGGCTGTCAGCAGCGCGAACCGGTTGGCGGGCAGGGCGTCATCCAGTCGCCGGCCATCCGATAGCCGGGGCTGCGGTGGCAGCGTGCCAGCAGGTGCCGTGCCAAGATGAACCCCGGGTCCGAGTGACGGTGAAAGATTGACGATCTCGGTGGTTCCCTCACGCGCGAATCTAAGATCGCGCTCGGCTGCTACATCGGGATCGGTCGTCTGAATGATTTCGCCCAGACGAATGGCCGTATCGATGAACTGGTGCACATGGGGAAGCCGCTCGGATTCATAACTGTCAAGGAGCTGCGGGTCCGCATGACCTTGTACGACAGCCGCAAGCTTCCAGCCCAGATTGGCCGCGTCGCGCAGCCCCGCGCACATGCCCTGCCCGAGGAAGGGCGGGGTCTGATGCGCGCTATCGCCCGCAAGAAGCAGCCGCCCGCGCCGCCACCTGGATGCAATGAGCGAGTGAAAGGTGTACAGCGCGGATCGCACCAGCCGCGCCTGCGTCGGACGGATCCAGCGCGACAGCAGCTGCCACAAGGTCGTGGGCTCAAGGAGCGCATGAGGGTCATCGTCCGGCATGACCATGATTTCCCAGCGACGACGACGACCGGTGACGTTCACGAAGGTAGTGGGGCGCGCGGGATCGCAGTACTGCACCGTGGCTTGCGGCAGTTCGACGTCTTCCAGCAGTTCAACGTCCACGACCAGCCAGTCCTGATGCAGCCCCAGATCAATCATGGGTCCGCCTATGGCTTCGCGAACAATTGAGCGGGCGCCGTCGCAGCCCACCACCCAACGCGCCTGTACGGATTCCGCGCGCCCAGCATCGGTGATTGGCTTGAGCTGCAGGTCAACCCACTGGGGCGTGGTCTGGAGCGAAACGGCTTCGACCCCCTCGCGCACGCATACCGAGGGGAAGCGCTGAATGGCCTGACGAAGCGTTCCTTCAAGATCGGGCTGGTGAAATAGGTAGTTGGTAGCCCATCCCTGGGGACCGCTGACCGCAGCGGGTTTACGCTCGAGCATCAACATGCCTTGCGAGTTCAGGTACTGCATACCCGACGACGGTCGCAGATGCGGTGCGAGCGATTCGGCAAGGCCCATGTTCTGGAACAGCCGCATCACCTCGCCGTCAAAATGAACGGCACGGGGCAGATTCAGCAGACCGGGCTCGCGGTCAACGACCAGGGTGTCAATGCCCATCGCGCCCAGCAGGTTGGCCAGCGTGGCGCCAGTGGGGCCCAGGCCGATGATCGCGACATCATGAATGCGAGCCTGTCTCATGCGCGTCGCCTTTCCAGCGGGGCACGGTGGGGCGAGGCTTCGGAGGAGGGCTGGTCGCGAAGATCGAGCTCGGCCAGTCGCACACTGATGGTCTGACCTGCAGTCCGAATCCGGTGGGTCAGCCGGTCAAGATCCGTGACAGCCAGACGCTGACGCGAGAGCGCCGCGATGACGCTGCCCAGCACGTCGCCGTCGGCCGCAAAAACCGGCGCTGCGACACCCACATAACCCGGGTCAAGCTCACCATAGGAGACGGCAAAGCCCTGTTTGCGTACTGTGTTGAGCGTCTGCCGCACCGTTTCCCACTGAGTGCCCAAATTCGCCTGCCTGGCCTCTTCGCGATGACTTTCGTACAGCTTGCGCAGCCGCGCCCGGGGGAAATGCGCCACGATGATCCTGGATCCCGCGCCTCGAAATAGCGGCATAGGCCGGCCGCGTCCAAAGCTGAGCGGCAAGCGCTCGAGGCCATGCTGCTGATGGGTGGTCACGATGTGGTCGCCGTAGCGGCCGATCAGGTTGACCTCGAATCCGGTTGCCGACGACAACTCCTGTATCACGGGCAGGCCCGCGCGCAGCAGGGGATCGCTCTGTCGAATCTGCCAGTCGAGTTCAATGATGCGGGGCCCCAGCGCGTACGTGCCCGGAGCGAGTCGCACCAGCAACCCGCCAGCGACGAGTTCGCGGATATAGCGGTAGCCGGTCGGCCGCGTGAAACCGAGGGACTCGGTAATCGCTTCGGCGGTAATCGCTGAACGTTCCGGGCCGAATAGGCCCAGGATCGACAGCGAGGAGCCCAGGCTGCTCATGGTCGTGATTGAGGCTTCATGAGGTGCAATATCTCAAATAGTGACATTTGCATCAAGCGAATTGGTGTGATGGCTCGTTTCACTGAACGCGTTTCTTGAATATTGACAATTCTGCGAGATCGACTACATTGACTCGCACAACACCTACCAAGGAGACATCGATGCGTGCACGTTCACGGATTCGCGCGCTCTGCGCGGCGGCTTTGATGGCCATTGCGGGCACGGGCGCTCAGGCCCAGGCCGTCAAGCTGAAGTTTGCAATTTTTTCGCCTGACAAAGAGGCCACCTTCCAGAGCGTGTTTCGGCCGTTTGCCGAGGCGGTGAACAAGGACGCAGCCGGCACCGTTGAAATTGAGCTGTTTCCAAACGGCGCGTTGGGCCGCAGCCCGGTGCAGCAGGCTCAGATGGTGTTGGACGGGGTCGCTGATCTTGCCTGGGTCATTGCTTCGTACACACCTGGCCGCTTCCAGGAAAACGAAGTATTCGAACTGCCTGGGGTGTTCGCCGACCTTCGCGAGGCCACGCTGGTCTTCACGCGGTTGGTCAACTCCGGAAAGATTCGTGGCTACGATGACTTCTTCCCGATCGGTCTGTTTGGCACTGCGCCTTACAGTCTGCATTCGCGCTCGGCCATCAACGCGATCAGCGATATCAAGGGCAAGAAGATTCGGACATCCGGGGCAATCGAGAGCGAAACGATTAAGGCGCTGGGTGCTGTGGCGATCGGCATGCCGGTCACCGAAGTGCCTGAGGCGATCAGCCGCGGCACGATTGACGGCACCACCTCGCATCCCGCACCGCTGGTCGATTTCGGGATCTCGCGCGTGACCAGCGCTCACTACTTCACGCAGTTGGGCATCGTGCCTTTGGCGATTCTGATGAACCGCAAAAAGTTTGACTCGCTGCCCAAGCCCGCGCAGGACGCGATCCGAAAGTACAGCGGCGAGTGGACTGCGACGCGCTTCAACGAAGGCATCGGCGCCTATAACGCCTCGGTAGTCAAGCAGTTGCAGGCCGATCCCAAGCGTCGTGTCGTGATGCCATCGCAGTCGGATCTGGATGCGATGCAGCCTGCGTTCCAGGCGGTTACCGACGCGTGGGTTGCCAAGAGCCCCCGCAATAAAGAGTTGCTGGGTCTGGTCAGGTCCGAACTCGCAAACGTTCGCGCAGGTCGCTGAGAGGCAGCGTACGCATGAGCGCGGCGCCATCGCCGGAGCCTGTGTCGGGCAGCGGTGTCGCCGCGCGTGGCGCCTTTGAAAGGCTCGAACAACTCGGACTGCTTGCGACGCGAGGGCTCTCGGCGCTGGGGCTGGCCGGCCTGATGGGCCTGGCGCTCATGACCCTCTTTGACGGCCTGGCACGCTGGCTGCTCAATCAGCCCATCGAGGGCGTGCGCGACCTTGCGGCGGTCACGGTTGCCCTCGCCGTCACCTGCTGCCTGCCAGTGGGTTTGATGGAGCGCAGCAACATCTCGATCAGGCTCGCGTCCCATCTTCTGGGCGCGCGCATGGGCAAGCTTCTGGATGCGGTGGCTTCGCTACTGACCGCAGTGGTGATGGCTGCTTTCGGCTGGCAGTTTCTGGTGTTCGCTGGAAAGATCGCCAAGGCCAACGAAACCACCTGGATCCTGAAGATACCGACCGCGCCCTTTTGGTATGGCGTCTGCGCAATTTTTGCGATCGCGTTCGTGGTGCAACTGGTTGTCGTCGTGCTTGAGCTTGCGCGCCTGGCGGGGCGGTTCGAGCACTCGGTTCGGAGCGGCGCTTGAGCGCGCTTGCGATCGGCGGGCTCGGCCTGCTGGCACTGTGCGCATTGATCGTGCTGCAGGTACCCATCGGAATCGCCATGATCGTCGTGGGCGTGGTGGGCTACGCCCTTCAATCGGGCTGGGGGCCTGCACTCACCGTTCTGGCAGGCGAATCTGCGGGGCTTTTGTCCAGCGTCGATCTGGCGACCGTACCGCTTTTTCTCATGATGGGAACGTTTGCAAGCGCAGCGGGTTTTTCGCGCGACATCTACCGAGCCGCTTCCTGCTGGTTCGGTCATCAACGTGGCGGCCTTGCCTATTCAACGATGGGCGGTTGTGCAGTGTTTGGCGCCGTGTGCGGCTCGTCAACCGCGACCGCGGCCACGTTTGCGAAAGCTGCGCTGCCCGAAATGCTGGCGCGTGGCTATTCACCCGCGTTTTCGGCGGGAACGATTGCAGCCGGTGGCACGTTGAAAGCGCTCATTCCACCGTCGATCGTCATGATCCTGTATTGCGTGGTCACCAAGACCTACATCTTTGATCTGTTCTATGCAGCATTGGTACCGGCTGCGCTCGCTTTGGCGCTGAATCTGCTGGCCATACGACTCATCGTGTGGCTGCGCCCAGAATTTGCGCCGGTCAGTGATCCTGTCGCCAAAGCCGAAAAGTGGCGTGCGCTGCGCGAGGCGTCTCCGGTGCTATGGCTGATGGCGGCAATTTTTGCCGGTCTTTACAGCGGTGTGTTCACGGTGAACGAGGCGGCTTCGGTAGCCGCCATTCTTTCGCTGGTGTTCGCGGTTGCCCGGCGTCGCATGAGTTGGGCGGCCGTTTGGCAGGGCTTGCGTGAAACCGCAAGTGCCACGGCAATGATCTACACCATCATTATCGGTGCGTCGGTGTTTTCGTATTTCATTACGCTGGCACGTGTGCCTGAGGCGCTGGTCAAGCTGATCGGTGCATTGCCCGTGCCCGAGATTGGAATCATCGCCTGCCTGCTGATCGCGTATCTGCTGCTGGGCGCAATCTTCGATGAAATTGCCGCCATGCTGATCACGCTACCGTTTGTGTTGCCGGTCATCGAAACCATGGGTTTCGATCCGGTCTGGTGGGGCGTCATCAACGTGGTGGTGGTTGAACTGGGCATGATCATCCCGCCCATCGGAATCATCGTCTTCGTATTGCACGGGCTGGCGCCGCAGATTCCGATTCGCGAGATTTATCGCGGGGTGGCGCCATTCATTGCCGCTGACCTGGTGCTGCTCGCAATACTGGTGGCGTTTCCAGGCTTGGCGATGTGGCTCCCAATGCTGTTAAAAGGTTGATCCATGAGCGATCCCGATGTCGTGCTGTATCACAACGATATGTCGGTATGCGCAGCGAACGTGCGCTTCATGCTGATCGAGAAGGGCATTGCGGGCACACTCCACGGATTGAATCTGCGTAAGGGTGAATCGCAAACCCCTGAGTACCTGAAACTCAATCCCAACGGGGTCGTGCCCACCCTGGTTCATCACGGCCGACCGATCATCGAATCCAACCTGATCCTGCAATATGTGGATGAGGTCCGGCCTGATCCGCCACTGCAGCCCGTCGCTGCCACCACCGCTATCGGAAGCGTCTCTGGTTTAAGCAGCTCGATGATTCCGTGCATCCTGCCACCGGCACCGTCAGTTCCTGTATCGCGTTTCGGTATCAGCATCTTGAGCGCGACCCGAAGGAATTGCAGGCGTGGCTCGCCAGCATTCCTGATCCCGCGAGACAGGCCAGAACGCGCGCGGCAATCGAACTGGGCATGGAATCTCCAGGTTTCGCCCCTGCTGTGCGGCGCTTCATTCAACTGCTCGATGATTTCGATTCAGCCTTGCGTGACCATCCCTGGATTGCGGGCCCGGCCTTCACAATCGCCGATCTGGCGTTTAGCCCGTATATCGAGCGCTTGCAGCATCTGGGCTTTGGCAGCCTGATTGAAGCGCGTCCTCGCGTGGCGGATTGGTTCGCGCGGCTCAGCGCACGCCCAGGGCATCAACAGGGGGTCATCGCCTGGTTCAATCCCGGGTATCTTGCGATCTTTGAGCGCGAGCGCCCGAAGGTTCAGGCAAAGCTCGCTCAGCTCCTGTCCGTTTGAGAACCCAGTCGAGGCCAACGCAGCATGTCCACACAAGCCATCATGAAGTGGTGCCGGTTTGAACTAGCGGGGAAAACCGCGTATGGAATTGTTGAAGATGACTCGGTGGTGCCGGTTCGCGGCACGCCCTTTGCGGGCTATGAGCGCTCAGCCGAGCGGCTGCATCTGGGCTCAGTCAGGTTGCTGGTTCCGGTGGTGCCCGGCACGTTCTTTTGCGCCGGCCTTAACTATGCCGGCCATATCCGCGAGGTGGCAGCCAAAATCGGCGAGTCACCGAACCTGCCCACCCGCGCCGAGATTGGCTACCGGGCCAACAATGCCTTGATTGCCCACGGCGAAGACATCGTCAAGCCGCATGACGCTACCGATCAGTTCCAATATGAAGGCGAACTGGTTGCAGTGTTTGGCAAGAAGGTGCGCAGGGTGTCGCCCGAGCAGGCGCTTGACAGCGTGCTCGGCTGGACTATCGGCAACGATGTCAGCGAGCGCAGCTGGCAAAAAAGCGACCGGACATTTTTTCGCTCGAAGAACAGCGACACATTCAAGCCGATGGGACCGTGGTTTGTCACGGGGCTCGACTACCGCTCCATGCGCACCATCATTCGCTTAAATGGCAAGCAGGTTGATAGCTTTAACACCGCAGACATGATTTTCAGGCCCGAGGTGTTCATTAGCGAAACCTCGCGCTACTGCACCATCAGCCCAGGCGATGTCATGTGGTTCGGCACCGAGGGGAAACAGGAAAACATGAAGCCCGGTGATGTGATCGAAATCGAGATCACCGGTATTGGCGTGCTGCGCAATCAGGTGGTTGCCGAGGCCTGATCAGAGGCGCCCGCTACGGCGCTTCGCGCAGCGGCCGTGCGCCGTTGGGGGGCATGATCTGTCCGGTGTTCAATACGAACGCGATCGTGGTGTAGTAACCGCATAACGCAACCAGATCAAGTACGCCCGCGTGCCCGAACGCCGCCTTCGCTTCGTCGTACACCGGACCTGGTGCGGCACCACAACGGAATGTGCCGATCACGAAGTCATGAACGATTCGCTGTTGATCGGTCATGTCGTGCGGAATTTCGTTGCGCTGAATGGCGCGGATGATTCCGTCGGGCAGGTCGGTTTTGGTGCGGGCGATCCGCTCGTGTGCAAACCACTCGTACTGGCAGGTCCAGTAGCGCGCCACCAGCAGGATGGCAAGCTCGATCAGCGCCGGTGAAATGGTGGAGCGAAAGCGCAGATACTCGCCAACCTGTTCCAGCACGTCGGTGAGTTCAGGGTTGTGGAGCAGCGCGATGAACGGTCCGCGAATTCCGCCACGCGGCCCGCCAGAAATTTTTGCTGCGACCTCTTTTTGGCGCGCTGTCATCTGATCGTCGGGTAGTGCCGGAAAGCGGTCGGTGCTCACGATGTCTCCTCCATAGGGTGTGTTTCGATTCTAGCAACGTGTTGGGCTTGACACCCGCGATCTAGCAGCGCGACGATGCGGCCGGGTTTCATATCTTCCGACAGGTAAGCTGGGCATCCTTGAGGGCCCAACACGGAGTGAAGGATGCGTAAACTGCTCGTACCCCTGATGGCCGTCGCAATGGCTTTCGCAGCGCCAGTTGCCCGCGCCGACAACTATCCTGCAGAGGGCATCCGAATTGTGGTGCCCTATGCGGCAGGCGGCATTGCCGATGTGCTGGCGCGTCTGGTTGGTGCAAGGATGGAAGCCGCCTTCAAGCAACCGGTGATCGTTGAGAACCGTGCGGGAGCCAACGGCACCATCGCGCAGCAGTTTGTCGCAGGCGTGAAGCCCGATGGCCATACCCTGCTGCTGGGCAATACCAGTACCCAGGTGGTCAATGCCCATCTGTATACCAAGCTGCCCATCAATATCGCGAAGGCTTTTCAGCCGATTGGGTTGATCGCGGCATCGCCGATGCTGCTGGTGGTGTCAGCGGCCAGCCCTGCCAACACGGTCGCCGACGTGCTGGCTGCAGCCCGGGCAAGCGCCGTGCCGCTTAATTTCGGATCGGCAGGAAATGGGTCGGCGTCGCATCTGTCGCTGGTTCTGCTGTCCACGCAGGGCAAGGTGGCCCTGAATCACGTGCCATACAAGGGCACGGCGCAGATCGCCCCCGACCTGATCGGCGGCCGGCTTGACGCTTACTTTGATGTACCGATTACCGCAATGTCGCTGCTCAAGTCGGGCAAGCTGAAAGCAATCGGTGTTGCCAGCCGGGATGCGCAGCCTGCGCTTCCGGGTGTCCCGCCCATCGCCGCGACGCTGCCGGATTTTGAAATGACCACCTGGCTCGGCCTGTTTGGCCCCGCGGGCATGCCGCGTGAGCGGGTCGAGCGGCTGAATCGCACGCTGGTGTCCATCCTCGCCGACCCGGCCTTCCGCCAGCAGCTGATCGACCAGGGCAACGAAGTGCGTCCGGGCTCGGCGGCCGACTTCGAGGCGTTCATCGCCAAGGAAATGACGCGGATTGGCGAAGTGATTCGCGCCGCGGGCATCAAGCTTGACTGAGACCTGACATCGCTCCCAAGGACAACCCATGGCCAAGATTCGCCATATCGCAATCGCTACCCAAGACCCGGATAAGGCGCTTGAGTTTTATTCGAACACATTCGGTTTCAAAAAGCTTAAGGCACTCGACAACGAGCGTGCGCGTGGCTACATGGTGACCGATGGGTCCATCAACATCGTGCTTTTGAAGTTCAAGACCGACCAGCTTGGCAAGGGGATGGACTACGTGGGCCTGCACCATTTCGGCGTATACACCGACGAGGCCGATGACGTGGTTGACCGGGTGTTTGCCAACGGTGGCGAGCAGTACATCGACGAGATGGAGCTGACTCCGGTTGACGATGGCAAGTACCGGCGGCCCGATAAGTTCCGTGGCTATGAGGGCATGGTGTTCGATGTGGCTGATGCGCCGTGGCCAGGTACGCGTGAATACGAAGACAAAAAATAAGGCCCGGCGCAGTCATCCCCACTGGAGCGGTTGATGGATCTTCCTCGTAATACCTTCAAGCATGCACTTGCCGCAGGCCAGCAGCAGATCGGACTGTGGGCCACGCTGTCATCGAATCTCACCGTCGAACTTCTTGCGGGGGCGGGGTTCGACTGGATGCTTCTCGATATGGAGCATTCCCCCAACGATCTCGAGTCGCTATTTGGCCAACTTCAGGCGGCTGCTCCCTACCGGACGCACTCGGTGGTTCGGGTGCCCTGGAACGATCCCGTCATGCTCAAGCGTGTCCTCGATATTGGCGCGCAGTCAGTCCTCATTCCAATGATCGAAAATGCCGAGCAGGCCCGGGCCGCCGTGGCCGCGATGCGTTACCCGCCTAAGGGCATACGCGGGGTGGGCGGCACGACGCGTGCCACCCGCTGGGGGCGAATCGCTGACTACCCGCAGAGGGTGGAGCAGGAACTTTGCATCCTGCTGCAGGTGGAAACCGTGCAGTCGCTCGAGCAGATCGAGGAGATTGCCGCGGTTGATGGCGTCGACGGACTGTTCGTGGGCCCGGCTGATCTCCACGCATCATTCGGCCATGTCGGTGAACGGCATCATCCCGAGGTGTGGCCGCACATCGAGGAGGCAATTCGTCGGATCAGAGCGGCGGGGTGCGCGCCGGGCTTTCTCACGTCCAGCGAGCCTGACGCGCGTCGCATTCTCGAGCTTGGCGGTCAGTTCGTTGCGGTGGGATCGGACGCTTCGTTACTGGCGTCGGCTGCAGACTCGCTTCGCCGCCGCTACATCGCCTGACTCAAGGCTCAGCCCTCGCGTAGCCAGGCCTCCCCAGCCTCATACAGGGCTGCCTGTGCGGGCGAGTTGTGTTCGACCAGATCCGGCGTAATGCGGGCGCCGCCCAGCGACTGCACATAGGTAATGTGCCGGTATGCCCTGGGCAGCGAGGCCAGTCGGACCGGGTCCAGTAAAAGCGTTGCGCTTGGATCGACCGGGTCGAGGCGATCCTTCTCATGGATTGGGTCGCGTTGTGCGATCCGCCATTGATCGTCAGCGCGTACACAGCGGTCAAAGAACCTGCCCCAGGCGGTGATGTCCACCTCGGTGCCATCGATGACCGCGCGAAGCAGCAGAACCATCCGCGTCTCAGCAAGCGCTCGGTCGCCGTTCAGGCGCACGGTGGTTCCACCGAGGGCGTGCTGAGCAAGCGGTGCCTTTGAATTGGCCGCGGATTGAATCGATGCGGCAATGAACGCTTCGGCCGAGCCCTCCAGCCAGGTGGTACGAACCCGGGCGCCGGGCACATAGCAGGTTCGAAGCAGGTCCCACTGGCGGGTGTCGCGCCAGAGCGCCCAGCAGCGCATCAGGCGTTCGA
Organism: Betaproteobacteria bacterium; assembly: GCA_016868375.1. Taxonomy (GTDB): domain Bacteria; phylum Pseudomonadota; class Gammaproteobacteria; order Burkholderiales; family Burkholderiaceae_E; genus SYIM01. The sequence continues at coordinate 36,026 of VGHA01000001.1, read as the reverse complement.
TCTCAAGCACGTGGTCATTCACCGCTGATCCCCGCTTCCCGCAGGAACTTCGGCCAGCGCTGCGCCTCGGCCCGCACGAAGCGTTCGGTGCTGGCAGGGTCGAGGTCTAGCATCCTCCAGCCGCCGTCCTCGAGTCGCTTTCGCAGGTCGGGTGCAGCCGACACCCTGGCCATCGCATCGCGTAGCCGCGATACCACCGGAGCCGGTGTGCGCGAGGGCGCAAATATGCCGAGCCAGCTTTCCAGCACCAGGCCATCAAGACCCGCCTCGGTGGCGGTGGGCACGTTGGGCAGCGACGCATCCCGCCGTGTGCCGGAGGTGGCGATGGCTTTGATCCGGCCAGCCTCAATCAGGGGTTGCGCGGTGGTGGTGTTGTCGAAGAACAGGTCGACCCGGCCGCCCACCAGATCGGTGTAAGCGGCCTGCGCGCCCTTGTATGGAATTTCAACCATCTGAATATTGGCGAGCCGCCGAAGCATCACGGCAGCCACATGTTGGCCCGAGCCGGTACCGCCAGTGGCCATGTTGAGCTTGCCGGGATTCGCCCTGGCATAGGCAAGCAGTTCAGGCAGTGTGTTTTGCGGCAGATCACGGCGTGCAACAAGGCAATAACTGAAGCTTGCAACCAGTGCGATCGGCACGAAATCATTTGCCGCGTCGTATTGCGGATTTTTATAAAGCCCGCCATTGAGGGCCATGTTCGCGAGGCCGCCCACCACCAGTGTGTAGCCGTCAGGGGTTGCTGCGGCCGCAACCTGGGTTCCGACCAGCGTACCGCCCCCGGTGCGGTTCTCAATCACGACGCCCACCCCGAGTTCGGACGACAGCTTCTCCGATACCCAGCGGCCCAGATTGTCGTAACCGCCTCCCGGTGTGGTCGGCACGATGATTCGTACCGGCCGGCTCGGATAGGCCTGCGCAAGAAGCGTTGGACTGGCCAGCGCGGTCGCGGAACCGACCACCAATTGACGACGGGTTTGATTGATCACAAAGGCCTCCCGGCTGCGGAAATTGTGGAAAGTCTAGCGGCTTGTCTGGTGATGCGGTGGCAGCGTTTCGCCGGCGCGCCCCCGCGCGCGTGGTCTCAGGTTGGCTGATGCCGCTGCGATGAAATCAGATCTGGCCGAACGACGGTGTGCTCGGCTACCATCAAACCTTCAATCACCTTAGAAGTGAACCGTTAACCGACCACGCCGCCTCTGCAGAGGGGGCTGAACCAGGGAGATGTTCCGTGTCGCGAGCGCTTAAATGGACTCTGGCCTTGATAGGGTGCCTGATTGCGCCCTTGTCGTTTGCCGACGCGGCGTTTCCCGCTAAGGCGATTACGGTGTTCGTCCCGTTCCCGCCTGGGGGCTCAACGGATCGGGTTGCCCGTCTGATCACGCAAAAGCTCTCCGAAAACACTGGGCAGCCAGTGGTTGTTCAGAACCGGCCCGGTGCAGCCGGTGCGATTGCGGCGCAGGCGGTGCTTGCGCAGCCTGCCGATGGCTATTCGGTGTTTGTTGGTCATGTGGGCACGCATGCGATTGATCCGCATCTGAACGTGCAGGTTGCGTTCGATGCCAACCGCGACTTCCGTCCGGTAACCTCGTTTTTTTCCTTCCACAGCATTCTGGTGGTGCCCGCATCGCTGCCAGCCAATAACGTCAAAGAACTGATCGCGCTCGCCAAGTCCCGGCAGGGAGGACTGACCTTTGCGTCGCAAGGCACGGGCACGGCGGGGCATTTTCTGGGCGAGATGCTGCAACGGGTCACGGGCGCACCCATGGTGCATGTGCCAATGAAGGGTGCTGCGCAGGCGGTTACCGAAACTGTGGGCGGACGAATCGATGTGCTGTTTTCGTCCTACATTTCCGCGCAGGCGTTTTTGAAAGAGGGGCGGCTGAAGGCACTGGCTTATGCCGGCCCGAAGCGCTCATCGATGTTGCCAGACGTGCCAACGCTGGCCGAACTGGGCATTCGCGATGTCGAGTACGATCAGTGGTTCGGCTTCTTTGTTCCCGTCAAGGTGCCGGACGCGATCGTCCAGCGCCTCAATGCCGAACTGGTGCGCGCGGCGCGCTCGCCTGAGGTAACCGCCTCAGTAGGCGGGCAGGATGCACACATCGTCACATCCACGCCCGATGAAATGGCGCGCCAGATCGCAACCGACCATCGTCGCTACGGCGAGATCGTGAAGCGCCTCGGAAGCCAGGTCCGCTAAGTGCCTGCAGCCCGATCTGCCAATCCAATAAGGATCTGCTGATGGAAAAAATGATGAACCGCAAGGCCTTCGGCGAGGCGCTGATTGCCGCCCGGACGCAGCGCCATTCCAAGGGCCACCCGTTCTCATTGGCCTGGGCCAACGGCGAACTGACCCGCGCACAGCTGGGCTTCTGGGCGATGCAGCACTACTACTACATCGAGCTCATTCCGCAGCAGTTCGGTCACTTTTTCTGCCGGCTGCCCGATCTCGATGCGCGTCGACACATGCTCGAGAACCTGATCGGCGAAGAGGTTCCTGATCAGCCCGGTAAACGTCACCCTGATCTGCTGCTTCGGTTTGCGCAGGCGTGCGGCGTGTCGCCGAAGCGTGTTCGCGAGGCCGCTGATCGCGGCGACATTCTTCCGGGCACCCGTGCGATGCGCAGCTGGATTTACGAGCTGGTTGCGTTTCGCGAGCTTGCTGAAGCTGCTGCGGGAATCATGGTTGCGTTGGAGGGGCAGACGCCCACGCTGTATCCGCGCTACGTCGAGGCATGTCGGTCGATGGGGATGACCGACGAGGATCTCGAGTTTTTCCATGTGCACATCGAGAACGATACCCACCACGAGGGCGAGGGGCTGGAAATCACCTATCGTTATGCGCACACGCCCGCGCTGCAGCGCAAGGCCATCGCCGCGGTCGCCGCCTCTGCCAGGCAGCGTCTGGCCATGCTCGATGGTATCTGGGGCGCCATCGAGACGGGCGCCTGGAAGTCCAACAAGGCGGCTTGATCCGTGCCCGCCCAAGGCGTCAAGGAAAACGGTCCTTCCAAGGTTACGTTGGATACCGGAGCAGCCGGGGGGATTGGCCAGGCGGTCGTGTCACGTCTTCGCGCGAACGGCGCACGCGTGGCCGCCTTCGATATGCCCTCTCGGCTCAAGGCACGCACCACTGGGCGATTCTTGCCGCTATCGGGCGATGTCACCTGCGAAAGCGACGTGGTTCATGCGGTCGCACGGACCGTCGAGCATTTCGGGCGTATCGATTGGCTGGTGCACACGGTGGGAAAGGTGGGCAGCGGAGGCATTGACCACTGCTCACTTGACATGTGGCGCTCACAGATGGCGGTCAATCTCGACTCTGCATTCCTGTTCTGTCGGGAGGCTGCACCGCACCTTGCTCAAGCACTTGGTGCGGCGGTGTTGTTCTCGTCAACCAACGGGCGGACCGGCGGCAGTGCGGTGTCGGGCGCGGCCTACGCCGTGGCGAAAGCAGGAATCCTCAACCTCGCGCGTTTTCTTGCGCGTGACTGGGCTGGCGCCGGCGTGCGCGTGAACTGTATCGCCCCGGGTCCGGTGGATACGGTGATGCTGGATCGCCTGGGGCCCTCGGGGCGTGCGCGCCTGCTGAAGACAATTCCGCTGGGTCGATTCAGTACTGCGCAGCAGGTTGCCGCGCAGGTTGCGTTTCTGCTTTCCGATGATTGCGGCGCCGTCAGCGGCGAGGTATTCAACACCAGTGGCGCGCTGGTGCTCGACTGAGCCCGTCAGTCTGGAAGGCCTGCTTTTCGCAAACCTTCCGCAATATGGCGCAGGTGCTCTGGGTCACGATAGCCCGGTGCCATCAGCCTGGCCTGGTCGCTTACCGAACGTTCTGCGCCAAGTTGTTGGAGCGCAGCGGCCTGTTGCCGCGCCTCGTCAGGTTTTCCTGCCTGGGCCAGCGATGCGGCATACCAGAGCCGGCACAATGCGTCAGTCGGTGCGCGTTTTACGCAGAGCCCCGAGTATTCGACTGCCTCGGCATAGTTGTTCTGCAAGTAGAGCGTGCTGGCGAGCGGCGATGCAAGGTGACCCGGCTGCGGAATGGGGTCAAGTCGCAGCGCACGCTTCATCAGTCCGATGGATCGTTCGAATTCGCCCGCCCGGCTCATGACAGTCGCTGCGGCGCGGAGCAGTTCGGCGTCGGTGGTGGTCGCCGAGATAACAGACTCCATCTGCGCGACGGCAGTGCCGTGCTGGCTGATCAGCGTGAGGCTATCGGCGTAGGCCGCGCGCGCACTTGGGTCAGAGGGCGCGAGCGACACGGCCTTTCCGGCGATATCGAGCAACTGCTGAGCGGTGACGAGCCACTGGTCAGCGGTGGCCCCTCGCTCAACGAAAGTTTGATTGATGACGTTGTGGAGCGCAACGTAGCCTCGCGCGAGTCCGGGGTCGATGGCGATGGCGCGCTCAAGCGTGCGACGCACCTCGATGGCTTCAGCGAAGTCGGTCGACGATCGGCGTAGTCGAGCCTGCCAGATCAAATCAAGCGCTGCCAGTGTTTCCGCGGTGGCGGGCGACGCCCGCGGCGATTCGCGGCGACGCAGCTTCGGCGCAATGCCCGCTGTCACGCGGTCGGAGAGGTCATCGAGCACACTCAGGACCTCGGACAGTGGGCGCTCGATTCTGTCCGACCAGATTGCGTTGCCTTGATTCGTGTCAATCAGCTGCACGGACAGCTTGATTTGATCCGCGCTTCGCTCCGCGCTGGCCTCAAGCAGGTAGCGCACGCCCAGCTCCTGGCCGATTGCCTGGGCATCAACAGGCCGGCCTTGAAAAGCAAATGAGGTGTGACGGCCGATGAGTGCGAGGCCTGTGGTTCGTCCCAGAGCCGTGATCAGATCATCGGTCAAGCCCTCGGCGACGTAGCCCTGATCGGATTGCGGCGAGGCATCCCGAAAGGGAAGCACCATCAGAAGCGGTCGTTCGCTGGATGGCGCGCGGGGAAGCCTGGGTGACAGTATCTGCCCGGCCGCCGCCGCGGCCTGCTGCGCTGGCGTCAATTCCGTGTCAGCAGGCACGATCAGTGCTGGTGGCGTTGCCCAGGGGCGCCAGACAGCAAGCGTGCCCGCCCCAATGATCATGGCGATCCCAACAAGCGTAGAGTTGGCGCGGGGGCCGCGCCGAACTGACGCTTTTTGGGGTTTTCTGGGTGCGCTTGGACGTTCCATTTAGACAGACGGCTACCACCAAATTTTAGGTCACGTGGTGATTGGCGGGCAAACCCCGGTTCTCGGTTCGCTACCGCTTGTCATCGGAGCGAATGATCGTCATCATCCTGCGCTGCCCGACCTGGCGGGTATGGGATGGACGGGCGTTCACCGAACGGTAATCGTTTTTGCGTTGTCGAATGAGCCTTTCAGACTTTGAATTCTCCGCGCTTGCCTCCGAGAGCGCCGTTCACCGCTCGGTTTACACCGATCCGGCAGTGTTTGCCGCTGAACAGGCGCGCATCTTCAGGCGAGCCTGGCTGTATGTTGGTCACGAAAGTCAGGTTCCTTCGGTCGGAGACTGGTTGCTGACGCGGCTGGGGCCCGACGAGATGATCCTGATTCGCGGCGAGGAGGGGGCACTGTCGCTGCTCCACAACCGCTGCCCGCATCGCGGCGCGCGCCTGGTTGCAGCAGAGCGCGGGTCGAGTCGGCACCTGATTTGTCCCTATCACGCATGGAGCTTCGATCCCGCTGGGCGGCTGACCGGATTGCCGCTCCCTGAGGGCTACGCTTCAACATTTCTAGACGATGCCTCGGCCAGACAGGTTGCGCGCGCGCCCAGGCTTCAGTCGTATCGTGGCTTCATCTTTGCCAGCCACGCAGCGGAGGGGCCCTCGCTCCCGGAATTTCTCGGGGGTATCGCCTTCGCCATCGACAATCTGGTGGACCGGGCGCCGTCGGGTCGGGTCACCCAGGTGGGCGGCGCCTTGCGCATGCTGTACCGCGGCAACTGGAAACTGTTCATGGAGAACGCCGTTGACCTGGTGCACCCGGGATTCGTGCACGCCAGCGCGGTGGCAGCCGCCCGTGCCGATCGCGAGGCGGCAACACTGACTGGGGTGACCGGGCAGGTGGTTCAGATGCAACTCGCCAACGGTTTGCGGCCTGCTGAATGGAACGAGCTTTCCATCCACGGTTTTTCTGGCGGACACGTCAGCATGGATAGCTTCTACCGCCAGGGCGTGATCGCTGCGCAGCGCGACGATCCAGTTTTCCAGCGCTACTTTGAAGCGTTGGCCGGCGCGCAGGGTGAGGAGCGCGCGCGAGAGATACTTTCTATAGACCGATTCAATAATCTGCTGTGGCCCAATCTATCGATCAACTCGCGGTTTCAGGCAATGCGGGTTGTGCAACCCCTTTCGGTTGATTTGACCCAGGTGACCAGCTGGTGCTTTGCCCTGGAGGGGGCGCCCGAAGAGATGACCCGATTGACGTTGCGCTTCCTGACCGCGGCTGCTTCGCCGGTGTCGCTCGTCGCAGCCGACGACCTCGAAATTTTCGAGCGATGCCAGCGTGGCTTTGCGGGGGCCGGTCCAGAGTGGCTCGACATATCCAGGGGGCTGGCGGTCGACCGCGAAGTGGACGGTGAAACGATCGCGCCAGGCACCAGCGAGCTGCCGATTCGGCTGCAGTTCGCGTCCTGGCGGCATTGGATGTCGCAGTCCGGGAGCGCGGTATGACGCACATCAGCTCAGACCCGGCGCGTGAAGCGATTGAACTGGTGGAGTGCGAGGCGCGCCTGCTCGATGAGCGGCGATTTGACGATTGGCTTTCCCTGTTTACCGAGGATAGTTGGTACTGGATGCCTGCCTCATGGGGGCAGAACTCGCCTGACGATTCGCTATCGCTGGTCTTTGAGGATCGACGCCTGCTCGCGCTGCGGGTTCGACGCCTGGCCAGTCCTGTCATACATGTTGAACAGCCTTCCTCGCGAACGCATCACCACCTCAGCGGACTTCGTGCCCATTCCGTAAGCCACGATGTGTTCGAGGTTCAGTCGATGCAACTCATCGTGATGCTGCGTGCGGCTGAGAAACAGCTCTTTAGCGCACACTGCCAACACCAGGTCGTCAGGGGCACACAGGGGCTTCAAATCGCTGCCAAAACGATTCGACTCATCGATTGCGATTCGCCCCACCGTGGCCTGGCTGTTCCCTTGTAGATCGACCCATTCCGACCAACTCTTTTAACAGGAGACATGAATGAAATCTGTTGTCAATACGATGGCCGCGCTGATGCTGTCAGCGGGCGTGATTGGTACGGTGGCCGCCCAGGAGGTAACGCTTCGTGCTGGCGTGTTCGTTCCGGTCAACACCGCGTTTGGCGAAATGTGTGGCCGGTTCGTGAATCAGCTCAATACCGAGGCCAAGGGAACAGTTCAGATCAGGTTGGTGGGCGGCCCTGAGGCGATTCCGTCGTTTGAGCAGGCCAATGCGGTTCGAAGCGGGGTGCTGGATGTGGTGTGTCTGCCACCCGCGTTTTACGTAAGCGTCATGCCCGAGGCCGACTCGCAGATTCTGGCAACCACCTCAACCATCGAGCAGAAAAAGTCTGGTGCTTACGCGACACTTCAGGCCGCGCACAAGCAGCGGATGGGCGCGCATCTGCTGGCGTCTTACGGCGACGGCATTCGCTTTCACATCTTCACCAACAAGCCTGTCGCGAAGGTCGAAGATCTGAAGGGCATGAAGCTACGGACCACGCCGAACTACACACCGTTTTTCCAGGCGCTGGGTGTGAGCCTCATCAATACCGCGCCAGGTGAAGTTCAGCAGGCGCTTGAGCGGGGCGTGGTGGAAGGCTATGGCTGGCCGCTGATCGGAATCTTTGATTTGGGATGGGCCAATTTCACCCGTTACCGCGTCGACCCGGGCTTTTACACGGTGATTGTCAATGTGCTGGTCAACGATCGTAAGTGGCAATCGCTTACTCAGGCACAACGCGATGCGCTTGAAAAGACTGTCGCCTGGTTCGATCAGGAGAATCTGAAGTGGGTGGCCGACAAGGTGGCCTCGGAAAGCAAGCGTCAGGCGGATGCGGGCATTCGTTCGGTCGATTTGGGGGCGGATTTCCGTAAAGGGGCCTATGAAGCGTATTGGGGCGAAATGATCAGGCGTGCGCCCGATCAGACGCGGGCGTTGCGTCAGGTGCTGGATCGGTGAAGCGCGGCATGGCAACCTCGCAGTCTGGTCTGATCGGGCAGCCGATCGCCCGGCCGAAGGCCCGTCAGCTAGCAGCCGGCAGGGGGCGCTACCTTGACGACCTGAGGGTTGCCGGCGTTCTGCATGCCGCGTTCCTGCGCAGCCCCTATGCCCACGCGAAGCTACTCTCGCTCGACAGCGAGGCGGCCCGGCAGGCGCCAGGTGTCGTCGCGGTGTTTGCAGCGGCCGATCTCGAGCCGGTGCTGACACCCTGGACCGCGCGCATGCCAACGCTCGCTGCGCATCGCTCGGTTGAACAGACCGCACTGGTTCGCGATCGGTCTCTGTGGCAGGGTCAACCCGTTGCGCTAATGATTGCCGAGAGTGTGGCGCAGGCTGAGGACGCGGTTGCGTTGCTGTCAGCGCAATGGGAGCCGCTCCCCGCTCTTGCCACCGCCGCCCAGTCGCTGGCCGATGACGCGCCGGTTCTGCATCAGGCGCTCGGCAACAATGTACTGTTTGAACACCGAATTGATTCGGTGCGCGAGCACCCGCCTGCTGCGGTGGAACTGCGCCATCACTTTCAGTTTCCGCGTCACACCGGTGTATCGCTTGAGCCGCGCGGTTTGATCGCCGACTTCGATCCTGCCCAAAACCAGCTGACGGTTCACGCATCAACGCAGGTGCCGCATCAGATGCGTGCCATGCTCGCGACACACCTTTCGCTCGAGGAGCATCAGGTTCGGGTGATCGTACCCGACGTGGGTGGCGGTTTTGGCGTGAAGCTGCACTGTTACGAAGACGAAATGGCGATTGCGGCAGCCAGCCGGCTGCTGGGGCGTCCGGTCAAATATGTGGTCGACAGGCTTGAGGCCTTTGCCTCGGATATTCATGCGCGGGCGCATCGTGTGGATGCTGCGGTCAGGGTGGGCGCTGACGGAACGCTGCTTGGGTTTGAGGTCGACGATCAGGTTGAAGCAGGGGCGGTGTCGGTATATCCCCGCACCAGCGCGTTGGAAGCGCTGCACGCGATATCGGGAATCGCAGCGCCTTATCGGGCCATGTCGCTCCAGGCGCGCGTACGTGTGGCCTTCCAAAACAAGCCTGCCATCGGCTCTTATCGCGGCGTGGGACAACCGATTGCGTGCGCGGTGACCGAAATGATGATTGACTCGGCCGCCCGCGCGCTGGACCTGGATCCGGTCGAGATTCGTCGCCGTAATTTTCGACAACTCGACCGGGATGGCGCACTGACGCCTGGCGGTCTTGATCCCGGCGGCGAGCTGAGTTTTCAAGCCTGCACCGATCAGCTGCTTGAATTGATGGACTACCCGTCACTTCGCAAACGTCAGCGCGAGGCGCGCGCCAACGGCCGCGCGCTGGGCATTGGGTTCGCAAGCTTCATCGAGCAGTCTGCGCCCAATTCGCGGGTCTATGGCGGCGCTGGCGTGCCGATCGCCGCAGGCGACGGCTGCTCGCTGAGACTTGAATCAAGTGGCGGGCTGTCCTGCATTACCAGCGCACAGTTTCAGGGGCAGGGCCTTGAAACGGGTCTTGCGCAGCTGATCGCTGACGCCTTCGGTATTGCACTGGAGTCAGTCCGGATCGTGCATGGCGATACCGCCGTGACACCGGTCGGGGGCGGTACCTGGGCATCGCGAGGGCTCTCGGTCAGCGGCGAGGCGACACTTGTGGCGGTCCAGCAGTTGAAGCTGCGGCTTGCAAAAGCGGCCGCTGAATTGCTTGAGACCGCAGAGTCTGACCTCGAGTTTCGCGACGGTGCGGTGCACGTGGCGGGCACCGATCGCAGCGTCACGCTCGCTGAACTGGGCTTCGCGCTTCACTATCAGCCACATCGGCTTGGGCAATCGGGTCCAATCGACCCGATGGTGACCGCCCATGTTCAGCCCTCGCGCCCCTATCAGATCGCCAATGGCATCCAGGCAAGTCTGGTTGAAGTGGACATCGATACCGGTCTGGTCCACCTGCTCAGGCATTGGGTAGTGGATGACTGCGGCCGCGTCATCAATCCTTTGCTGGTTGATGAGCAACTGCGAGGTGGCGTCGTACAGGGGATCGGCGCAGCACTCTTTGAGGAGTGCCGATACGACGATCAGGCGCAGCTTCTGACCGGCACATTGGCGGACTATCTGGTGCCGATGGCCGCTGAAATGCCTGATATCGAGATCGGCCACGTTGAGACTCCGGTACCAGGCTCATTACTGGGTGGCAAGGGCGTGGGTGAGGCCAGTATCGTTGGTGCCGCTGCCGCGGTGGCCAATGCGGTCAACGATGCGCTCTCAGCGTATGGTGCGGAAATATTTGAGCTGCCTATCACGCCAGAACGTGTCCTGCGCGCGCTGGGCTCGGTATCCCCGCGCGAGCACGAGACGGCCGCGTAATTGCTTGGACGAGCGGGCCGAAACATGAAATTGCTGGCGATCCGGGAACAGACCATTCCGCTGTCGGCGCCCATGCGCAATGCTTCGGTGTCCTACGATGCCATGACCGCGTCGGCGCTGTGCGTTATCAGCGACTGCCTTGTTGACGGACAGCCGGTTGTCGGGTTTGCGTTTGATTCCATAGGCCGATATGGAAAAGGCGGGTTGCTGCGGGACCGCTTCATCCCCCGACTGTTGGCGGCTGATGCAAGCTTACTGCTTGACTCGAGCGGCCTCATCGATCCCTCGGCCTGTGTTGCAGTGCTCATGCAAAACGAGAAAGAGGGTGGACATGGCGAGCGCCCCGGTGCGGTGGGACTGATCGAGGCTGCGCTCTGGGACTTGCGGGCGAAGCTCGAAGGTAAGCCGCTCTGGCGGGTGCTTGCGCAGCAGTGTGGCCGGCCTTTGACAGCCTCGGGCGCTGTGTTTTCGGTATACGGATCTTGTGGACACTTTCGACCCGGTCGTGGCGCGGCCGAGCTTGACGGGCTCGCGGCGGAAGTGGCTGCCGCGCGAGCTGCCGGCTTCACAACGGTCAAGGTAAAGATTGGTGGCGCAAACCTTGAGGACGATGTTGCGAGAGCGCGCGCAGCAATCGATGCGGCGGCGGGCGGACGAATTGCCGTTGACGTAAACGGCAAGCTCGATCCCCTGATTGAGGTTCGATGGCTCGAAGCGATGGGCGCGCTGGGTGTGGCGTGGGTGGAAGAGCCAGCCTCCCCACTTGATTACCAGCGGCTCGCTCGAATCGCTGCAATGTCGCCAATTCCAGTGGCCACCGGTGAGAACCTGTTTTCGTGGGATGACGCGCGCAATCTTCTGCGGTACGGTGGGCTTCGACCTGATCGCGATCTGATTCAGGTCGACATCTCGCTCAGTTATGGCATTGGCGAGTACCTTCGCATCCTGGAGTCGTTTGAATCAGCGGGTTGGTCCCGGCGCGCCATGGTGCCGCACGCCGGCCATCTGTTCGCAGCGCATGCGGTGGCCGGACTCGGCCTGGGCATGCACGAGTCCGCGTCCGATCTGTCGCTGGCCTTTGGAGGCCTTTGGGACGGGACCGAGATCACCGAAAGTTGTGCTAAAGCGAGCGAGGCGCCTGGCGTCGGCTTTGAATTTAAATCCCGTCTGATGCAATGGCTGCGGCCGCTTGGTGAAAGCCTGTCGCCATGACCGATACTGATGTTAACGCCGGCAGCGCCGGCTAACGGAGCAAACCATGACCACCTCCTCATCGGGCCTCAAGGCCAGTCTTCGCCACATCGCCATTTCGGTACCTGACATTGAAGCGGCGGCGAAGTTCTACGAAACCACCTTTGGCATGAAGCGGGTGAACTTCGCGGCAACGCCGTTTGGCGATGGTCTGTCGCTGTCAGATGGCGTCGTCAACCTGACGCTGCTGCACTTTCATACCGATGATGCGGCGGGCGATGAACGCGGCAAGGATTTCAACGGGATTCATCACATTGGTTTCATCGTCGATGATCTGGAAGGCATGAGCGCGCAGATCGAGCGCAACGGCGGGCGGTTTCACCGCGAGCTGAAAGGCGGTGGCGGCGTTGACTTCGAGCGGAAGTTCCGTGATCCCAACGGCGTGGTGTTCGACATTTCGCATAAAGGCTGGGTTGGGGCGAAGCCTTGAACGTTCTGCATGACAGAGCTCAGACAGGTGCCTCATGAAGCCCGCCGCGTTTGCTTATCTGCGTCCAGATTCGATTCGCGGCGCACTCGAAGCGTTGGCGCGTCATGGGCCAGATGCGAGAGTTCTGGCAGGGGGTCAGAGCCTCATGCCGATGATGGCGCTGCGCGTTGCGCAGCCGGCGGTGCTGGTCGATATTGGCCGTATCCAGCAGCTGCGGGGCATCCATGCCACGCCAAGTTCAGTTCAAATTGGCGCGCTGATGCGGCACGCAGAGCTGCTGGGTTCGGCGGTCGTGGCTGAGCGTCTGCCGCTGCTCACGCTGGCGCTTCCTCATGTGGCGCATGCGGCAATCCGTAACCGTGGCACGCTGGGCGGCAGCCTGGCGCTCGCTGACCCCGCAGCGGAAATGCCCGCGTGCGCGCTGGCGCTTGACGCGGTCATGCACATAGCGGGGCAGGCAGGCCGTCGATCGGTCGCCGCATCAGACTTTTTTCAGGGGCTCTACACCACCGCGGTGCAGGACGGTGAAATTCTTGCGTCGGTGGAATTTCCCGCAGCGATTCCCGGCGACAAACCGTTCTTTGATGAAGTCAGTCGACGTCGCGGCGATTACGCGATTGCCGGATTGGCGGCCGTGCGAAAGGCAAAGCATGAGGTGCGTCTTGCATTGTTGGGATGTGGCGATCGGCCACAGCGTGCGCCGAAGACCGAATCACTCGTGGCTGAAGCCTTGAACCGCGGGCAGCAACCCGTTCGAAGCGACATCCGGGATGCGCTCAGGGCGGATATCGATCCTCCGTCCGATCTGCAGGCCGACGCCGATACCCGGCTTCATCTGGCCGCGGTCCTGGTTGAGCGCGCCTCAAAGTCATGGCTCAAAGGAGACACACCATGAACACCCCACTTGCCGCGGATGGCCCAGGCTCGGAACTCGAGGTTCGTCTGTCCGTCAATGGACGCCAGGTCCGGCGACGGATCGAAGCCCGGATGCATCTGGCCGACTTTCTCAGGCATGAACTGCAGCTCACCGCCACCCATGTCGGCTGTGAGCATGGCGTGTGCGGCGCCTGCACGGTTCGTGTTGATGGTGAGATTGTCAGGGGGTGCCTGGTTTTAGCTGCTCAGGTGGAGGGGTGCGAGGTGACGACCCTTGAGGGGCTGGATGCCACCGGTGCCATCGCCGACCTTCAGCAGGCGTTTGTCCGCCATAATGCCCTGCAATGCGGGTTTTGCACGCCGGGCATGCTGCTGTGTGCGGCAGAGTTGCTCGAGCGCGCTCCCACAACCGATCGCGCGCAGATCCGAGACCACCTTTCCGGCAATTATTGCCGCTGTACCGGTTATCACGCGATCGTCAGCGCCGTGGCCGAAGTCGCCCGCGACCGGCTGGATGCTGCGGGCGGTGTAAGCAATACAACTGTTTGATGCGTTATTGATGAAAGCTACCTTCACCCTGATCGTTGGCGCAGGGCCTGTCGGGCTGGTTCTGGCCTGGCGGCTTGCCCGCGCCGGCCATGCGGTGCGCGTTTTCGAGCGCGCCCCCAGGCTTGAGCCGATGCTGCGCAGTTCAACGTTTCACCCGCCCACGCTTGATCTGCTTGACGAAGACGGCATTGGCGCTGCACTGCATGCTGCGGGCCGAAAGACGCCCACCTGGCAGATTCGCCTGCACGAGACGGGCGAGCGCGCAGAGTTCGACCTGGCAGCCATCGCCGATTCCACCCGCCATCCCTGGCGGCTGCAATGTGATCAATCGGTACTGGTCAATACGCTGGAGGGCTGGCTCAGCCGTCATGCGCCAGGCTCGGTCGTGCGTGGTGCAGCCGTCGAGGCCGTTGGGCAGGATTCCAACGGCGCATGGCTGCGCTGGCGTGATCCTGATGCGGGCGAACATCTGGAGCACGGCGATTTTCTCGTGGGCTGTGACGGATCGCGTAGCGTCGTGCGTGAGGCGATTGGCGCAGTATTCTCGGGAACGGTCTATCCCGAAACCACGGTTCTGGTGACCACCACATTTCCTTTTGAAGACCATCTGCCAGGGCTCTCGGGCATCAACTACGTCTGGGCGCCGGATGGAACCTACAGCCTGCTCCGTCTTGCGGATGTCTGGCGGGTGAGCCTTCATCCGCATGATGGTGAGTCCGCGGAGACCTTGATGGCGCCAGAGCGTGTGGCGGAGCGTCTTGCTCAAATCACGCCGGCAGCGGCCACTGCGCAGGTCGGCGAGGTTCGTCCCTATCGGGTGCATCAACGCCTTGCTTCGCATTGGGTTCAAGGTCGGATCGCGATTGCGGGGGATGCCGCCCACTTGAATCATCCCAAAGGCGGGATGGGCATGAACGGCGGCATCCACGATGTGTTTGAACTCGCAGACTCGCTGCTTGAGATTGCTGCCGGGGGTGATGCACAGGCGCTGCTTGCCCGATATCAGGCACGTCGGCTGCCGGTGATGCGTGACGATGTGATCGGTCAGGCCGACGGAAACCGCGCCAGAATGTGGGAGGCATCCCTTGAGGGCCGACGTCGAATGCTTGCCACACTTCAGGCCGTCGCTGCCGACCCCATCAAGTGTCACGCTCACCTTATCAAGACATCGATGATCGACGGCCTGCGGCGCTCCAAAATGCTGGCCTAGCCAGGGGGTGCAGGGAATCGCGCGCGGAACGAGGCTTGCCAGTCGCTGCCGGCGATGAAATCACGCAGACGTGTCGCATCAGCAGTCTGCTGCTGCGCCAGACGCAGCGCATTCCATGCGAGCGCCAGCATGCAGGAAAACACCGGCGCCGACCGATGCACCGGGTTCGAAAGAATCGTTCCGAGCGAGGGCAGGCCTGTTCCCAGGCAGATGATGGCCTGGGCCTGATCGGTTTGCACTGCATGCAAGGCCTGCAGTGTTGCGCTCGCCTGGATCGAATAAATTGGATGAAACGAAGTGGTGTCCGATCCGATCCGTACCACCTCAACCACTTCGAGACCCCGCGCCTGCCAGTAGGCAACACTGGCAGCGGTTAGCGAGTCGGAGTAGGGCGATAACACTGCAATGCGGTGTGCGCCCAGGGTCTGGCACGCCTGCACCACCGACAAGCCCGCACTGGTGACCGGAACGCCCCGCTCCAAAGACAGTGTTTCAAACAGCGTGTCTTCGCGCTGTGCACCCATCAGGTAAGACGATCCTGTGCAGGCCACGGCAACGGCGGTCAGCGGCGCGTTGGCGAACTGAGCAATCGATTGATCGAGTCGCTCAAAGTATTCCATGAGCCGTCCCTCGAGATCGGGCAGTGCGCTGGTCATGCGTGCCACCAGCGATGCGAAGCCTGGCGGCATCAACGCGTTGAATTCAATCTCGGCGGTGGTATTGGCCTGAGGCGTCAATACGCCCAGCAGGCCCTTGGGGGCGTATTCAAGGCTCATGGGGTCGTATGGGGTGTGGTTTGCCCTGTCAGACGAAGCGTCAATGTAATCAGCGCATCAATGGCGCCAACCTGAAGCGACAGCGCCATCGCTGGGCTTACGGAATGAATCGTACGCGGTGCATCCTCGCGATCGGTACTGCGCTGTTCATCCGACCGCTGTTGCTCGGGAAGAATTGGCAGGTGAATGAACCCGCCCGCGATGGGCGTGCGCTCCAGATGGTGCATCAGGCCGTAAAACAGATCGTTGCAGACGAACGTTCCTGCGGTGTACGACGCTGCAACCTGGTGTCCGTCGGCGCGCAGTTGCGCGACCAGTTCCGCCACCGGAAGACGGCTTGGATACGCGTAGGGGCCGCCTGGAATCACGGCTTCTTCCGTGGGCCTCTGACCCCTGTTGTCAGCGATGCGTGCATCACGAACATTCAGCGCCACGCGTTCCACGGTAATCTGGGAGCGCCCCTCGGCCTGCCCAAGGCAAATCACCAAGTCTGGGTGGACCTCTCGGATCAGCCTGACGACCTCGTCAATGCACTCCCCAAACCGGCAGGGAATCTTTGCTGCAACCATCCTGACTTCAGGAAACACCGTAGCCGCCCGGCGCTGCAGGGTTCGGGCCACCTCCCAGGAGACATTGATCGCATGGCCATCGAACGCCTCAAAGCCGGTGACCAGGAGGGTTGTCCGGGGCGTGACCAGGCGACGATCAGAGCGCAGGGGGCTAGACACGGTGAGCCTCTGTCAAGGACATTCGATGCCAGTTTCGGGACAAAAACGGCGAGTGTATCCTCCGCGCGGTTTTGGTCGTCGAGTCAAACCGAATCCCGTGGCCTTGATGCTGGCCGCGGCGATGATGCTCGAGCACGTCAAACAACTGGATCTTGCGCGCCGTCTTCGCACTGCAATTGACCAGATCTTGAATCTTGACCGTGTGCGTACCGGCGATTTGGGCGGTTCGGCCAGCACGACGGCGTTTACCCGCGCGCTGGTCAGCCGAATTGCAAACAGCTGACCAGCAGCGGGACGCTGCACGCTATGCGGTCGGCGCGAAGCGTTTCTTCCAGAGACCCCAGGGGCGATCAATGACAGCGCGGTTTGTGGCCTCGGACAGGGTGGCCTCGTCCTCGGACAGATAGGTCACGTCTCCGCCCAGCGCCAGGGTACGACTTTGGAGCTCGGCGTTGTTCTGCGTGTACACCGCCCTGAACACTGCAACCGGAATCGTCTGGCCGACGCTGCAGAAGCCGTGGCCGCGCATCAGCACCACGGTGTCCGATGCCAGCACCTCTGCAAGTGCCTCGCCTTGCGCTGGGTTGGTGATCAGCATGTCGGTGGCGCCGAAGCGCTCGCGTATCTCAAACACCGACGCGCCGTTGGGCAGAAAGCTGCCCATATGACAGATCGGCCGCAGCCTGACGGAAGAGTTTGAAAACGGCACCACCGAGGGCGCGTGACTGTGCACGACCGAAATGACATCGGGACGTTTGCGGTAGATCTCGCCGTGAATGAATCGCTCGAGGTAGGGCTTGCGGGTATCCGGGGTTACAGGCGACCCGCCCAGATCAAGCTCCATGATGTCATCGCGCGTGACCAGCTCGGGTGCCAGTGATCGCGAGAGGAAAAAGCGCTCGGGGTGGTCGGGATGCCGTACGCTGATATGGCCGAAGCCGTCCACAATGCCAAGGCCTGCAAGGATCCTGTTCGCGACCACCAGATCGTCAAGCAGCGCTGCGAGGGTGTCGTTCATGGTGAGGACTCTCAGCGCGACGCCGCGTTGTACCAGGTGGGGTCGTAGTAGGCCTCGATCGACTGCATTTTCTTGGCCGGCTTTCCGAATTTTTCCCGCAGCGCGATCACAGTGCGAACCCCGGTATCACTGATCTTTGCGTCCCGGGTAAAGCCCGTTTTCGGATGGAGCAGCACGTCGTAGGAAGTGGCGGCGCTTTGCGGTGTCGCGCCCTTTACCTTGCCTACGAAAAGATCGAGCGCCACCTGCTTGTTGGCGGGGTTGTAAAGCCAATTCAAGGCTTCACGATAAGCTCGTATGTAGCCGGTGAGTTCTCGAGAATTTTGCTGCGCCCAGCTGCGACGAACCCCCGCAACCAGACCCTGATAGTCGCCCAGCGCGCTGTCGGCATCCGCCAGTACATTGAAACCCTGCGTCTTGGCCATCACCTCGAATGGTGAGATCAGCATGGTGGCCGCGTGATCTTTTTTGAGCAGCGACTGGTAGCGCCCCATGACGCCGCCGGCCGATACCGTGGTGTAGTCACGATCGAGCATCAGTCCGTTACGCGCCATGATTTCAAGCAGAACGAAAGCGTAGCCGGTGGTAAGCGCATCCACCGACAACTGTTTGCCTTTGAGTTCAGCGATCGACTTGACCTCAGGTACGCTGGTGAGGCGGAGAAAGCCGTTATCTGCACCCATTACCGCAATCAGTTCCCGGGCATCGATCTCGATGCCCCCCTGCCCCTCGCGATAGGCGATCAGGTTGTCGATGGCCGTCATGGCGACATCGAACTTTCCTTCAATCAGGCCGGTTAGCTGTGCACGAGAGTTGGGCGTGTCGATGGTGTTGATCTTCAGGCCGTGCTTGGCGAAAAAGCCCTGTTCTTGCGCGACCCAGATCGGCCAGTTGAAGCCACCAGGAAAGACGTTGACGGTGAGTTCGCGAACTTGCGTCTGTGCGATCACGGGGGCTGCGCCGAGGCCCGACGCTGCGGCAACACACACACTCGCGGCCAGCGCACGCACATTGAAAGCACGCCTGGATGTGGTCATTTCTGTCTCCTTGAAGATGTGCAGTGAATCGTTTTTATAACTTTGGTTTCCAAAGAATACCTGTGCCCGGGGCACACCAGATGAGGGTTTTCCTGATTCGAAATGTCTCAAGACCCAATCGTTTCTAAGGGAATCCAATGACATTCTCGCCTGCGCCGCGATGATCCGCCAGAGGATCGACAAACAACAGGGTTGATCCGGTCGGAGGACTTGCAGCGTTTGCAGGTAGACTCCGCGCGCTTTGACTTTGACACCAGAGCTCCGTAAGCCTGCCGCCCTGCATGAAACCCGACATCGTTCAACCACTGCTGCAGCCTGATGCCCCAGCTTCGCTGGTCGAGCAGCCCCCTGTATCCCTTGGCATGTTTTTGATGCCAGCCAGCCTGCCGGGGCGTTCGCTGTCTGATGCGCTGGATTGGAACCATGAGGTTCTCTGCATGGCCGATCAGTTGGGATATTCCGAGGCCTGGATCGGTCAGCACTTCACGACGCCCTGGGAGCCGATCGCGTCGCCTCAGCAGGTGATTGCCCGCGCGCTGGGGCATACCTCGCAGATTCGCCTGGGCACCGGCGTTGAGGTGCTCTACAACGCGCATCCGGTGCGTTTGGCGCTTGAACTCGCACAGCTCGATCATCTGGCGCGGGGCCGACTGTTATTCGGATTTGGCTCTGGTGGAACCGGCACAGATTTTCAGTTGTACGGTGTTGATCCGCGCGCCGACCAGCACAGTGCGATGGCCCGCGAGGCGCTTCAAATCATCCTTGACTGCTGGAAGCCGGGCGGACCAGACCGGTTTGATGGCCAGTTCTGGCAGGTTCATAAACCCGCCTATGACGAGCGCTACCAGTGGCACATCGAGCCCTACGCTGACCCGACGTCGCGAATCGCATTTGCCGGGTTCATGCCGCGTTCGGCCTCGATGCGGATCGCGGGCGAGCGCGGTTACATCCCCTTATCGTTTCATGTTGCGCCCGAGCATATGTCGCTCCACTGGGCAGGCATCTGCGAAGGCGCGCAGTCTTCCGGACGGTCACCCTCTCGAGCCCGCTGGCGCCACATCCGCGACATCTATGTGGCCGAAACTGAATCAGAGGCCCGGCGCGCTTCCGAAGACGGCTGCATGGGGCAGTTCTGGAACAGGCACTTCATGAAGACGATCGCCCGGTCGGGTTCGCTTGATCTCTTCAAACGGCCCGCTGCGCCAAAAGAGTCATCGGGCGATGCTGCGTCAATGATCGAACATCGGTCGTGGTATGTCGGCACGCCCGATCAGGTTGTCGAGATGGTGCTTGAGCACCACGAGATCACCGGGGGATTTGGATCGCTGCTTCAGCTTGGCTACGACTATTCGGATCCAGGTTGGCGCGAGGGCTGGATGCGTTCAATGAAGCTGCTGGCCACTGAGGTGATGCCAGCGGTCAACCGCCGATTAGCCGCACGGCAAATAGCGCCAGCGCACTGCGCGTCGGACTCCCTCCAATGATGTCTTTCACACGCCAACCAATCTGATGGATGCCATGCAACTGATCCAGCAAATCATCAATGGATTGATGCTGGGGGGCATTCTTGCGTTTGTCGCCGTGGCCTTCACGCTCACGATCGGCATGCTCAACTTCCTCAACTTCACAATCCCCGCCTTGTTCATGGTGGCGGCCATGCTCGCCTGGGCCTTGATATCGCCAGGCGCGCATCCCCTGGCACTCGGATTGCATTGGGTTCCAGCGATTGCTGTCGGTGTGCTGGCTGCGGTTCTTGCGTCGCTTCTCATTGAGCGGTTCACGTATCGGTACATGAAAACGCGCTACGGCGATGCCACCGAACATGCGCTGCCGCTGGTCAGTTCACTGGGATTTCTGATCGTTTTCGAGCATCTCGCCATGACGCTATGGGGCGGAGACCCGCAGCGCTTCGAGCTTCCGTTTCGCAACACCGACCTGAACGTGGCTGGTTTTGTAATCGGCCTCCCGCAGCTGTTTTCGCTGGCCTTGGCGATCACGCTGGTCGCGGCGCTGCAGACGCTATTGAATCGCACCCGAATCGGACGGGCCCTGCGCGCGATCGCCGAGAACCCGGACGCCTCCACCCTGATGGGTGTAGAGGTCCAGCGCGTGGTTCCGCTGGTGTTCGTGATTACCGGTGTGCTGTCGGCGCTCGCGGGCATTCTGTACGCGGTCAGCTACGGCGTCGTGACCCCGTTCATGGGCGATGCGATAGCCACCGACGCAATTGCTGGCATGGTGCTGGGCGGGTTGGGCAATGTCTGGGGAGCTATCGCGGGGGGCCTGCTGGTGGGTCTGGTCAAAGTGCTGGCCATCAGTATTTTCGGCGCCGAGATCGAAAAGATTCCAGTCTGGGGGCTGTTGCTGCTGATTCTGGTGTTCCGGCCCTCGGGCCTGTTCGGCGCTTCTCGCATCGGTAAAGGTAAGTTCTGATGAGCGGTTACCTTGAAGGACTGATCGCGGTACTGGCGATCAACATCATCATCGCGTACTCGGTTTACCTTCCCGCTGCCGCCGGTCTGCTTAATCTGGGCTCGGCGGGCTTCGTGCTGGTGGGGGCCTATACGGCCGGTGCGCTCACATCCCTTCATGGGGCTTCGCTGTGGCTGGCGGTGCCCGCGGGCGGACTGCTTGCGGCGGTGATCGCCTTTGCAGTGTCCTTCCCCATTCTTAGAACGCGCGGCGTGTACATGGTGCTGGCCACTTTTGCATTTGCCGAAGTGGTGGGCGGGGTGTTGCTCAATTGGCCGGGGCTTGGCGGCGCGGCGGGGTTGTCGGTCATCGCATGGCCCGGACTCGCCGCAGTGGTGGCGGTGGCGGCTGCCGTGGTGGCGGGCGCTGCCTGGTTGATGTCGACGCGGTTTGGCCTGTCGGTTCGAGCGATTCATGACGATGAGAGCGTGGCCCGACTGTTTGGCGTCGATCTGCGAGCGACACAGGTCGCAGCGTTCACCTTGGGCGGTTTTGTAGGCGGTGTGGGCGGAGCGCTCCTGGTCCATCAGTTCAACTTCATTGATGTGCAGGGCACGGGGGTGCTGTTCAGCATCTATGTGCTGCTGTACGTGCTGATGGGGGGGACGCAAACTGTCTGGGGGCCCGTGTCGGGCGCGCTGTTTTTCACGCTGGTTCCGGAACTGCTCCGTCATGTGGCGTCGCTCGATCCGTCGCTCAAGTCGCTTGAATCAGGTCGTTTCATTGTGTTCGGTGTCGCGGTTGTGCTCCTGATGGTATTGCGACCGCAGGGCCTGATTACCCGGACAATGATCGAACGATTATTCCGTCGCCCGAGCGCTGGAGCCCAGCATGGCTGATGCCCTGACACTCGATTCGGTGAGCAAGGCTTTTGGCGGCCTGCAGGTGATCGAAGACCTGAGTTTCTCGGTTCCCCGGGGAAGCCGGACGGCGTTGATTGGGCCCAATGGTGCCGGTAAGACCACGGTGTTCAATCTGATCAGCGGGGTCTATATCCCTGACTCCGGCCGAATCCTGATTGGCGAGACCGACGCCGCTGGCGTATCCGCTGCAAGGCGCGTCGGGTTGGGGCTGTCGCGATCCTTCCAGAACATTCGACTGATGCCGCATTTGTCGGCGGTTGAGAATGTGATGCTCGGTGAGCACCACCGGCGGCACCCACTCGCAGCCGCCTGGGGAAAGCGAGCCACTTCCAGGGCGCGTGCGGCGCTTGCCGATGCCGGGCTCGACGCGTATGAAGGCATGGTGGTGTCCGAACTGCCCTACGGCATTCAGAAGCGAATCGAAGTGGTCAGAGCGCTGCTTGCCGAACCGTCTCTGCTGCTGCTCGATGAGCCGGCTGCCGGATTGAACGGCGCTGAGACCGATGAGTTGCGTCTGCTCCTGGAGCGTGTGTCCGACCGCGGCGTCACCATTCTCGTGGTTGAGCACGACATGCCGTTTGTACACAGTTTCTGTAATCACGTGGTGGTGCTCAACTTCGGTAGAAAAATTTACGACGGCGACAACGAGGGTGTCCGTCGAGATCCAGCGGTGCTTGAAGCCTACCTGGGTAGTCAGTCGGAAGTCTCCGATGCTGCTTGAGGTCAATGCGCTGGATGTGCGATACGGCACCACGCGTGCAGTGCGCGAGCTCGACCTGAAGGTCGAACCAGGTGAAATCGTTGCGGTGCTGGGCGCAAACGGCGCAGGCAAAAGTTCCCTGCTTCGCTCGGTGCAGGGGCTGGTTCGGCCCGCCGGCGGGTCAATCCGTTTTGAAGGCCAGTCGGTATTGGGTTTGTCGGCGGCCAGTCGCGTGTCGCGCGGAATGGTGCTGGTTCCCGAGGGCCGCCAGATCTTCACCAGCCTTACGGTGCACGAAAACCTGCTCATGGGGGCTTACTCGCGGCGCGACGATGTCTCGGCTGAAATCGCCCGAATCTACGAGCGCTTCCCGAACCTTGCGCGCCGTCGTGACATGTTTGCATCGGTGCTGTCGGGTGGTGAGCAGCAGATGCTCGCCATCGGACGCGCCCTGCTTGCACGGCCCCGTCTGATGATGCTCGATGAGCCTTCGCTTGGGCTCAGTCCGTTGTTGGTTCGCGCGTTGTTCGACCTGATTCGCGAGCTGAACCGCGACGGCCTCAGCATGCTGCTGGTCGAACAGAACACGCAGATGGCGCTGCAGTGCGCCAGTCGCGCGTATGTGCTTGAATTGGGGCGGCTGGTAATGTCGGGTCCGGCCGCTGAAATTCTTGGCGATCCTCGGATCGCTGCTGCTTATCTTGGATCGTCTGAAAGGAGACATTGATGAAGCTTAAAGCATTGGTATTGGCTGCCGCGCTCGCTGCAGCGGGGCCACTCGCGGCTCAGGATCTTGTTCTGGGACTGACCCATGCCAAGACCGGCCGGTATGCGGGCGTGGCCATCGGTACCGAGGTAGCGGTTGATATTGCGGTGGCCGAGATCAATGCGGCCGGTGGCGTCAACGGCAAGCGGCTGCGGGTTGAGAAGTTTGATACCGGTAGCGACGCCAAGAACGCGCAGGTCGCCGCGCAGAAGTTTGCGCAGGACGCACGCGCACTCGGAATCATCGGTCCGTTCTCAAGCCAGGAAGCACAGGTGGCGTTCGCGGCGGGCGAGCGTCTTGAAATCGTTCAAATTCCCAATGCGGCCTCTGCGCCCGGGCTCACCAAGGATCGCAACTGGGCATTTCGGATTACCGAAGATGAGGGCAAGCAGTTCGGGCGTTTGTTGAAGACGCTCGAGACCAAGGGTGGTTTCAGCTCGAAAACAGCAGCGGTAATGTTTCCCAGTGATGAGTTCGTGGGGAAGGCGTTGGCGGGCTGGATGCCGTCACTCCTTGAAAAGTCTGGTTGGAAGATGGTGATCCCGGCCGAGGGGTTTGCGACGAACGCGACCGATCTGTCGCCCCACGTCACCAAGCTCAAGGGCAATACACCGGCAGTGGTTGCATTTGCTGGCCTTCCTGAGGGCGCCATCAAGGTCATGAAGGAAGTACGCCGTCAGGGTCACAACAGCACGCTGATCGGTTCTCAGATCTTTGCAGACCCGGATATTGCGAAAGTCCTGGGTGCTGATGGCGAGGGCGCAATCTTTGTTTCCTGGTACTGGTGGGATTTGAACGACCGCACCCGCGCCTTCGAGAAGAAGTTCCTGGAAGAGGCGGGCAAGCGCGGGATCAACAAATCGGGCGCACACCATGTTGACGCTTCGGCCTATGACATCGTGTATGCGTATGCCGATGCGATGCGTCGCGCCAAGGTTACAGGCGATGCTGCCAAGCTGAAGGAAGAGCGGTCAGCGATTCGTGAGGCGCTGCGCGCGACTGACCTGGATGGGGTCACGGGTAAGGTGTGCTTCGACCGGGACCGCGACTCGGAACTGTCCGCCTACATCATTCAGATCAAGGGCGGGAAGCGCACGCTGCTGGATACGCACGCGCCGGATTCCTGCAAGTAAGCAAGGGGTTCCTGCGCATGGCGCAGGAGATGACGCGGGGTCGGGAAACCGACCCCGTCCTGTTTGTTCAGCCCTGGCCCGCGATATGGTCGCGGCAGTTCTTCAGATACCACTCTGCGACCTGCTCCCGGGTGGCCCACCATACATCCGACCGGCTCTTCGCATGGGCGAGAAACTCGCGAAAGCAGGGCATCCGGTGCGGGTGACCGGAAACATGCGGGTGCAGCCCGATATTCATCAATCGTGCGCTCTCAGCGCCTTCCCGATACAGCTCGTCAAACTGGTCCTTCAACATGCGCGCCGCATCCCACGTGGTCATCGCTCGCCGATGGAAGAAGGTGAAGTCGTTGACCTCGATGGTGTAGGGAACATTCACGATGGGGCCCGAGGGCGTGTTGATCAGGTACGGCTGATCATCGTTCATGTAGTCGCAGAAAAACAGCAGCCCATTCTCCGCGAGAATGTCTGGCGTGTTGGGGGTGCTGCGTAGCGATGACGACAGCCAGCCACGCGCCTTGCGACCGCAGACCTGCTGGTACACCTCAAGCGTGCGCTTGATCAGCTCCCGCTCTGCTGCGGGGTCAAAGGTGTAGCGCGTGAGGAGTTCGCCTTGCTCATAGTTGTGCGCGACGATTTCCCAGTTTCGATCGAGGCCCCAGCGAATCACCTCGGGTCGCTCAAGCCCCATCTTGGCGTTCATCGTCAATGACATCGGTACGCCCGCCTCTTCAAAAAGGCGGAAAAGTCGCCACACGCCGACGCGTTGGCCGTATTCGCGCCAGGTGAAGTTCGGGAAGTCTGCGACATTGCCCGGCAACGGGTCGGGCAACATCGGTGGTCCACCGGCGTAATACGGCTCCGACCCAGGCTTGGTCAGATCCCAGTATTCGCAGTTCATGGTGATGATGACCGCGAGGCGCTTGCCATCGGGCCAGTGAATCGGTTTGCGCGTTGGCGCAGCAGACCAGGGATAATGCATGAGGCATCCTGTAATGATGAAAGCGGCCTCCCGTGCCAGGCGCAGCGCCAGCAGGCCACGATTGAACAACAAGGAGCTTTGATGGTAACGCAGACCCTCGGTGAATTCAGGATCGACCGCGTGGTGGAGTCGGAGGGGGCGTTTGCGCCTGCTTCCATGCTGATGCCAGGCTTTGATCCTGCAGTCCTCGCAGCCGCGCAGGCCGATGACTGGTTGCGGCCGCAGTTTCTAACCGCTGATGACAGCCTCGTCATGAGCTTTCAAAGTTTCGTCATCAGAACCGGTCGTCTCACGGTGCTGGTGGATGGCTGTGTCGGAAACGACAAGGAACGGCCGAACCGTGAGAGCTGGCACAGGCGGCAGTCGTCGGCATATCTTGATCAGCTGGCCGCGCTTGGGCTGTCGCCCGCCGATATCGATGTGGTGTTATGCACGCATCTGCATGCAGACCACGTGGGTTGGAACACGGTGCTCAGGGACGGGCGCTGGGTACCGACCTTTCCCAGGGCACGCTATCTGTTTTCACGCGCTGAATATGAATTCTGGGAGCGTGCGCATCGGGAGGCGCTCGCAACGGGTGGGCCCGCTACCAACCACGGGTCGTTCGCCGACAGCGTACTGCCCGTTATGGAAGCCGGTCGCGCCGAGCTGGTTGGCGCTGGACATGACGTGTGTGCGGGCCTGCGCATCGATGCCGCACCGGGTCACACACCGGGCAACAGCGTGATTGCGGTGCAGAGCGGGGGGAAGCGGGCCCTGCTCACCGGGGATGTCATCCACACGCCGGTTCAGATCGCGTTGCCGCAGTGGTCGTCGCGCTTCTGTGAGGACGCGGCCCAATCGGCCGAGTGTCGTGAAGGGCTGCTCAACCACGCGTGCGACAGCGGCACGCTGTTGTTCGCCTCACATTTTCCGTCACCAACGTCGGGTGTGGTCGAGAGCGCTGCCGGCGGCCGAATGCGTTTTCGCTGCGTTGGCTGCTAGGCGGCCAAATCAGTCCAGGCGGGGAAGGTTCAGTTCACCCAAAAACTGCGCAATCAGTGCCGCGACCGCTTCGGGCTGCTCAATGAAGAGCATGTGAGGGGCGCTTGAAAGCGCTGCGTAGCGTGCGCCCGGAATTGCGGCTGCGATTCGGCGTACCGCCTCAGGCGTCGCCGACACATCACACTCGCCTGCGACGCAGAGCGCGGGTATTCGCAGACCGCGCAGCCTCGCCTCGGTATCCAGTTCAGAGATTGCCTGCCATGCACGCGCCCAGCCTTGCGGATCGCGCTGAAGCAGCGTGTTGCGCGCTTCAAGAGCCTGCCTGCTTTGACGAAACCCTGGCGTGAACCATCGCGCCATGGTTGCATCCACGACCGCTTCCATGCCCTTGGCCAGCGCATCGGTTCCACGCGCTGCGATCGCGGCGCGCTGCTGAGCGTCCCAGCTGCAAGGGCCTGCAAGGGCAATCAGCGCAGACACATCGGCCGGATGTTGAATCGCCAGCTCTTGCGCGACCATCGATCCAAATGAAAAACCCGCAACCGCGCAGGGAGCAAATCCCGCCTGGTGCAGGGTCTGATGAACATCATCGGCGAATTCAGCCATCGTGAGCGAAGGCGGATCCAATGGTGATGCGCCGTGGCCGCGCAGGTCGATGCGCAGAACCTGAAATCGGTTAGAAAGTCTGTGGGAAATCGGCTGAAGAAACCCCCCGTGCAGCCCCACCGGATGCAGCAGGGCGAGTCTCGGGCCGGTTCCTTCCAGCGCCGTGTGAAGCGTCATGTAGCGTTTGCGGTGGGGTGAGGTGTCCTGCGACGGGGCATGTCAACCGCAGTTGTAATGGATTCATTCCAGTTGGTCCAGCGCGTATTTCAGCGGCGCGTCAGTTAGACGCGGTGCTGGGCTCATTGCTAAGCTATTGTCGGTGTGTCCAAGGGATTAAAGGGAGCTTCCATGGTTCGCGCGGCGACCGCAGAAACGGGTAGGTGGGGACAGAACCCTGTATCAGGAGCGTTTAAGTGAATACGCCCGCGCTTGAACCGTGGCAGTGGCCTGAGTCTCATTGGCGGGGGCTGGTGAATCGCGTGCGGGCGGGCCGCAGCTTCAAGCCCGCGAGCTGGCCAAATGGGGCGCGATTCGCTGTTGCGCTGTCTTTCGACTCCGACCACGAGACCAACGAGCTGCGAGACGGCGGCGAATCCATTGGCAAGTTGTCGCACGGTCAGTATGGCGCGCGGCAGGGCGTGCCCCGCATCCTTGCAACGCTCGAGCGAGAGGGGGTCCCGGCGAGTTTCTATGTGCCCGCCGTTACCGCGCTGCTCTATCCGGAAGAGCAGCGCGCAGTGGTCGCCGCCGGCCATGAGATTGGAATTCACGGCTGGATTCACGAACGCAATTCGGTATTGCCAGAGGCCGCCGAGCGCGACCTGATGCTTCGAAGTGCTGACACCCTGGAGACCATTACGGGCGTTCGCCCGGTAGGAATCCGAACCCCTTCCTGGGACTTCAGCCCCAACACGCTCGCCATTACCCGCGAGATGGGGCTTGAGTATGACTCGTCGCTCATGGCTGACGTTGACTGTTACGAGCTATTGCTGGACGGCGAGCCCACCGGCGTCATCGAACTGCCAGTGGAGTGGATGCGAGACGACGCGGTGTACTTCAACATGAATCGATTCAGTGGCCTGCGCCCCTACACGCCCCCCGAGGCGGTGTTCGACATCTTTCGGCGCGAGCTGGAGGCGGCGTCTCGGGAGGGCGGTCTGTTCCAATTGACAATGCACCCCCACATGATCGGGTATCGATCAAGGATGTGGATCATCGAAGAGTTGATCCGTCACGCGCGCTCGCTGGGCGGTGCCTGGTTCGCCACCCATGCCCAGGTAGTGCGACACGTTCGCAGCGCCTGCTAACTGAATGCTCAGGCGCTGCTTACCGGACTGGGTACGAATCGATCCAGGATGGACGCGTGGCGGGCAGGCCAGTCGTTAAGCGGCGGCGTTCTACCTTTCAGCAGGCGCTCAACGAATCCAAGCGCCAATTCGCGCGTGGCCGATTTGACGGAGCGGTTCAGCGCCTCACCGCCAGACCACACCCGGTCGGTAAACATGCTGTGCGAGCCGCCTGCGTAAACCGCCAGTGTTTTGTCAGGCCCGGCAACGGCTTCAAAAATCGCCAGTCGATCGTCGAGGGCGCTGAAAAATCCGGGCACCCGTATGACGTCCTCGGTTGCGGTCACATGCAAGGTTGGAACCCGGATCGGTGCCAGGATTGGCTTGGGCGAGCCTTCGCCATGAAAGGGCGGGGCCGAGATCAGAATCGCGGCAGACACCCGTCGGTCGGCCAGGGGCGCCTCAAATTCGGCGCGCTCAATCCGCGCACCCGACAGCAACATGGCGGTATTGGCGCCATAGGAATGGCCTGCCATCACGATTCTTGCAGTGTCAATGCGTTGAGAAAATCCGCTGGCTATCAGCTGATCAAGCGCGAATCGAACATCGTGCGCCCGAGCAATCGCCTCGCGCTCGCTGATCGCCTGTCGCATCAGACCCAACATCGCAAGCGGATTGCCGCGTTCTGCCCAGATCGCGCGGTCGCTTCCCACATGCTGAACATGGAGGCTGGCGATGCCGTGAGCGGCCCAATACTCGCCCAGCCAGGTGTAGCCGTAGCGTGACCCGCCCAGCCCATGGGAGAACACAACGAGCGGGGCCGGTGCTGCATCGGCGGCGGGCGAGCGGGGCAAGTGAAGCCGAATCGGTACCGGACGATTGCGCGCGCTGTCGTGCCAGTCAAGATCGACGCTGGCGGGGCTGGCAACTGGGCGGTTGGCAACCAGCGCAGCAATGGGCAAGCCCAGCGCGCTGGCCAGTAACCGCCGCCTGGCGAGGAAAGATGAGGGCTTGTTGGGGCTCATGCCCCTAAATTCTACGGCTGACAGAAGCGGTCCGCGAGCAGGTCCGTAATGAAACTATGGGCAGGTGCGTGAGCGATCATGAGTTCCGGTCTCGCGTTCTCAGCCGCGGCCTGGGGCGTGACGCCACAGGCCCAGAATACGGCGATGCGTCCCGCTGGAACCCGGTCCACCGGCGGGCCAAACAGCGGCCGGGCGAGGTCTGCGCCAATCGCAGCCGGATCGCCAATATGGATCGGTGCGCCGTGGTTGAATGGAAACCGAGCCGAAACCTGGGTGGCGATGATGGCCTGCTCCGGGGTGAGCCAGCGCATGGTGACCACCAGGGGACCGGCGAACGGCCCGGCCGCCTCGGTGGGCAGCGTGGTGTTCAGCACCCAGCGGTCGCGGTCAGTGGGAACTCCCGCACGCTCGAGTGCCAGGTCGAAGGTGATGCCTGAGCCAATCAGAAACGCTACGAGGTCATCGCGCCACAGTGAGCCGATGTCAGGTCGATCGTCTTCACGCTGTCCGTTTCGCCACACGGTGTAGCGCGCAAGATCGGTGCGCAGATCTGCGCCGGGGGCAATACGCTGCGGCTCGGGGTTGCCCGGGTCGGTCACTTCCAATACCGGACATGCACGCGGGTTGCGTTGACAGTAGAGCAGGAAGTCGAATGCGTAAGGACGCGGCAGGATGACGAGATTGCACTGGACATAGCCCATTGCGAGTCCGCGCGATGATCCGGTATGTCGCCCTTCGCGAATCGCCAGGCGGGCGCGTCGCGCGGGTTGGTCAACCGATACGTCAATCATGATCAGTGATGCGTCAGGCTAGCCGGCGGCACCATTGCTGCGGTGTCGCAGCCGCAGCATCTTCATCGCATTGCCAAAATAAATCTTGCCGCGGTCTTCGTCAGACAGCCCCAGCGAGTCGATGGCTTCAGGAATGGTGCGCAGGAACATCGGGCCACCTTCCGGGTCGAATGGGCAATCGCATGCGAACAACACGCGGTCCACCCCGAAAAAGTCGAGCCCACAGCGCAGACCTGAACTGCCCCCTGCCAGCGCCGTGTCGGCGTAAAACATGCGGAAATAGTCGATTGGGCGGCGCGGCATGCGCTTCAAGAGCCCCTCATAGTCCTCATCCGACGTGCGGCTGCCAAACTGATCCAGCCCGGGCCCGATACGACCGTCGAAGAAAGGAATCATTGCACCCATATGATGGGTGATCAGCTTCAAATCAGGCAGGCGATCAAAAAATCCGGAGAACACCATGCGGGTCATGGCTGCGCTGGTTTCGTAAGGCCAGCCAAAGGTCCACCAGATTTCGAACTTCGATTTCTTCTCAGTCAGGTAGTCAGGAAAACCTGCGCCGCGCGCCGGGTGCATCCAGATGGGGACCTGGTGTCGCGTCACTGCACGCTCGAAAATGGGCCAGAACTCGGGGTCATCCAGCGGTCGGCCATTGACGTTGGTGTAAATCTGGATGCCGCAGGCTCCCAACTGCTCAATCGCACGGTCCATTTCGTCCAGTGCTGCCGGGATATGGTTCATGGGCAGCGACGCCACGAAGCCGGGAAAGCGTTCGGGGTATTGATCGACGATCTCAGCCATGCCGTCATTGGCGAGTTGGGCGAGCGCCGGTGAATCGTTCGGGCCGGCAACCATCTCGATGGGCGGATTGGAAAGCGTCAGCAGCTGCTGATAGCCAGGGAACTGATCCATCATCCGCAGCCGCGCCCCGAGGTCGTAGAGCACCGGAATCGTGAGCCAGCGCTTGATGGCGCCAAGATCTCGCGCGAGCGCCTTCATCCGCTCAAAATAAGCGGGCGGAAAAATGTGCGAGAACACATCGAGCTTCGGCTGGGCCGCTGGGGCGCTGATCAAGCAGGCTCCTCATCAATATCACACTCATACAACTGGGCGTATCCGTCGGCGTCGGAGGTGTAGATCACTCTGCGGCCATCGGGCGAGAAGCGCGGATGCGGATGCGTGTGCTGGGGCGCATACACTTCCACCGGACCATTGTTGTAAGGAAACGGGCCGCCCCAGTGGCTTCCCGCGTTGCTGGAGCCTGGCGTACAGAGCGGGCGTGCGACGCCCGTGTTGAGGTCAATCAGGTGAATGCCACGGTCGGGAAACGTGGTGTCGCACACCGCGCGCTGGCCGCTGGGGTCGATTGCTGCATGCCACGCAGGAAAGCGTGTCAGCCACCGGCACGCCCCAGTGTCCACATTGACCGCCCGCATGCCGTTGGGCCAGTCAACAAATGCCAGCTCGCGGGTCCCCGGTATCCACATTTCATGCGTGATCCACTGGAGCAGATCATTGCGTGGGTAGGGGTTCCAGACGTTCCCACCATCGCGCGTCGTGCACCAGATCCGGTTAGTGAGCGGTCCGGCGAAAAAGATCAGGTTGGAATCGTCGGGATGAAACTGTGGGTGTCCGATGGTGTCGCGCTCGAGAAAGACGCGGCTGCCCCCTCGCTCGGTGTCAATCAGATGAAAACAGGTGATGGGACCGGACCGCACGGGCACCGCCCACCAGCGGTCGTCATGCGAGAGGGCGGTGGTTCCCATCGTAGCCCCAACCATGCCGCGTTCACGCATCGCGACCTGGCCGAAGCCGGTCAGCTCGGTTTCCTGAAGGGTGTCCAGATCAAGCTTCCAGGCACTGGTGCCGGCAGTGAAGAACACATGTCGCCCGTCATATGACGGGTGAATCGACCACTCCGCCAGGTCGTCTCTATCGGTAAGCTGCACCAGTTCGCCGTTAAGCTGGTCCTCGGCAAACAGCTGGGCACGGCCGGTTCGATGCGACACCAGAATCAGCCTTTGCATTGCTCGATCAAAGCACGGTACAAAGAAAAACGGATGGTGGTGAATGGACGGGTGCGCCGTAATCCTTCGCACCGGGCGCCCCGTGACAGGATCATTGAATTCAGCCGATTCGCGAGGCCAGCGCTGGCCTTTCCCCGCGCGCGGCGGGCCCGCGGCGCTCATCGCGACTTCGCCCACAAGGTCAGGTGGGTGATCGCCAGACCGGCTGCCGCAATGCCCCAGGCAAGTGTGCCCGTGGGCGAGAACAGGACCGCAAGCGCGAAGCCACCGAATACCAGGCGAAGCAGAATACCGAGAGGCCGTCTTAGAAAGCCTTCCAACATGACCGCCCACGCGTGGGTGGCTGCCATCACCGAGATGAACGCCAAGGCGATCCAGTGCGGCTCGCCACTCCAGAGCAGGGATGGGTCGAAGACAAATGCGAACGGAATCAGGAACAACACCATGGACAGCTTGAAAGCCAGCCAGCCGGTTTTCATCGAGTCGGCCTGGGCGATTCCTGCCGCCGCGTAGGAAGCGAGTGCGACCGGCGGTGTGATCATCGACAGCACGCAGTAATACATCACGAAGAAATGCGCTGCGAGCGTATCGACGCCAAGCTTGGTCATTGCCGGAACAAACAGGATCGCACCAATGATGTAGGCCGCAACCGTGGGCAGGCCCATGCCCATCACAATGCAGCCCAGAATGATCATGAGCATTGCGCCGATCAGCGTGCCGCCTGACAGCGAAATAAGCTGTGTTGAGAACTTGAGCGCAAGGTTCGACTGAATTGCAACGGCAATGATGATGCCGATCGCGATGATCGGAATGGCCACCTGCGACGCCTGACGGGCTGTTTCCTCGATCATGTCGATCCAGCCGGTCAGTGATAGCCGCGACTCTCTGCGAAAATAACAAGTGATGAGCGCCACGCCCGATGCTACCAGCGCTGCGAACGGGGCTGAATAATCGAGTGCAAGCATGGCAATCAACACCAGCGGCGAAGCGAACATGTGCGCGCGAGGCCCGATTGCGCCGATACTGCCGAGGTCGCTGGCAGCCAGGGTTCCAATGCCACGACGCTGTGCTTTCAGGTCGACGATCATGTAAAGCGCGAAGTAATAGGCGACTGCGGGAATGACCCCCGCCAACGCGATTCGGCTGTACGGAACAACCAGCAGCTCGGCCATCACGAACGCGGCGACGCCCATCACCGGCGGCATCAGTTGGCCGCCCGTGGATGAAGTTGCTTCGTGCGCGCCCGCTTCCTCGGCGGTGTAGCCAGTTCGCTTCATAAGAGGAATCGTGAAGATTCCGGTAGCCACCACATTGGCCACCGCGCTGCCGCTGATGGTTCCAAACATCGCCGAGGCAACAATTCCAGACTTTGCCGCACCGCCTCGGCGTTGGCCAACCAGCCGCAGCGCGCTGTCAATGAACAGCTGCCCGCCACCAGTGGCCGAATACACCACGCCAAACAATATGAAATACCAGACGAAATCGACCGAGGTTTGCGTGGTGACCCCCAACACCCCGTGCGACGCCATTGTCATGATTTCGATGAACAACGAAAACTCGAAACCCTGGAAAGACAGCCAGCCGGGCGCCCAAGGTCCGAGAAAACAGTACGCAACGAACGCCGCAATCACCCAGATCAGGCTCCAGCCCACCACCCGGCGAACCGCCTCCATCAGCACCAGCAGCAGCAGTGAGCCAAACAGCAGGTCAACGCTCAATACATCGTCGACATTCTCCATTCTGTCTGACAGACGCGGCAGCTCAATGAGGTAGTAGGCGAGGACGGCCGCGCTGGCCGCAAGCAGCAAACCATCGATAACCCGGTGCCATCGCTGGCTGCCCGCCGGCACCCAGGCGAACACGGCCAGCAGTGACAGCCCGATATGTACCGGCAGGGTGATCTCCTGCTGCAGCGGCTCGACAAGCAGATAAAGCTGAAACAGCAGGAAGACGAGTGCGAGCAGAAACCGCGGGCTCAGCAGCCGGGCAAGCGGCGCACTCACATCCAGCCGCGTTCTTTGTAATAGCGGATCGCGCCCGGATGCAGCGGGATGCCGACGTTTTCAGGGCGCCAGGCATCTTTGGCGACGAAGCCCTCCATAGCCTTGTTCTCGGCGACGATCGCGTCGCGGTTCTCAATGACCGCTTTGGTAATCGCGTAGGCCGTCGCGTCGGGCATGTCCTTATGGACGATCATGTTGGTTCCGAAGTCAGCCGCCTTGGTCGGACCGTTCTGCCCCTTGAACGACGCGGGTAGCGGATGCACCTTGAGGCCGTTTTGGGCGAGCGCCTTCAATGATCGGTCGGGCAGGTCCATAAACCGCATCGGGACTGTGAGCGTGACCTCTTGTGTGGCAGGGTGGCCTGGCGAAACACTTTCGAAATAAAGATCGGCACGGCCGTTTCGCATCATGTTGGGAATCTGGCCGACATCTATCTGAATGATCTGGCCGCCGGCCGCGCGGTACTTGTCGAACGTGAGCCCCAACGACTCGAAGATGATCCGAACCGAAGGCGGCACCGTGCTGCCGGCCGGCTTCATGATGAGTCGCGGCGGGTCCTTTGAGAGCAGCGCCTTATCGAGCGCGTCGTTGCCGGTGCGCCGAATGTAGTCCTCGGTCAGCATCCCGGCGATCCAGACTTCATTCAGGCCGCCCAGCAAGGCGCGAATGTTCGGATACTTCTTGCCTTTGTAGATTTCCTCCTCGCCGTTCATGGCCCACACCGAGGTAATCACATTGGCGAATGCGACGTCAGCCTTGCCTTCGTTTACCAGAATCGGGTTTCCGATACCGCCGCCGCGCGCGATGATGTCAACCTTGGACCCTGCGGGCAGCGCAGGCTGCACGTGTTTCGCGACGCTTGCGGCAAACACATACCAGATCGAGCCCAGCGGCATCGCGCCAAATTTCAGGTCGGTGCCTGCCTGAGCAAACGCTGTTCCAGATACTGAGAGGCTGCTGGCGCCAAGGGCGAGAAGGGCTGCGCGACGGGTGAACTGCATGGTTGTCTCCCTGATGGCCGGACGGGCTCGAACCCAGCCGTTTGAGGTGCGAATCAGAGAAATCGAGCCCGGCACCTTGTTGTGCGGGCAAACTAGCAGCAGAACCGGGCTCGCGCAACCAAGGCGCGCACTTTATTGGTCCCGGCAGGCGGGACCGAACGGAACGCGCTGCCAAGCCGGCGGCGCGTTCCGCGAGGCTTTTCCCGATTAAGCCAGGTCAGCCGCCAGCGCAGCGCGCGTTTCGGGCGCCACGGGAGACACCGACGCGGTGTAGTTGGGGTGGTCCACCCCAATGGCCAACGACACCCCGTACTTCAGTGCGGCAGCCATGTCATCGGTCAGTTCAAAGCGCAGAAAATGGACGGACGAGGTTTTTTCCTCGTTCTCGCGCTCCAGATCCTCGTCGGCAATCGCATAAACGCGGGGCGAGCCCTCCACCTGCACCCACACGCGGTCCTCAATGCCGATCAGCTTCGCAAGTTCCTGACGGCGAGTGGTGGCTTCGACAAACTCAATCAGCATGGTGGCCTTGAAATTCCGCCCGTCCGGGATGAGTGGGTTATAGGCGTCAAGTTCGTGCTGAATGCCTTCCTCTTCGAAGATCTTTTCAATGCGAAGCATTTCCTGGATCTGGTACCGAATGGTTGTTTCGTCTTCGAACAGCAACGTGACGTTTTCGCCGAGGTGGACCTTCCTCGGCTTCTTGTGTTCGATAACCTTGCGTCGGAACTCAGCGCGTCCGCGCGAATAGGCCTCGAGCGTCATCAGCGATTCACGGGTGACTTGCGGCATGGCGATACTCATGTCGATGTGTTTCTAATGGATGGTTGAGGGTGAGGGAACTTAGTGAAGACCGTAGGCGATGCGGAGCAGCGTGATCGGATGGGCAAGCTTGCCCTCGGTGTCACGCCCTGCTGCCTGCAGGCCCTGTTCAATGTGATGTCCGGCAAGTTGGCAGTCCGAGGCGAACCAGTCC